>NZ_JBLFFN010000006.1:0-382476 GCF_051400855.1 Variovorax stachyos | reverse complement strand
GCCGGCAAGAAGGTGTCGAACTACCGCTATGGTTCCGTCGTCTTCGCCGACCGCGGCGGCTCCTGGTCCTGCCAGCCACCCGGCGGCTGCCCGGTGCAGCCCACCAACGGGGTCAACGTCGAGTTCGGCGGCAGCTTTGCGATGGAAGGCAGGCCCTTCCACATTCGAAGCGCCAATGTGCCCTGATCGGCCAGTTCGATCCAGCTGACTTCCGGCCCGCCTCGTGCGGGCCTTTTTTTGTCCGGCCGCGGCATGGCCTCGTCGTGTGCCCCGATCCGTCGCGCTTCGATCTAGCGACTCACCGGCGCGCCTTGCACGGTCCTGTTTCTTTCTGCGTTCAGCACAGCCAACCGCTCGGGCGTCCCGACGTCGGTCCAGGCGCCCTGGTAGAGCTCGGCGCTGATCCGACCGTCGGCCATGGCGGCGCGCAGCAGCGGCGCGAGGGGCGCCTTGACGCCGCCGGGATTGCCGGCCGGGATGTCGCAGTACGGCGGCGCGAACAGTGCCGCACGGTACAGCCCGATGGTCGAGAAAGTGTGCTTCGCCGGCGCCTCGTTCAGTGCCAGCCCGCCGGGCGAGATCCCGAAATCGCCGCGCGGATTGTGCGGCGGGTTCGGCACCAGCCACAGGTGCGCGAGCCGTGCGCCAGCCACGAAACGGTCCACCGCCGCCTGGCTGAACGCGAAATCCGGCGCGAACACGTCGCCCGCCAGCACCCAGAAGATGCCTCCCAGCAGCGGCAGCGCGCGCACGATGCCGCCCGCCGTCTCCAGCGCAGCGCCGAAGTCGCGGCCCTCGTGCGAATAGACGATGTCGGAAGCGGCGTGGCGCGGCCCGAAGCGCGTCGCGATCTGTTCGCCGAGCCAGTCGGTGTTGACCACAAGCTGCGTGAAGCCGCCGGCCGCCAGCGCCTCCATGGGCCATTGCATCAGCGGCTTGCCGTGCACCTCGAGCAGCGGCTTGGGCCGCTCGTCGGTTAGCGGCCGCATGCGTTCGCCGCGACCTGCGGCCAGAATCATGGCCCGGATGCTCATTCGGCGGCCTTTCCCGGCATGGTGCCGCGTTGCAGCGCATGCCGCTCGGCCCGGACCGGCGCGAACACCGCCTCCAGCGCCCCCATCAGCGCGCGCGCCTTGGCCGAATGGTCGGCGCCGAAATTGCAGACATAGACGTCGAGGGTCGCGCCGCGCTGCTCAGGCCAGGTGTGGATGCACAGGTGCGACTCGGCCAGCAGCACCGTGGCGGTCACGCCGCCAGGTCCTCGCGGCCCCGCCGGAAACGTGTGGAACAGCGTGCCCACGGCCTGCAGGCCCGCGGCCTCGACCGCCTTCACGCATGCGGCGCCCAGGAGCTGCGCGTCCACGAGCCAGGCCATGTCGCATGCGCAATCGTGGAGGTCGGCGGTCAGGTGCAGCCCATGCATGGCCGGCACTCTATCAGCCCTCTGCCCCGCCTCCGGGCGGGTGCCAGGCACCGCCCGCTAAAATCGCGGGCTCCCCAACTGCTCCCCAAGAAAGTTCCGACCACATGGCCAACCAAGCCCTGATGGCCAACGCGATCCGCGCGCTGGCCATGGATGCCGTTCAACTCGCGAACTCCGGGCATCCGGGCGCACCGATGGGCATGGCCGACATGGCGGTCGCCTTGTGGGGCGATCACCTCAAGCACAACCCCGTCAACCCGCAGTGGTTCGACCGGGACCGCTTCGTGCTCTCCAACGGCCATGCCTCGATGCTCATCTACGCCGTGCTGCACCTGACGGGCTACGCGCTGCCGGTGGAGGAGCTCAAGCGCTTCCGCCAGCTGCACAGCAAGACCGCCGGCCACCCCGAAACGGGTGTCACGCCCGGCGTCGAGACCACCACCGGCCCGCTGGGCCAGGGCATCACCAACGCGGTCGGCTTTGCGCTGGCCGAAAAGCTGCTGGCCGCCGAGTTCAACCGGCCCGATCACCAGATCGTCGACCACCGCACCTACGCCTTCCTCGGCGACGGCTGCCTGATGGAGGGCATCAGCCACGAGGCCGCCGCGCTGGCGGGTGCCTGGAAGCTGGGCAAGCTGATCGCGCTCTATGACGACAACGGCATCTCGATCGACGGTCCGGTCAAGCCCTGGTTCATCGACAACACGGCGGAACGCTTCAAGGCCTACGGCTGGAGCGTGATCGGCCCCATCGACGGCCACGACACCAAGGAAGTGTCGGACGCCATCCACCAGGCCCGGCAGCAGGACGAGCGCCCCACCCTCATCATCTGCAAGACGCAGATCGGCAAGGGCAGCCCCAACCGCGCCAACACCGCCAAGGCCCACGGCGAGCCCCTGGGGACGGACGAAATCGGCCTCACCCGCACGGCGCTGCAGTGGCCGCACGAGCCCTTCGAACTGCCGCACGCGGTGTACGAGGAATGGGACGCCAAGGCAGCCGGCGCGCAGCGCGAAGCGGCGTGGAACGACAAGTTCACCGCCTATGCCAGGCAGTACCCCGACCTGGCGGCCGAGTTCACCCGCCGCATGAAGGGCGAGCTGCCGAAGAACTTCCACCAGACCGCTTTCGATGCCGTGGTCACGGCCCACACCAAGGCCGAAACCGTGGCCTCGCGCAAGGCCTCGCAGCTGGCGCTCGAAGCCTTCACCGCCGCCCTGCCCGAGCTGCTGGGCGGCAGCGCCGACCTCACCGGCTCCAACCTGACCAACACCAAGAGCACGCCGGCCTTGCGCTTCGATGCCAGCGGCGCCGTGGTCCGCACCCAGGGCAACGAGCAGCTGCCCGACGGCATGCCTGGCCGCCACATCAACTACGGCGTGCGCGAGTTCGGCATGGCCGCCATCATGAACGGCGTCGCGCTGCACGGCGGCTTCATTCCCTACGGCGGCACCTTCCTGACCTTCAGCGACTACGGCCGCAATGCCATCCGCATGGCGGCGCTGATGAAGCAACGCGTGGTGCATGTCTTCACCCACGACTCCATCGGCCTCGGCGAGGACGGTCCCACGCACCAGTCCATCGAGCATGCGGCCTCGCTGCGCCTCATCCCCAATCTCGACGTCTGGCGTCCCGCCGACACGGCCGAGACCGCGGTGGCCTGGGCCGTCGCGCTGCAAAACGCTACGCGCCCGACCGCGCTGCTGCTGTCGCGCCAGAACCTGCCCTACGCGCCCAAGAAGGACCTGAGCGACATCAGCAAGGGCGCCTACGTGCTGGCCGAGCCCGACGGCTTGAAGAAGAAGCTGCAGGCCGTCATCATCGCCACCGGCTCCGAAGTGCAGCTCGCACTCAAGGCCCAGGAGCTGCTGGCCGCGAAGAAGATCGCCGTGCGCGTGGTCTCCATGCCTTCCACCACCACCTTCGACCGCCAGGACATCGCCTACAAGAAGAGCGTGCTGCCGCAGGGAACCCCGCGCATCGCAGTCGAGATGGGCGCCACCGACGGCTGGTGGAAGTACGGCGTCGCGGCCGTCGTCGGGATCGACACCTACGGCGAGTCGGCGCCCGCCGGCGTATTGTTCAAGCACTTCGGCTTCACGGCGGAGAACGTCGCTGCCACGGTCGAGACGGCGCTCGCGCGCTGATCCGGCCGCACCCAGTTTTCAACTTCCAGGAGCAAACCACATGGCTATCAAACTCGGCATCAACGGCTTCGGCCGCATCGGTCGCAACGTGCTGCGTGCGGCGGTGCAGAACTTCAAGAACGACATCGAGATCGTCGCGATCAACGACCTGCTCGAGCCCGAATACCTGGCCTACATGCTCCAGTACGACTCGGTGCACGGCCGCTTCCAGGGCGAGATCAACGTCGAGGGCAACACCCTGATCGTCAACGGCAAGAAGATCCGCCTGACGCAGGAACGCGACCCGGCCAACCTCAAGTGGGACGAAGTGGGCGCCGAGGTGGTGCTCGAATCCACCGGCCTCTTCCTCACCAAGGAGACCTGCCAGAAGCACCTCGACGCCGGCGCCAAGAAGGTGATCATGTCGGCGCCGAGCAAGGACGACACCCCCATGTTCGTCTACGGCGTGAACGACAAGAAGTACGCCAGCGAGGCCATCATCAGCAACGCCAGCTGCACCACCAACTGCCTGGCGCCGCTGGCCAAGGTGCTCAACGACAAGTGGGGCATCAAGCGCGGCCTGATGACCACCGTGCACGCCGCCACCGCCACCCAGAAGACCGTGGACGGCCCCAGCAACAAGGACTGGCGCGGCGGCCGCGGCATCCTCGAGAACATCATTCCCTCCAGCACCGGCGCGGCCAAGGCTGTCGGCGTCGTCATTCCCGAGCTCAACAAGAAGCTCACCGGCATGAGCTTCCGCGTGCCGACCTCCGACGTCTCGGTGGTCGACCTCACCGTCGAACTGGTGAAGGAAGCCACCTATAAGGAAATCTGCGCCGAGATGAAGGCACAGAGCGAGGGCGCGCTCAAGGGCGTGCTGGGCTACACCGAAGACAAGGTGGTCGCCACCGACTTCCGCGGCGACCCGCGCACCTCCATCTTCGACGCGGAGGCCGGCATCGCGCTCGATGGCACCTTCATCAAGCTGGTGAGCTGGTACGACAACGAGTGGGGCTACTCCAACAAGTGCCTGGAAATGGTGCGGGTGGTCGCGGCCAGGTAACGCGCCCTTCGCTCCCGATCGGAACGCGCCCCCTGGGGCGCGTTTTTTCTTGTGCAAACGCTTCCGGCGGCCGTGCCGCCCCCGAGCGTCGGCCCCATCGGCCGAGCCGGGTTGCCTATGCGGCGGTCGGCCTCAAACGGGCCAACGACGTGATCGGGCATGTGCTCCAGATCGCCCGCGTCGACATGGGGCGTCGTGCGTGAGCGTTGCAGCCCTTCGAAGCCTTCGCTACGTCGACGAACGGATCGCGTTCAGCCTGCGCGTGCAGCCGGCACGCAAGGCGCGGCGCATCGCCATCATGTCCAACCCGATAGGCGCGTGCTGGTTGATGTGCCGCAGGAGACGTCCGACGCCGCGCTGCAGGCGGCCGTGCAGCGGCGCGCGCACTGGATCAGCCGCCAGATCGCGGCTGTTCGAGAGCGCCTTGCGCATGCGTCGCCGCGCGCGCATGCCAGCGGCGAGTCCTTGTTCTATCTCGGCGGGCGCTACGTGCTCAAGGTCGTCGTCGACGAAGGCCGGGACGGCCCCGTGCGCTTGCGCGGAAAGCGCATCGAAGTCGCAGTTGCAAATGGCGATGCTGCCCGCGTGCAGGCGCTGCTCGATGCCTGGTACCGCAGGCGTGCCGGCGAGGTGCTGGCCGCGCGCCTCGCGGCCCTCGCGCCCTCTCTGAGCTGGGTCCGCACGCCGCCGCCGATGCAGCTGCGCGTCACGAAGAAGCGATGGGGCAGCTGCTCGCCAGCAGGCCGTCTCCCGTTCAACCCGAATCTCGTGAAGGCGCCGCGCGAATGCATCGACTACGTGCTCATCCACGAGTTGTGCCATCTCGGCGAGCACAACCACGGTCCGCGCTTCCACCAGCTGCTGGACACGCTGATGCCGGACTGGCGCCGGGTCAAGGCGCGGCTGGATGACCTGGTGGAGCAGCTGATGCCCGGCTGAGGCCCTGCGCGGCCCAGCGCCCCACCTGCGCCGCAAGCCACGCGCCATCGTCCAGCGGCAGGTCGTGCCCGGCACTGGGGTGCTCCGCGATTTCCACGCCCCACTGGCGCGCCAGTCGCCGTGAGCAGTTCGGATTCACCAGGCCATCGCAGGCACTCGCCAACACCAGCAGCGGCACCGAAGGCGCCTTCGCCGGCGCCCGATAGCGCGCCGCCGCCAGCACCTGGCGCACCGCGTTCGACGGTGACACCGGCCGCGCCTCGCGGATCGCCGTCCAGTCGTCGAGCACGGCCATGCCGCCGTCGGCGTGGCGGGTGGTGAGCCGCAGGATCGTCGCCTCGCGCTCGCGAGCGCCCTGCCGCCCGAAGGCCAGCCCGAGCAGGGCGCAGTAGTTGCCGGGTCGCAGGCGCTCGTAGAAGGGACTGAAGGGTCGCAGGCTGGTGTTGATCAGCACGCAGCCTGCGAGCTCGCGCGGATGCTGCACTGCCCAGTCCACCGCCGCCATCGCGCCCAGCGACATCGCGAGCAAGCGGTACGGCGGCGCGATGCCGAGCGCGCGAAGCTGCTCGCGGCAGGCTTCCATCGCGGGCCCGATGCGCGCCGGGCTGCGCAGCGCGTTCAGCCGCCCGTTGCCGGGGAGGTCGAGCGCCACGATCCGCGCGGCGGGAAAGCGGTCCTGCAGCAGCCCGACGAAGCGCCCCCAGTGCCCGCTCTCGCGCGTGAGTCCCCGCATCAGCACCCAGGTCTCCATCAGTGCCTCCCGTACCAGCGCGCCAGCGCCTGCTGCTCGTGCTGCGTGCGTCGCGTACCGGTGGGCAGCCAGCGTTCGTGGCTGCCGACGGCGCGGGTGATGAAGTCCAGCCATCCGATGTGCTGGCGCAGCACGCGCTGGTGACGGTGCTCGATCACCGGGTTGAAGATGCCGTGGCGCGAGAAGAGCTGGCGCGGGTTCTTCTTGACCCACAGCCACGACCCCATTTCGAGCGTCACCGGCAGGAACACGCTGCCCGGCCGGTGATCGGCGCCCAGATAGAGGTGGTCCCAGAGATCGCCGTGCGCCAGATACTGCCGGCTCTGCGGCTCCAGCTTGTAGCGATGGTGCAGCAGGCTCTGGTCGAGGATCTCGCACAGCGCGTGCATCTCCGCCAGGTGCCCGATGGGTCGCGTGGTGTGCGCATACGGGAACCAGATGCGGTCGGTCAGGCCGAAGCCCGAGTGGCAGTCCACCGCCACGCTGAGCGGCCGACCCAGCAGCTCGGTCTCGACCAGCGTGCACAGCGCGGCGCTCTCGCATTCCATCGGCGCGGTGGCAGCGCCGCGGTACCAGGGCAGGTTCGCGCTGATGCGCTGGCCGCCGATCAGGTAGGGCACGCGCTCCTTCGATTCGATGGGCGCGTTGCGCATCAGGTCGACGCCGTTGGGATTGGCGCGCGTGCCGAGCCACATGCCGCCCGGATTGACCAGCGGCATGAACACCAGCCGCATCGTCTCCAGCTGCCGATGCAGCGTCTCGTCCCAGGCGAGCCGCATCACCAGGCTGCGCAGGTAGGCAATCGCGACCTGCGCGCCGATGCGCTCCAGCCCGTGCACCCCGCCGAAGAAGCCCACGGCCGGTGCGTCCGGGCGCGTGCTGCCGAGCAGAAAGGCCTGGACCGGGAAGCGCCGCGCGCCGGCCGCCACTTCGCACAGGACGCGGGTCTCCAGGTGCGCGCCGGCCAGCTGGATCAGCTGCGCCAGCTCCAGCAGTTCGGGCATGTCCGGGGGATTCACGCGTAGGATGGCATACAGGGAAAGGGAGCGCGCAGGATAGCGGCAATGCATGCCATCAACATGTCATACAAGTCCCTTAGCGTGGCGAAAGGGCACCCGTCGAGGGCACCCGCCACACCATGCAATCCTCCCTCCTCTGGCCTCCGAACCGTCATGCCTTCCGCGCGCTCGGCGGTGCCTTGGTGTGGGGCCTGATCGAATTCGTCGCCCTGGCGCGTTCTCGGCGCAGCGCGCGGCGCGCGGCCAGGACCTGAGGACGTTCAGTCTGCGAGGAACTTCGGCAGCTTGGCCAACAATCCGCTGGCCGCCAGTTCATCGCCATGTCGCCCGCGAAACTCATTTCAGAGACTGTCCATGGCCTGCGCGACCGCCTCATGGCAGGCCGCCTCCTCCCCGGGTGAGCTCTGCTCATCGATAGGAACGATGGGGAATGAGCTGGAGCACAGGACGGGCACGTTCGGCTCAGCTTGCTTCCTGCCTTGCCGGCGACGGACCCTTCGTCGCCGTTCGAACGTGCCCCGAAACGCTCAGCCCTTCGGCGCCTCGAACACGCCGACCATCCAGCTGACCCCGAAGCGGTCCTGCACCATGCCGAAGCAGGGCGAGAAGAAGGTCCGCCCGAGCGGCATCTGAACCTGGCCGCCCTCGCCGAGCGCCGCGAACTTGCGCTTGGCATCGGCCTCGTCCGCCACGGTCAGCGACAGCGAGAAGCCACGGAAGACGGGCGCCTCCTTGGCCATGCCGTCGGAGGCCATCAGCGTGGTGTCTCCGATCTTGAACTCGGCGTGCATCACGTTGTTCTCGGGAGGCGGACCGGACATCTCGGCGCCGCCGCACATCTCGGCGTTGTCCATCGGTTCGGGGCTGTCCTTGAAGCGCATCAGCATCGTCACCTCGGCGCCGAGCTTGGCGCGGTAGAACTCGAGCGCCTCTTCGCAGCGGCCTTCGAAGAACAGGTAGGACTGGACATGCATGGCAATCTCCTTTGGGAGTGGTGGGTGGGTGAGGGATTCGATTCGTGCGGCGCTCAGGCCTGCGGGAAGGCGCTCATGTCCATGTACGCGAGCTCCCACATGTGGCCGTCGAGGTCCTGGAAGCCGTGCTGGTACATGAAGCCATGGTCCTTCGCCTCGGTGGGCGTGCTGCCGCCGGCGGCCACGGCCTTGGCGACCTGGGCATCGATCTCGGCCCGGCTCTCGCAAGACAGGCACAGCAGCACCTCGGTGGTCTTCGAGGCGTCGGCGATGGCCTTGGGGGTGAAGGTCTTGAAGTAGCTTTCGACCAGGAGCATCGCGTAAATGTCTTCGCTGATCACCATGCAGGCGCCCTGCTCGTTGGTGAAGCGCGGGTCGAAGCTGTAGCCGAGCGCCCCGTAGAAGGCCTTGGACTTCTCGAGGTTCTTGACAGGGAGGTTCACGAAGATCTTGTTGCTCATGTCTGGCTTCCTTTGGGAAAAAACGCGTTGGTAGAGGGAAATTCCGTCGTTGTGTACAACGTCCACAAAACAATAGCAAAGATAATGGACGCTGTCCACATGAATAACGACCCGACGCTCCCCAGCCCCGTGCCCCCGGCACGCAGCACTTATCGCCACGGCGATCTGCGCCGGGCATTGCTGGAGGCGGGGGTCGAGCTGGCCCGGCAGGGCGGCCCGGAGGCGGTGGTGCTGCGCGAGGCCACCCGGCGTGCCGGCGTCGTGCCCAATGCGGCCTACCGGCACTTCACCAGCCGCCAGGCGCTGCTGCTGGCCGTGCGGGCCGCGGCCCTGTCGGCGGCGGCCGGCGCCATGGAGGCCGAGCTCGCCGCGGTGCCGCGCGAAGGCTCGCCCGCGGAGATCGCCCGCGCGAGCGTTCGCGCCATCGGCGCCGGCTACCTGCGTTTCGCCCAGGAGCAGACCGGCCTGTTCCGCACTGCCTTCGGCGCACCGGTGGAGTTGGAGGACCCTCCCAACGCCGCCAAGGGCGGCGCGAGCGGTCTCAACCCTTTCGAGCTGCTGGGCGCCTCGCTCGACCAGATGGTGGCGGCCGGGGTCCTGCCCCCCGAACGTCGTCCCGGCGCCGAGTTCCTGGCCTGGTCGGCGGTCCACGGCCTGGCGCTCCTGATCATCGATGGCCCGCTGCGCGGTGCGCCCCGCGAGCAGACCGACGAACTGGGCCGCAGGCTCCTGGAAATGGTGGAAAAGGGACTATGAGCCGCACGGCCGCTGCGAAGGCGAATGGCGCAGTGAAAGCACGCATCCCCGCCGACATCGATTTCCTCGCGCCCTCGCACGAGGTGGCACCGCAACTCATCGGCCTGGTGCTGCTGGTCGGCGGCGTCGGCGGCCGCATCGTCGAGACCGAGGCCTACGACCGCGAGGACCCGGCCTCGCACAGCTTCAGCGGGCCCACCCTGCGCAACGCTGCGATGTTCGGACCGCCCGGCCGGGCTTATGTCTATCGTTCCTACGGCATCCACTGGTGCCTCAACTTCGTTTGCCGCGAAGAAGGGCACGGCGCCGGGGTGCTGATCCGCGCGCTGGCGCCCACCACCGGGCTGGAGCGCATGCGCGCGCGGCGCGGCCTCGACGACATCCGCCTGCTGTGCGCCGGCCCCGGCCGGGTGGCGCAGGCGCTGGGCATCGACGGTGGGTTCAACGGCAAGCGGCTCGACCGGCCGCCCTTCGCGCTGCTCGCCGCCCCCGACGATCACCCGGCCGTGGTGGTCGAGGCCGGGCCGCGCATCGGCATCTCGAAGGCGGCCGACGTGCCCTGGCGCTTCGGCGAAAAGGGCTCGCCCTTCCTGAGCAAGCCCTTCAGAACTCAGCGCGCCTGAAGGTTCTCCTCGCGCGCGATCTGCTGCAGGCTCTCGTAGATGAGCCGGCGCGGCGCGACCTTCCAGCCCATCAGTGCTTCGATGGCCGCGACGGCCCGCATGGCCAGCAGCGAGTGCCCGCCCAGGTCGAAGAAGTTGTCGGTGCGGCCGATCTGCTCGACCCCCAGCAGTTCCGACCAGATGCCGGCGATGAGCTGCTCGCCGTGCGTGGCCGGCGCTACGTAGCTGCGGCCGTCGGCCAGGACGACGTCCATCACCGGCGCCGGCAGTGCAGCGCGGTTGACCTTGCCGTTGGGCAGCAGCGGCATCGCGTCCAGCGAGACGAAGTGCTGCGGGATCATGTAGTGCGGCAGCCGCGTGCGCAGGTGCTCGCGCAGCACCGGCGGCGCCGGCGGCACCGGGCCGCGCGAGACGAAGTAGGCCACCAGCCGCACGTCGTCCTCGCGCTCCGCGCGCGTCACCGCCACGCAGTGCGCCAGCTCGGGATGGTCGAGCAGCGCGGATTCGATCTCGCCCATCTCGACGCGGAAGCCGCGCAGCTTCACCTGGTGGTCGGCGCGGCCCATCAGCTCGAGCAGCCCATCGTGGCGCCAGCGGCCCAGGTCGCCGGTGCGGTAGAGGCGCGCACCGGGCTCCTCGCCGAAGGGGTCGGGCACGAAGCGCTCGGCCGTGAGCTCGTCACGGTGGTAGTAGCCGAGGGTGACGCCGGCGCCGCCGATGTAGAGCTCGCCCGGCACGCCGATCGGGCAGGCATGGCCGTGCTCGTCGAGCACCCAGACGGTGACGTTGTCGATCGGCCGCCCGATCGCGATCGCCTTGCGCGGCTCGACCACCTTCCACCCGGTGGCCCAGACCGTGCTCTCGGTGGGCCCGTAGATGTTCCAGAGCTCGGCCATGCGCGCCAGCAGCTGCTCGGCCAATATCGGCGGGAGCGACTCGCCGCCGATCAGTCCGCGGAAGCCCGGCGCCCCGGCCCAGCCAGTCTCGAGCAGCGCGCGCCAGGCCGAGGGCGTGGCCTGCAGCAGCGTGGCCCGATGCGTCTCGAGCAGTTTGCGCAACGCTGCCGGATCGTGCACCTGCTGCTGCGAGGCGATGATCACCTTCGCGCGCACCACCAGCGGCAGCAGCAGGTCCAGTACCGAAGGGTCGAAGGAAGGGCTGGTGATCGCCAGCACGCAGTCCTGCGCCGTCAGGCCCGGCGCCTTCACCATCCCGGCCAGGAAGTTGACCACCCCGCGGTGCGGCACCCGCACGCCCTTGGGCTGGCCGGTGGAGCCGG
Source organism: Variovorax stachyos (assembly GCF_051400855.1). Classification (NCBI taxonomy): domain Bacteria; kingdom Pseudomonadati; phylum Pseudomonadota; class Betaproteobacteria; order Burkholderiales; family Comamonadaceae; genus Variovorax; species Variovorax stachyos. The sequence continues at coordinate 371,059 of NZ_JBLFFN010000006.1, read as the reverse complement.
AGGTGTAGATCAGGTAGGCCTCGTCCAGCGGCGTGGCGTCGAGCGCGGTGTCGGGGGCCAGCGGCTCGTCCGGATGCCCGGCCGCCAGCTGCGCGTCGTCGACGGCCAGCATCGGGATCGCCAGCCCCTCGAGGATGCCGTGCGTGTCCTGCTGCGCGAGCACCGCGGCCAGGTCTGCATCGGCCGCCATGAAGCGCAGGCGATCTGCCGGGTAGTCCGGGTCGAGCGGCACGTAGGCCGCGCCCGCCTTCATCACCGCCAGTTGCGCGATCAGCATGTCGGGGCTGCGCGCAATGCACAGGCCGACGCGCCGGCCGCGCGCGATGCCGCGCACGCGCAGCGCGTGGGCCAGCCGGTTCGAGCGCGCCTCGAGCTCGCCGTAGCTCAGCGTGCCGCCGGCTGCGTCGATCACCGCCACGCGCTCGCGCACTTCCGGCGCGCCCAGGTCCAGGTAGTCGTGCACCAGCTGCCGTGCGGGCAGCGGCGAGCGCGCGCCGTTCCAGCCATGGCGCAGCAGGTTGAGCTGCGCCGGCGCGAGCATCTCGTGGGTCGAGATCCGGCGCTCGGGCTGCGCGAGCAGCCGCTCGACGAGCGCGAGGTAGTTCTCGAGCATGCGCGCGGCGGTGGCCTCGCTGTAGAGATCGCTCGCGTATTCGAGGTGGATGCGGTGCGAGAACTCGGTGTCGATGTGCATCGACAGGTCGAACTGCGCGGCCACGCGCTCGAAGTCGAACTCGTCCACCTCCAGCCCGAAGAGCTCCGGCTCGCCCACCGGCGCATTGAGCACGTTGAAGAGCACGCGTACCGGGCCTTCCGGGTGCAGCGTGCGGTCGTGCCCCAGCGCGTCGATCAGCTCGTCGAAGGGCGCGTCCTGGTGCGTGTAGGCCTCCAGCGCGTTGCGGCGCACGCGATGCACCAGCTGGGTGAAGCTGGGGTCGCCCCCGAGATCGGTGCGCATCACCAGCGTGTTGACCAGCGTCCCCACGAGCGGCTCGGCGGCGAAGCGGTGGCGGTTCGCGATCGGCGTGCCGATCGCGATGTCCTCGCTCTTCGCGTGGCGCGACAGCATCAGCACGAAGGCCGAGAGGTAAACCACGAAGGGCGTGACCGCCTCGCGCCCGCCGAAGTCGCGCATCGCCTCGCGCAGCCGCGGCGGCAGCCCGGCCGAGACGCGCGCGCCCCGGTGGCTGGCCTTGGCGGGCCGCGGAAAGTCGGTGGGCAGGTCCAGGTCGGGCAGGTCGCGCAGGCGCTCCAGCCAGTAGTCGAGGTGCGGCCGCCGCGCTTCCACCGCCGCCGGACTGCGCTGCCAGGCCGCGTAGTCGGCATAGCCGATCGCCGGCGGCGCCGACAGCGGCTCGCGCCCGGCCGCCAGCGCGCCATACGCGGCGAGGGCTTCGCGCATCAGCAGCGCCCCGGCCCAGTTGTCGGTGATCGCGTGGTGCAGCAGCCAGAACAGCACGTGCTCGCGCTCGCCCAAGCGGATCAGGGTCGGCCGGTGCAGCGGCGCCTGCGACAGGTCGAAAGGCTGCGCCGCGCGCTCGGCGAGCAGCACGCGCGCCTGCGCGTTGCGCTCGCGCTCGGGCAGCCGGCTGAGGTCGATCTGCTCGATCGGCACTGCGAGCGCGGGGAGGATCGCCTGCATCGGCTCGTGCTCGCCCATGACAAAGCAGGTGCGCAGGCCCTCGTGCCGCTGCACCATGGCGTCGAGCGCCTGCTGGCACAGCGCCGGATCGAAGGCGCCGCGCAGCCGTATGGCGATCGGCACGTTGTAGGCGGTCGATGCGGGGTCGAAATGCTGGATCACCCACATGCGCCGCTGCGAGAGCGAGGCCGGCAGCGGCGCGCCGCGCGGCACGGGCTCGATGCCGGCCGGTGCCGCCGCCCGGCTCTCCAGCGGCTCTTGCTCGGCCTTCGCCACGTGGGCCGCCATCGCGGCCACGCTGGCATGCTCGAACAGCTCGGCCAGCGGCAGCGCCACGCCGAAGCGCGCCGACAGCCGCGAGAGCACCTGCGTCATGCGCAGCGAATTGCCGCCGAGCTCGAAAAAGCTCTCGTGCACGCCGAAGGCGCGCGTGCCCAGCACTTCGCACCAGATGTCCCACACGGCCTGCTCGCGCTCGTCGCGCGGCAGCACGTAGCCCAGGCGCTCGCGGCGCTCGGCCTCTTCCGCGCGCTCGTCGTGCACGGGCTCGGTGCCGGCATCGATCGGCACCGCCAGCGGCAGCTCTCCGGCCAGGAAGGCCTCCCGGCAGCGGTGGCGTTGCACCTTGCCGCTGGAAGTGCGCGGCAATCCGCCCGCGCGCAGCAGGGCGATGGCATGCACCGGCAGGCCGTGTTCCACCGCGATCGCGCGGCGCACCGCGCGGAACACCGCTTCGACGTCGGCCTCGGCCTGCGCGCGCCGGTCCAGCTCCAGCGCCAGCACCACGCCCTCGCCGGCCGGCGTCTCCACGGCGAAGGCCGCGCCGAAACCCGGCCGCAGCGCGGGATGGGCGCGCTCCGCGGTCCACTCCAAGTCCTGCGGATAGTGGTTCTCGCCGTGGACGATGATCAGGTCCTTCAAGCGGCCGGTGACGAACAGCTCGCCCTGGTCGAGAAAGCCGAGGTCGCCGGTGCGCAGGAAGGGTCCGGTGCCGTCCGCCAGGTGACCGCCGAAGGTGGCCTCCGTGGCTTCGGGCTGCATCCAGTAGCCGCCGCCGACGCCGGGCGAGCGCACCCAGATCTCGCCGATGCAGCGATCGGCGCAGGCGTGCTGGTTCTCGTCGACGATGAGGATTTCCGTGTCCCGCATCGCCTGTCCGCAGCCGACCAGCCGTCGCCCCTGCGCCGCGCCTTCGGGCAGCGGGTCGAAGCGATGGGCCAGCAGGGCCCCGGCGTCCGCCGACACGATGCGCGGCGCCGCTTGCAGCGTGCTCGCGCTGACGCCCAGCACCGCCTCGGCCAGGCCGTAGGACGGCGCGAACACCCGCGCGGGCATGCCCGCCGCGCCGAACACGGCGAGCACGCGATCGACCGTATCGGCCTTGACCGGTTCGGCGCCGCAGTTGAGCGACACCAGGCTGTCCAGGCGTGCGCCGAGCGGCTTGTCGCCCAGCGCCTGCAGGCAGGCGACGAAGGCCGAGTCCGGCGCGCCCGTGTGCGTGATGCGATAGGTCTCGATGGCCTCGAGCCAGCGCAGCGGCCGGCGCAGGAAGGCCACTGGGGACATCAGGTAGCCGGCGGCACCCGCCACCACCGGCGCCAGCACGCCGAAGGCCAGGCCGTAGTCGTGGAAGTGCGGCAGCCAGCTGAGCCCGCGCGAATCGGCGCTCGCATCGGCTCCGGCGATCATCGCGCGCACGTTCGCCAGCACATTCAGGTGCGACAGGCGCACGCCGCGCGGCGCGGAGGTGGAGCCCGACGTGTACTGCAGGTAGGCCAGCGCCTGCGTATCGATCACCGGCGGAACGAAGTCCTGCGCAACGGCACCCAGCTGCGCCGCATCGGGCAGCGCGGTCCAGCGCGCCATGGCCAAGGTGGCGGGGTCCAGCGCGGTGGCCGCGGCGTCGAGCAGCTTCGCGCTGGTCAGCACCAGGGCCGCGCGAGAATCCGCGATCACGCTGCGCAGGCGCGGTGCGGCGTGATGCAGGCGGATCGGATCGGGCGCCGGTACCGGCACCGCCACCCGGCCGCTGAGCAGGCAGGCCCAGAACACCCGCACGAAATCCAGCCCCGGTGGAAAGGCCAGCAACACGCGGTCGCCAGGACGGGTCGCGGTCGCCAGCCAGGCGGCGATGTGGTGGACGTCGTCACGCAGCTGCGCATAGCTGAGCTGCTGTGCGAGGGACAGGTCCTCCGCCAGGAAACCGTAGGCCAGCTGCGTCGGCCGGCTCGCGCATTGCTCCTCGAAGACAAAGGCCAGGGTGTCTGGTGCCACGGTGTCTTGTGACGGTCCGGTGGCGGCGGGCGGCAAGCTTTCGAGCGACGGCGGATTGAACATGTAAGAGCGGGCCCCGGCGGTTGAGAGGTCACATCGTGGAAGGCGCAAAAAAGCCCGGCTTTTTTGCCATTATGTTGCGCCGCAGCAGGCCGGCCGTCTTCGGCACTTCGATGGCGGCTTTGTCTGACAAGACGGGACTTTGCGCAAGGGGGCGGCCACCGGTTGCGCGCCCCGGCTGGCGAGCACAGGGCAGCCGACGCGGCAGCCTGGAACGAGGCTGCCGGGGCTTTAGAAGAGTGCTGTTGCAGGCGCGAGCGCCGCGCGCTCAGGCGTCCACCTTCACCTTGCCGTCCCGCACCACCCGCCCCCACTTCTGGATCTCGGAGGCGATGAACTGCCGGAACTTCTCGCGCGAGCCGCCGCCGTCCTCGGCGCCGTAGGTGTCGAGCCGTTCCTGCACGTCGGGCATCGCCAGCACGGTGTTGACGTCGCGGTTGATCTTTTCAGCGATCGGCGTCGGCAGCTTGCCGGGCCCGGCCAGGCCGTACCAGGTGGTGGCCTCGAAGCCTTCGAAGCCCTGCTCCTGCATCGTCGGCACGGAAGGGTGGCCCTTGGCCCGTTTCAGCCGCGTCTGCGCCACCGCCGTCACCTTGCCGCTCTTCACATGCGGCGTGGCGGCGGTCATGGTCTCGAAGCTGTACTGGATCTGGTTGCCCATCAGGTCCGCGAGCAGCGGCCCGCTGCCCTTGTAGGGCACGTGCAGCGCATCGACCTTGGCCTGCAGCTTGAACATCTCGAGCGCCAGGTGCTGCGCAGAGCCGGCGCCGGCCGAGCCGAAGCTCACCTTGCCGGGCTCCGCGCCGCACAGCGCGACGATGTCCTTCACCGTCACTGCCCTCTGCGCCGGCCCCGCGATCAGCAGGTTGGGCGTCACGCCCACCAGCACGATCGGCACGAAGTCGCGCTCCACGCTGTAGCGCAGCTTGGGCTGCAGGGTGGGCGCCAGCGCATGGCTGTTGATGTGCGCCATCAGCAGTGTCGAGCCGTCGCTCGGCTGCGTCGACACGTACTCGGCCGCGAGCACCCCGGCCACGCCGCCCTTGTTCTCCACGATCACCGACTGGTTCCACATCGTCGTCAGCTTCTGCGCCACCACCCGCGCCAGCGCGTCGGTGCCCCCGCCCGGCGGAAAGCCCACCACGATGCGCACGGGGCCGTTGGGCCATTCCTGTGCGAACACGCGCGGCACGCCGAGGGTGGCCGCCGCAGCGCCTGCTGCCTGGATCAAGGAACGTCGTTGCATGGGTGGGTCTCCTGGTTGGTTCGGTTCCGGTGGCCTCGATTCAGGCCGCCTTCTTCAGCGCCGCCGGCACCGCATGGCTCGCGAAATGCTCCATCGCCGCCTGCACCCCGCTGCCCGCGAGCTTCACGCCGGTGAGCTTCAGCCCCATCTCCACGCCGGCCACCATCGCGACCAGCGTGAGGTCGTTGCTGTCGCCCAGGTGGCCCATGCGGAACATGCGGCCCTTGAGCTTGCCCAGCCCCGTGCCCAGCGAGAGATCGAAGCGCTCGTGGATCAGCCGCCGCAGCGCATCGGCGTCCACCCCTTCGGGCGTGATCACCCCGGTCAGCACCGGCGAATGCACGGCCGGGTCGGCGCACTGCGTCGGCAGGCCCCAGGCCTTTACCGCTGCGCGCACGCCTGCGCCCCAGCGCTGGTGGCGCGCAAACACCTGTGGCAGGCCTTCGCCCAGCAGCATGTCCAGCGATTCGCTCAGCCCGTAGAGCAGGTTGGTGTTGGGCGTGTAGGGCCAATAGCCGCCCTGGTTCATCTCCACGATCTCGTCCCACGCCCAGAAGGCCTTGGGCAGTTTCGCGGTCTTGCTGCGCTCCAGCGCCTTGGGCGACAGCGCGTTGAAGCTGATGCCCGGCGGCAGCATCAGGCCCTTCTGCGAGCCGCTGATGGTCACGTCCACGCCCCACTCGTCATGGCGGTAGTCGGCGCTCGCCAGGCCCGAAATGCTGTCCACCATCAAGAGGGCGGGGTGGCCGGCCGCGTCGATCGCGCGGCGCACTGCCGCGATGTCGGAGGTCACGCCGGTGGAGGTCTCGTTGTGCACCACGCACACCGCGCGGATCTTCTTGTCCGTGTCCTGGCGCAGCCGCGCCTCGATCAGGTCGGCCTGCACGCCGTGGCGCCAGCTGCGCGGCAGGCCGGTCTCGTCCACCCCCGGCAGGCTCAGGAACTCCGGCGCCAGGCCGAGGCGCAGCGCCATCTTCTGCCATAGCGAGGCGAAGTGGCCGGTCTCGTACATCAGCACCGCGTCGCCCGGGCTCATGACATTGGCCAGCGCGGCTTCCCAGGCGCCGGTGCCCGAGGCCGGGTAGATCACCACCGGGTGCCGGGTCTGGAAGATCTGGCGGATGCCCGCGAGCACCTTCAGGCCGAGCGCCCCGAACTCGGGCCCGCGGTGGTCGATGGTGGGCAGGCTCATCGCGCGCAGGATGCGGTCGGGCACCGGGCTGGGGCCGGGGATCTGCAGAAAATGGCGGCCGGTCGGATGAAGGTCGAGTTGCAGCATGGGCGATCCTTTCCTTTTTAGTTTTGCATGCAAAATGCATTGGACCATGATGGATTACCCTGAAACAACCCCGTTGAAGCGCGTAGGTTTTGCATTCAAAATGCACCGGGAGGAAAACAAGCCATGGCAGAAGTGATCGAGATCTCGCGGCTGGCGCTGCACGACCAGGTGGCGGCGCGGCTGCGCACCATGCTGGTCGAAGGCCAGATCGCCCCGGGCGCCAAGCTCAACGAGCGCGAGCTGTGCGAGCAGCTGCGCGTCTCGCGCACGCCCCTGCGCGAAGCCATCAAGCTGCTGGCGGCGGAGGGCCTGGTCGACCTGCTGCCCAACCGGGGCGCGGTGGCCGTCAAGCTGACCGAGGCCGACGTGGAAAACGCCTTCGAGCTGCTGGCCGCGCTCGAAGGCCTGTCGGGCGAGCTGGCGGCTCGCCGCATCACCGAGCCTGAACTGGCCGAGCTGCGCGCCCTGCACTACGAAATGATGGCCTGCTTCGCGCGCCGCGATCTCTCGGGCTACTACCGCATCAATGCGCGCATCCACACCGCCATCAACGAGGCCGCCAAGAACCCGGTGCTCACCAGCACCTACCGCGCGATCAATGCCCGCGTGCAGTCGCTGCGCTTTCGCACCAACCAGGACGAGGCCAAGTGGAAGCACGCGGTGGCCGAGCACGAACGCATGATCGAGGCGCTCGCCGCCCGCGACGCGGCGGCCATGCGCGAGGTGCTCGTCGAGCACCTCAACCGCAAGCGCGACACGGTGCTTGCGCTGCTGCGCGCCGGCCAGATCTATCCCACGGCAGCCCAGGCGGGCAAGCGCTGATGCGCATCGATCCCGCCAGCCACCTGCAGCCCGCCGGCACCGTGCTGCCGCCCAACGAGGTCTGCGCCCAGCTCGCGCGCCGCCTCGCGGCCGAGACCGAGGGCGAGGTGCTGTTCGACGATGCCTCGCGCGGCCGCTACGCCACCGACGCCTCCATCTACCAGATCATGCCGGTGGGCGTGCTCGTGCCGAAGACCGAGCGCGACGTTGCCACGGCCATCGACATCGCGCGCGACCTGCAGGTGCCGGTGCTGCCGCGCGGCGGCGGCACCAGCCAGTGCGGCCAGACCACCGGCGCAGCGCTGGTCATCGACAACAGCAAGCACCTGCGGCGCGTGCTCGAGCTCGACGTCGCCGAGCGCCGCGTCACCGTCGAGCCGGGCCTGGTGCTGGACCATCTCAACGCGCAGCTCAAGCCGCACGGCTTGTGGTTCCCGGTCGATGTCTCCACCAGCGCGCAGGCCACGCTGGGCGGCATGGCGGGCAACAACTCCTGCGGCTCGCGCTCCATCGCCTACGGCAACATGGTGCACAACGTGCTGGGCGCGAGCGCCTGGCTGTCGGATGGCGAGCTGGTGGATTTCGGCCCCGTCGCCACGCTCGGCGCGCGCGCCGCCGGCATTGCGCAGCATGTGCAGCAGCTGGCCCGGCAGCACCGCGCGGAGATTGCCGAGCGCTGGCCCAAGGTGATGCGGCGCGTCGCCGGCTACAACCTGGACATCTTCGACAACCAGAGCGAGCGGCCCTACACCGCCGACGGCAGCGTCAACCTCGCGCACCTGCTGGTCGGCGCCGAGGGCACGCTGGCCTACACCCGCAGCCTGACCCTGCAGCTTTCCGAGCTGCCGCGCGCCAAGGTGCTGGGCGTCGTCAACTTCGCGAGCTTCCACGCTGCGATGGATTCGGCCCAGCACATCGTGAAGCTGGGCCCCACCGCGGTCGAACTGGTCGACCGCACGATGATCGAGCTGAGCCTCGCCAACCCGGCCTTCAAGCCGACCATCGAGAAGGCGCTGATCGGCAAGCCGGCCGCCATCCTGCTGGTCGAGTTCTCGGGCGAGGACCGCGCCGCCCTGCTGCACCGGCTGCAGCAGCTGGCCGAGCTGATGGGCGACCTGGGCCTGCCCGACAGCGTGGTGCGCATGCCCGAGGAGGCCGCGCAGAAGAACCTGTGGGAGGTGCGCAAGGCCGGCCTCAACATCATGATGAGCCTCAAGGGCGACGGCAAGCCGGTCAGCTTCATCGAGGACTGCGCGGTGCCGCTCGAGCACCTGGCCGCCTATACCGACGGCCTGACGGAGGTGTTCGCCAGGCACGGCACGCGCGGCACCTGGTACGCCCACGCGTCCGTGGGCACGCTGCACGTGCGGCCCATCCTCGACATGCGCACCGACGGCGCCGCGAAGATGCGCGCCATCGCGGAAGAAGCCGGCGAGCTGGTGCGCAAGTACAAGGGCGCCTTCAGCGGCGAGCACGGCGACGGGCTGTGCCGCGGCGAGTGGATCGAGTGGCAGTTCGGCCCCGCCATCAACGAGGCCTTCCGCGCCATCAAGAACAAGCTCGACCCGATCGGTCTCTTCAACCCCGGCAAGATCATCGACCCGCCGAAGATGGACGATGGCGCCCTCTTCCGCTTCGCGCCCGGCTCCGCGCCACGGCCCTACCAGCGCATCCCCATCACCCCGGTGCTCGACTGGTCCGCCTGGAACGTGCAGGCCGATCCGGTGACCGAGGAGACCACCCCGCCCGGCTCCGGCGGCGACGTCACCGGCGGCTTCGCCAAGGCCGTCGAGATGTGCAACAACAACGGCCATTGCCGCAAGTTCGATGCCGGCACCATGTGCCCGAGCTACCGCGTGACGCGCGACGAGCAGCACCTTACACGCGGGCGGGCCAACACGCTGCGCCTCGCGCTCTCGGGCCAGCTCGGCCCCGACGCCTTCACCGGCGACGCCGTTCGCGACGCCATGGACCTGTGCGTCGGCTGCAAGGGCTGCAAGCGCGACTGCCCGACCGGGGTGGACATGGCGAAGATGAAGATCGAGTTCCTCGCCCACTACAAGAGGAAGCACGGCCACACGCTCGCCGATCGGCTGGTCGCCCGGCTGCCGGACTACCTGCATACCGCCAGCCGCATGCCCTGGCTCTTCAACCTGCGCAATCGCATGCCTGCCCTCGCCCGCCTCGGCGAGCGGCTGCTGGGGCTGTCGGCCAGGCGTTCGCTGCCGGCGTTCCGCGCCGACACCTTCTGGAGCGCCCGCGACGCGACGCTCTTCACCAGCCGCGACATGGTCATCGCCGCCGCCTGCAGCGGTCGCAAGGCCGCGGTGCTCTTCGTCGACACCTTCAATGGCGGCTTCGAAAGCGAGAACGCCTGGGCCGCCGCGCGCGTGCTCAAGGCCGCGGGCTACCTGCTGCATACGGTCGAGAAGCACAGCGGCCACCATTGCTGCGGCCGCACCTACCTCGCCAACGGCATGGTGGACGAGGCCAGGGCGCGTGCCGGTGCCCTGGTCGACGCGCTGCTGCCCCTGGCCCAAGAGGGCGTCCCCATCGTCGGGCTGGAGCCCTCCTGCCTGCTGACCTTGCGCGACGAGACCCTGGCCATGGGCCTGGGCGACAAGGCGCAGACCGTCGCGGACCAGGCGCTGCTGTTCGAGGAATTCATCGCGCGCGAAATGCGCGAGGGCCGCTTCAAGCTCGGCTTCAAGCCCGCCGGCAAGCCCATCCTGCTGCACGGCCACTGCCACCAGAAGGCTTTCGGCGCGGTCAGCCCCATCCTCGAGGTGCTGAAGCTCATCCCCGATGCGAAGCCCGAGCTCATCGAGAGCTCCTGCTGCGGCATGGCCGGCAGCTTCGGCTACGAGGCTTCGCACTACGACGTGTCGATGCGCATGGCCGAGGCCGCCCTGCTGCCCGCGGTGCGCAGCCGGCCCGATGCGATCGTGCTGGCCGACGGCACCAGCTGCCGCCACCAGATCGCCGACGGCGCGCAGCGCGAGGCGGTGCACGTGGCGCGGCTGCTGGAGTCGCTGATCGCCTGAGCGGGCCGGCGCGAAGGCGCTTGCTAGGCGTCGCCATCGTCGATCTCGCCGCCGATCTCGTTCGCCAGCCGTACTGCCTCGGCCAGGTGCGACAGCTCCAGCGCGTGCTGCCGCGCGAGCCTTGCCAGCAACTTGCGCCCCTTGGGCAGCAGGTGCACCTCGACCAGGCGCCGGTCGACGGTGCTGGGCTGGCGCCTGACCAGGCCCGCTTCCTCGCAGCGCGACACCAGTGCCACCACCCCATGCGGCTGCGCCTGCAGGCGCTCGGCGATCTCGCTGATCGAGGCCCATTCGCGGCCCGGGAAGCCTTGCGTGTGCAGCAGCACCTGGTATTGCTGCACGGTGATGCCGGCCTCGCGCGCCGCGTCCTCGCTGAATCGCATGAAGCTGCGCAGCCGGTGCCTGAATGCCGACAGCGCCTCCAGGCGCAGCTTCGACGCGCTCTGCTCGTTATTGGACATGTTGTTCTCTACCCGCTGGAAGTCCCGCAATGTAGCAAGGCGCCTCGCCTCGTGCCGGCGTGGCACGACCGCCGGGCCAGGGTAATTACTCATGATGTGAGGTAAAAAGCCTCATACCATGAGGTAAATCGATCGCGGCGCCGTGACGGGCCTGCATTCGCATGCAGGACGGGCGTCGCCCCTGCCCGCGCGGCTTCGCGCTGCGCATGCCGACCGGCTTTCGCCGGGACGGTGGTCGTTTCCTCCTTTTCCCGATCCTTCGAAAGTGCATTCATGAAAATCAGGAGCCAAAGAGACTTCTTCGCCGGGTTGATGTTCGCCGTCGTCGGCGCCGCGTTCGCGATCGGCGCCACCAACTACAGCATCGGCACCGGCGCGCGCATGGGCCCAGGCTACTTTCCGCTCATGCTCGGCGTGCTGCTGGCCGTGCTGGGCCTCGGCGTCGTCCTCGGCGCCATGACCATCGACACCCCGGACGGCGAGCCCGTCGGCCGCATCGCCTGGAGGCCGCTGCTGCTCATCATCGGCGCCAACCTGGTCTTCGGCATCCTGCTGGGCGGCCTGCCCAGCATCGGCCTGCCGGCCATGGGGCTGATCGTCGCAATCTACGCCCTGGTCGTCGTCGCGAGCCTCGCGGGCTCCACCTTCCACATGAAGTCGGCGCTGATCCTCGCCACCGTACTGGCCATCGGCAGCTATCTCACCTTCATCCTCGGCCTGAGCCTGCAGTTCCAGGTCTGGCCCACCTTCATCACCGGCTGAGGAACGCATCGCCATGGAGCTTCTCGACAACCTCGCGCTCGGCTTCAGCCACGCCGTCTCGCTGCAGAACCTCGTCTACGCCTTCGTCGGCTGCCTGCTGGGCACGCTGATCGGTGTGCTGCCCGGCATCGGGCCCGTGCCCACCATCGCGATGCTGCTGCCGGTCACCTACGCGCTGCCGCCGGTGGCCGCGCTCATCATGCTGGCGGGCATCTACTACGGCTCGCAGTACGGCGGCTCCACCACCGCCATCCTGGTCAACCTGCCGGGCGAGTCATCGTCCGTCGTGACAGTGATCGACGGGCACCAGATGGCCAAGCGCGGCCGGGCGGGCGCAGCACTCGCGACCGCCGGCCTGGGCTCGTTCTTCGCGGGCAGCGTGGCCACACTGGTGCTCGCGGCCTTCGCGCCGCCGCTGACCGAGCTGGCCTTCAAGTTCGGCCCGGCCGAGTATTTCTCGCTGATGGTGCTGGGCCTGATCGGCGCCGTGGTGCTGGCGTCGGGCTCGCTGCTCAAGGCCATCTGCATGATCATCCTCGGCCTGCTGCTGGGCCTGGTCGGCACCGACGTGAACTCGGGCGTCGCGCGCTACAGCTTCGACATTCCGGAGCTGACCGACGGCATCAGCTTCATCGCCATCGCGATGGGCGTGTTCGGCTACGGCGAGATCATCGCCAACCTGTCGAAGCCCGACCACGAGCGGCAGATCTACACCGCCGAAGTGCACGGGCTGTGGCCCACCCGCGAGGACTTCAGGCGCATCGTGCCTGCGGCGCTGCGCGGCACCGCGCTGGGCTGCTCGCTCGGCATCCTGCCCGGCGGCGGGTCGCTGCTGTCGGCCTTCGCCTCCTACACGCTCGAGAAGAAGCTCAAGCTGGGCGCCAACGAGGTGCCGTTCGGCCAGGGCAACATTCGCGGCGTTGCCGGGCCCGAATCGGCCAACAACGCCGGCGCGCAGACCTCCTTCATCCCGCTGCTCACGCTCGGCATTCCCGGCAACCCGGTGATGGCGCTGATGGTGGGTGCGATGACCATCCACAACATCCAGCCCGGCCCGCAGGTGATGACCAGCAACCCCGAGCTCTTCTGGGGCCTCATCGCCTCGATGTGGATCGGCAACCTGATGCTCGTGGTGCTGAACCTGCCGCTGATCGGCATCTGGATCAAGTTCCTCTCCATCCCCTACCGCTGGCTCTTCCCGGCCATCGTGCTGTTCTGCGCGATCGGCGTGTACTCGACCAACAACAACACCTTCGACGTCTGGATGGTGGGCCTGTTCGGCATCGTCGGCTATGCCTTCCACAAGCTGGGCTGCGAGCCGGCGCCGCTGCTGCTGGGACTGATCCTCGGGCCGATGATGGAAGAAAACCTGCGGCGCGCGCTCCTGCTGTCGCGCGGCTCGTGGGAGGTGCTGGTGACGCGGCCGATCTCGGCCGGCCTGCTGGTCGCCGCGGGGCTGATGCTGGTGATCGTGCTGATGCCGGCGGTCAGGTCCAAGCGCGAGGAAGCCTTCGTCGAGGAAGGCTGACGGTTTGATGGTCTTGCTCCCTCCCGCCCCGGGGAGGGCTGGGGTGGGGGCACGAGCGCGCAGATAATCTTCCGATGCGGCTCGACGACACCTTGCGCACCTCGATTGCCGAGCGCCTTCGCCGCTTCGAGCTGCAGGCGCTGCACGCGCCCGGTTCGCGGCGCGCGGCCGTGGCGCTGGCGATCGTCGAGGAAGGCTTCGGCGCCGCGCTGCCCGGCATGCCGGCGCCGGCCGCGTGGAGCGACCAGGCCGCCATGCTCCTCACCCGGCGCCCCTCGCACATGCGCAACCACGCAAGCCAGTGGGCGTTGCCCGGCGGGAGCATCGACGGCGACGAAACGCCGGAACAGGCGGCATTGCGCGAGCTGCATGAAGAAGTCGGCCTGCAGCTCGACGAGCCAGCGGTCCTCGGCCGCCTCGACGACTTCGTCACGCGCTCCGGCTTCGCCATCACGCCTGTCGTCGTCTGGGCCGGCGCCGCACGCGAGCTGGTAGCCAGCGAAGCCGAGGTGGCGAGCATTCACCGCATCCCCGTCGCCGAGTTCATGCGCGCCGATGCGCCGCTGCTCGACGCCATCGACGACAGCGTGCATCCGGTGCTGCGCATGCCGGTGGGCGACACCTGGATCGCGGCGCCGACCGCGGCCTTCCTCTACCAGTTCCGCGAGCTGTGCATCGCCGGGCGCGTCACCCGCGTCGCGCATTTCGAGCAACCCGTGTTCGCGCGCAGGTAGCCGAGAACACCCCGAGGTCGACGACCATGAACCCCGTGATCGCCCGATCGATTGCCGAGAAGCGGAGGCTGCGCTTCTCCTACCACGGCCGCACCCGCCTGGTCGAGCCGCAGTGCTACGGCGTGGGCCACAAGGGGACCGAACTGCTCCGCGTCCACCAGATCCAGGGCGGCACCCAGCGCGAGCCCTTGTTCGATGTCTCGAAGATCGGGGACCTGGTCCTGCTCGACGAGGTCTTCACCCGGCCGGGGCCCAATTACAAGCGCGACGATTCCGCGATGAAGACCATCTACTGCCAGTTGTAGAAGGCGGCCGCCCCGAACTCCTCTCGGCCTGCGGACGCCCCGCCTGCATTCAGGGCTTTTTCGTGATGGTCTTGGCTGCTTCCTTCACGTCGCCGACCTTCTTCTGGACAGCCCCGCCAGCCTTGTCGGCGGCGCCTTCGCTCTGCAGCCTTTCATTGCCGGTTGCCTTGCCGACCGTCTGCTTCACGCTTCCCTTGGCTTTCTCGAGGCCGCCTTTGACTTGATCCTTGTTCATCTCAGTTCCCCTTGAAGGTGTCGCCGCGGGTGCTGCTGCACCCCCGTGCCACTGCCATCTGGCAGCAGGCGATATGTCAACCCCCGCCAGTGCACGGAGCGAACTACTTCGCCTCGTCTTGGTGTAGTACACGCCTGACTTCTCGCCGGATTACCCGTTGCGCCGGCCTCGGCCGTCTCGTGCGTGCCCGCGCAACCTGCCGCGCGGCAGCTCATCTGCAGCGCGCCCTTTGCCTACACCCACGCGCGGTGGCCTCTTCGGCCACGCGGTGGTCTGGCGGCAAGACTGCGCCTTCATTATTCAACCCGAGGAGCAAACCATGAACACAGCCACCTATGACAACCGGCCTGGACGCGACGCGACCATGCGCACGGAACCCGAGCTCTCGCGCCCAATGGGCTGGCGCCGCGTGTCATGGGGCGCGATCGTTGCGGGTGTCGTCATCGCGATGACGCTTCAGCTGCTTCTGAGCCTGCTGGGCGCAAGCCTCGGCCTGAGCACCATTGACCCGATGAAATACAGCAGTCCCGATCCGGCTACGTTCGGGCTGGCGGCCGGTGTCTGGTGGGTTGTCAGCAGCGCATTGGCGTTGTTTGCAGGCGGCTGGGTAGCCGCCCATCTTGCCGGCGCGCCCGATAAGACCGACGCCTCGCTGCACGGGCTGCTCACCTGGGGCCTCGCGACCATCGTGACCGCCTACCTCCTGACCTCTCTGCTCGGCGCTGCGCTCGCAGGCGGAGGCAAGCTGCTGGGAACGGCCGCTACCGCAGGTGCCGGCGCTTCCGCGCCCGTGGCGGATGCAGTGCGGCGCCAGATTCCTTCGGACGTCTCGATCGACAACCTGAAGAACCAGGCCCAGCAGCGACTTGCCCAGGGAGCGAGCCCGGGTGCGGCACCGGCCAATCCTTCCGCACCGCCCACGGAAGAGCAGAAGGCGCAAGCCGAAGCCAAGGCGCGCCAAGTGGCCGACGAGGCCGCGAAGCGCGGAGCCCAGGCCGCGCTCGCTTTGCTGCTCGCGATGGTGGTCGGCGCGATCGCCGCGACCTTCGGTGGTTCGCTCGCTGGTCGCCGCTACTGGGTGACGACCGACGGCGCGGTGCGTCGATGAGTTTGCGTCAGCGGCGACCCCGCACTGCACGGCCGCCAACCACACTGCAAGTGTGAGTGAGTCGGCTCTGGCGGACCTCGCGCTCTACCGAGCTCATCAATGCACCCTCTCGCCGCTCAACGCGATTTTCGTCGCCCGAGCGGCGCTACGTCCGACATTGCATGGAGCCCATGAAATCGATCTTTGATCTTGTGCCGGCTGCGGCACGACGAGGCTTACGCCCTCGAGCTCTTCCATATTCCTAAAGGAGAATGTCATGACGACTCACCGCACCGCCGCTTTGGCCTTGGTCCTCGGGCTCGCATGTGCCGTTCCTGCGGTTTCGCAGACCACCGGGGGAACCGGAAGCACAAGTGCTCCAACTACGACCACGTCGACGACCGCCCCGATCGGCGGCGACAGGGATCGAGATTGGGATTGGGGCTGGCTGGGCCTGCTCGGCCTGATAGGACTCGCCGGGCTTCGCCGTCCTCGGGACACGACGCTGGGAGGCACCGGCACCACGCGGACAGGGACCAGATAGCAAGCCTGCGCGCCGGTCGCGCTGCAGCTCTTTGCCAGCTGGACAGAGCTACGTGCGCTGGTACATCGCCCACTTCAAGGTCAAGAGGTCAGCCGCGATCTTGGCGGCGTTGACCCCGGCATACGCTTCGGAAGGATCGAACTCGAATGCCTCTTGATACCGGACGATTTCCGCGTAGTCCTTGTCGAAGACCATCGGACCCGTGAGCTCGGCCGGATCGGTCCCGGCCGGGAGTGCCAGAAATTTACTGGGATTGGTGGCACTCTGGTAGAGGTCGACGCTCAACAGGTTCATACATCAGTCCTCGATAGTCCGGCGAATAATTGCCTGCATCCGCGCCGGGCGCAATCGGCGCCGGCCTACACGGCGTTTTTCACGAATCTCAGGTGAATCACGTTCGGCGCCGGGACCGTGTTCACCAAGGCGAGCGCATGCAGGGCTTCGACGCCGTCGAACAAGCGCTCGCCCCCTCCGAGCAAGATCGGAACAAGGTGCAGCTGCATCTCGTCGACCAGGCCAGCCTTCAGGTATTGCTGCGCAGCGCGCGCGCCGCCCGCGAGCGCGACGTCCTTCCCGCCCGCCGCGCGCCGGGCCTTATCCAGCGCACTCTCGATCCCGTCGGTCACGAAGGTAAAGCTGGTGCCTCCCTCCATGATCAAGGGGTCGCGCGCGTGGTGCGTCAGCACGAACACCGGGTGATGAAACGGCGGGTTGCGGCCCCACCAGCCGTTCCACGGATCCGTCGTGTTCCACGGACCGGGACCGCCACCGTACATGTTGCGGCCCATGATGGTCGCGCCGACGTTGGCAAGCTCTTCCTCCATCACCGGCGTGCTCTCGTTCACCACGCCGCCCTCCATGCCATGCGGACGCCGCCAGGCCTCTACCGGGAACACCCACTCGTGCAATTGTTCCCCGCCAATGCCGAGTGGCTCCTGCAAACTTTGATTCGGGCCGGCGACGAACCCGTCCAGCGACATCGAGATCCTGAATCGAAGCCTTGACATGCTGTTCACCTGTTGATGCGAGGCAACGAGTCTAGGAGCCGCGGATGCGTGCGGCAATGACAATGAAACCGCGGTTCCTGCCTTGGGTGGAGATCTGGTTCTTGCCCAAGGGCCACGTCGGCAACGCGTACCCGTTCTCTCCCCGACGTAATGGGAAGCAGACCCGGAGGTAATGCGACAGCCCCAGCCGCATTGAACCGACGGACGCCAGACGAGCCAAGCTATCGGCACGACGATACATCGTCCGTTCAGTCGAGCGTCACGACCGCGACGTAGAGCTCCACCGCCAGCCAGCCGACCAATGCCGCAGCGCCGATGGCCAGGAGCACCGAAGCGGTTGCGCGCCCGGTACCAAGAGACGCCTTGCTCGCCATCGAGCGGCCAGGCGCCCAATGACCTGAAAGTCGCTTCATGAAACGATTGTCGATCGCTCGCTGCGCAACGCAAAAGGCACGCTGCACGCAGGGTCTGGCCAGCGGCCTCGGCGGGTAGAGGCCCGTCCTACTCCTTCGCGAGAAGCGGAACGCCAGCGGTCCTGCACGCTTCGATGCCGCCCGCGACAAAGCGCGCATCGAAGCCTCGTGCGCGCAATGCGAGTGCGGTAGACCGCCCGATGTCCAGACCGTGCGCGCAGTACACGAGGACCGGCTTGCTGCAATCGAGTTCGCTGCTCCAGGACCTCAGGCGGGCGGGGTCGCGCCAGTCGGCGCCGGCCACCTTGTCGCCGGCCACGAAGAAAGTGGATGCGCGCCGCACATCGATCAGCTGGTCCGCGGCAGCCGCGGCCGCCAGGTCTTCAGCCCAGGCGACGGCGTCTGCAGCGACCGCTGCGCCGTACCGTTCGTGGACGGCCTCCCACCGGATGTTCTTGATGAACGCATCGACATAGGCGCCAGCCTTCGAGCCGAAGTCCATGTGGTACGCATGCTCGTACATGTCGAGCGCCAGGACCGGCGTAGCCCCGGCCAGCAAGTGTGCATGGTCTGCAGCCCAGTGATTCACCAGACGGCCCTCGCGCGTGGACCACGACAGCAGCGCCCAGCCGGATCCGCCGCCCATCGCCTTGGCCAGCGCCATGAACTCGGCGTGCCAGCGGTCCACCGAGCCGAAGTCGCGCTCCAGCGCGATCGACAAGCCGCCGTCCGGCAGCACGCCGTCGCCACCCAGGTTGTCGAAGTACAGCTCGTGCAGCCAGGCTGAATTGAAGGCGATCAGTTCCTCTCGCTTGAGCCCGTTGACAACGAACACCGGCGTATGGGCCCAGTCCAGCTGGGACAGTTGCTGGCGGATCGCGTTCAGCCGCTTCACCGCGCCGGCGTAGTTGTTCTCGTGGTGGCTCGCCACCAGCCGCTCGGACAGCCCGTCGAGGCGGGACACGTCGACGGCCAAGGGACGCAGTTGCAGATCCATGGGACCTCCTTGACGACCTCCCGCAGCCTCGTTGGTGACGATGTCGGTCATTGGACGCGTGCCTCAGGCCTTGGTGCGCGCGGCTTCGCGCTCGAAATGCGCGTACAGCGAATCCAGCACGCCGCCGATCTCCGCGAGCAAGGCGTCGTCGTCCGGCAGGCGTTCGCGCGCGCCCGCGAGCACGGCTTCGAAGCCCGCCCCCTCGGGCGCCGATCCGCCTCCTGTGTCGAGCGAGCGCACCATCGCCCCCAGGCGCATGAGCGCCGGGTCGTCCTCCAGCCCGAAGCTCGCCACCAGCGTTTCGAAAGTCACTCTCTCGCCGACGTGGGTGAAGGCGGCGCCATCGAAGTCGAAGCCGAGCGCCTTCCGCGGGCAATCGGCGGGCCTGGCAAGCCACTGGAACCGCGCGGCCGGGTCGATGAAGCGGCGGATCAGCCATGCGCTCGCCACGCGGTCGACCCAGAGCCGACGGCGCGTTGCCCACAGGCGGCCCTGGTAGTCGGCAATGTTCAGGCGGGGAATCTGGCCCTCGGCTTCATGCGGCTCGTCGGGCGACAGCAGCGCCTCGATCCGCCGGCTGAGGTCGGTCCACGCGGCTTCGGCTTCGAGGCTCCCTTCGCCGGGGAAGAAGTCCGTGGCGAGGAGCGCTTCGTAGTCGCGGCGCAACTTTTTTTGCAGGCGCGTCAGATCGTTGACGCCCATGGAAGGAAGGGTCGCTCCTGCTTCCTTCCAGGCCTTCAGGAGTGCCGCGTAGTCCTCGCTGCGATCGAAGAGCTGCGGGTAGCCGGCGGTGTCTGCAGCGCTTGCCGGCGCAATCAGCATGAGCCAGGCGCTGCCGCCTTCGCGAATGCATTCGTCTGCCAGTTCCTGCAGGGCATCGCGATGCATGGTGTTGAACGGGAGCAGGTAGGCGCCGTCGCGCAGTGCAGCGCAGCCCAGGGTCTTGAGCGCGCGCCAGATGCGCATGCGGGCCGTCGCGCCCTGGGTCGGCAACGAAACGATCAGCAACAGCCACTGCCCGGTATCGCCGGAGGTGTCACGAGATTTCATGTAGAGAACAATACACCTATGTGATGATCGCTACAACGAATGACCCCAACCTTGGAGTAGCGGTGAATTCCAAGCCCTTTCCTCGCCCGGCATCTGGATTCGGATGGCTTTTGCCCGTGGGTGTCGATCCCGGTGCGCTGCCCTTGCTCGTCGCGAGGGGGTTGCGCGCTTTCGGCGACGGCTACATGGCCGTCCTGCTGCCGGCCTACTTGCTGGCCATCGGGCTCGGTACCCTGGAGGTCGGTATCGTGAGCACCGCGACGATGCTGGGCTCGGCGCTGGCCACGCTGGCGGTGGGTGCGTGGGGGCACCGCTTCCCGGGCGGGCGCCTGTTGCGCTGTGCGGCCCTGCTGATGGCGGCGACGGGGTTGGGATTCGCCGGCCTGTCGTCGTTCTGGCCTCTGCTGATCGTGGCAGTGGTCGGCACGCTCAACCCCAGCTCCGGCGACGTGAGCGTTTTTCTTCCGCTCGAACACGCTCGCCTCGCCTCGGCTGCGCAAGGCAATGCGCGCACCGCGCTGTTCGCACGCTACAGCCTCGCGGGCGCGCTGTGCGCGGCATTGGGGGCGTTGGCGGCTGCGGTGCCGGACTGGCTGGTGCGTCACTCCGAGCTGGCGCGCGTCGATGCGTTGCGCGGCATGTTCCTCGTGTACGCCGCGATCGGCCTGGCGGTTCTCTGGCTGTATCGCGCGCTGCCGTCACCCAATGGCCACGCCGGCGCGAACAACCTGCCTCCCGCTCCGGCGCCGCTGGGGCCTTCGCGCGGCGTCGTGATGCGCCTGGCGGCGCTCTTCAGCGTCGATGCCTTCGCGGGCGGCTTGACGGTCAACGCCTTGATGTCGCTCTGGCTGCTCGAGCGCTTCGGACTGTCGCTGTCGCAGGCCGGCGTGTTCTTCTTCTGGACCGGCCTGTTGAGCGCCGCATCCCAGCTCGCGGCACCACGGGTCGCCCAGCGCATCGGGCTGTTGAACACGATGGTTTTCACGCACTTGCCGGCCAACATCTGCCTGGTACTGGCTGCTCTTGCGCCGAGCCTTCCGATCGCCTTGGGATTGCTGTTCGTCCGCAGCGCCTTGTCGTCGATGGACGTGCCCACGCGCACTGCCTACGTCATGGCCGTCGTGACGCCAGGAGAACGCAGCGCCGCGGCGAGCTTCACGGCGGTGCCGCGGAGCCTGGCGGCGGCGATCAGCCCGACGCTGAGCGGCGCGCTCTTCGCCGCAGGCTGGATCTCGATGCCGCTTATCGCATGTGGCGTGCTCAAGATCGGCTACGACCTGGCGCTCTGGCGAGCGATGCGGCGCAGTCCGATCGACAGGCAATGATGGCGAGGCCCTACGACCGGCGCCCGTTCAGGTAGGGGTGGTGAGAACCGGAAGCACCAACGCGTGCTACCTTCAAGCTCGATGAACCGTCGACACCTGCTCCTGGCCAGCCTGCCGCTGGCCCTGGCTCTTGCAGCCTGCGGAAAACGCAAGCCTTCAAGTTCCGTACTGAAGCCCGATGCACGCGTGCTGGCGCTGGGCGACAGCCTGACCGTGGGCTATGGCGCCACGCCCGAGCAGGCGTGGCCTGCGATTCTGGCGCAACTGACCGGCTGGCAGGTCGACAACGAAGGCGTCAACGGCGACACCTCCGCCGGTGCGCTGGAGCGCTTCCAGGCGCTGCTGGCGACAAGCAGCTACGACGCGGTACTGGTCGGCATCGGTGGCAACGACATGTTGCGCGGCATGTCCCAGCAGACGACGAAGGACAACATCGCCGCCATCGTGCGCTCGGCACTTGCACACACGCCCTACGTCGCGGTGATCGCAACGCCGAAACCCGAGCCGCTTCGTGCAACGGTGGGTTCGCTCAGCGATGCCGGCTTCTACGAGGAGGTGGCCAAGGCTGAGAAGGCGCTTCTGATTCCGGACGTGTATTCCACCGTCTTGTCGGACGCGGCGTTGCGGTCAGACCGCATCCATGCCAATGCGCAGGGCTACGCCGTGATCGCACAGCAACTGGCCGACAAGCTCAGGGCCGCGGGTTGGCGCTGAGCAGTACTCGCTGATTCCTGCTCCATCGACGAGCTTCCTCAGCGACTTCGCAGCGATTGCTGCGCTGCAGGTCTGCCCGGTCATCAGAAGGTGCGTGGCCTGAAGAAGACGCCTCCGGTTCTTTTTTGCGCAACGAGTCCCAGCAGAGGTGAGCCCTAAAGTATTATTTGGTCACCCCCAGCCCACCTCGCGTACCCAATGTTCCGTACAGACGCTTCAGGCGCGCCTCGCCCCTTTGCAAGTCCCCCGCCCGCGCCTGAGCACGCCAAGGCGGCGCCCCTGTCCGCGAACCGGAGGCGAGACAGCAGCTTTCATCGGGGCGTGAAGCGCGCGCTCGACATCGTCATCGCGACGGGCCTCCTTCTTCTCCTGTCGCCGCTCCTCCTCGCGATCGCCTTGTGCGTCGCGTGCAGCAGTGGCCTGCCGCTGATCTACACGCAGAAGCGGATGGGCTGCCAGGGCCGCCCCTTCCGGTTCTTCAAGTTCCGCTCGATGCGCAACGGCGCCGATCACGCCCTGCAGCAGCACCTGCGCGCCAGCCCTTCGGCGCGCGGTGAATGGAACGCCTTCCAGCACCTCGCCGAAGACCCGCGCGTGACGCGCACCGGCCGGATCCTGCGGCGGTTCAGTCTGGACGAGCTCCCGCAACTGTGGAACGTGCTCAAGGGCGACATGAGCATCGTCGGCCCGCGCCCCTGCATGGAGCGGCAGATCAGCCTTCACGCCAGGGGATGGGCGCACTACTGTGCGATGCGCCCGGGAATGACCGGCCTCTGGCAGGTCAGCGGCAGAAACGACCTGACCTACCCACAGCGGGTCGAGCTCGATGTCGAGTACGTGAACAAGTGGTCCCTGGGGCTGGACTTCATCATCCTGCTGAAGACCCTTCGCGCAGTGCTTGCCGGCGGCGGCTGAGCGCGAACGAACGGGCCGACGCATGTTGGGCAAGAGGATTCTGCTCGTGGGCGCACATGCGGATGACGTCGAGCTCAATGCGGGAGGCTCGATCCACAAGTGGCGCGGCGAAGGGCGCGACGTTGCGATCGCCATCCTCGCAAGCCACGACTCGCAGGTTCGCCACGAAGAAGTCGAACTGGCCGGCAAGCATCTCGGCGTGGATCAGATCTTCTGGCTGGGCGGGAAGGACACGTCGCTGCACGACGGGTTCAATCATCTTCTGGTCGGGCTCGAGGAACTGTTGCGTCGCTTCGAGGCCGACACGGTGATGACGCATTTCCATGCCGACACGCACCAGGACCACGCCACGGCGTACAGGATCAGCATTGCCGCGGCGCGGAAGGTATCGAACTTCCTGATGTTCAAGCCCACCTATCCCAGCGGCAGGCCCGACATTCCCTTTCAGCCGAACGTCGTCAGCATTCTGTCGAAGACCGACATGGACGCGAAGCTGCGCGCCATCAACGCGTTCGAAAGCCAGCGGGCGAAGTACGGCGGCGATTCCTGGGCGCAATCGATGCTTGCCGTGTCGCAAGGCGATGCTTGGACCTACGGCGGCTTGCATGGCTACGCGGAGCTGTTTCAGCTGGGCCGGCTTCGTCTCTGACTGCACAGTGGGGCGAGGAAACGCCTGCCTTCATCGAGCAAAGCCTGCGCGTTCACGCTGCCTGGAAGAACGCCCGAAACCTGGTGATCGCGAGGATCAGAACGTCACCTTGACCGAGGGCGCGCTGCGCTGGGCCTCGCCGTGGAACACCGCCTCGATGTTGTTGCCGTCGGGGTCGAGCACGAAGCACGCGTAGTAGCCCGGGTGATACGGCCGCTCGCCTGGCGCGCCGTTGTCCTTGCCGCCTTGCGCGAGCACTGCCTTGTAGAAGGCGTCGACCATCGCCCTGTCCTGCGCCTGGAAGGCCAGGTGGTGGCGCCCGGTCAGGTGGCCCTGCGCGGCTTCGCTGTCGGCAGTCGATATGAACAGCTCATCGGCCCAGAAGTAGTCCTTGCCGGTGCCGCCCATCGGAATCTTCAGCACCTCGAACGCGGCCTCGTAGAAAGCCCGGCTCGCGGCCAGATCGCGCACGACGAGCTGGATGTGGTCGATCAGCCGACCGCGGTGCAACTCCTGTGTTTCCATGCATACGCTCCTTTGACTTTGGTGGCCGGTTGACGCCTCTTGCGCGGTCGTCGGACGGCACACTGCCTTTCAACCATGCGCCAACGGAATCTTCAATGAAGGAGATGCCGTTGCGCTGCCCTTTGTCCTCATCGCAGTTGTTGAAGATGATATGTGCATGCCGGACCTTGTAGGCGAGGCGAACGACTTCCTGCATGATCTCGCGCAACTCCTGGTCTGGGTGGTCGTAGTCGAAGCGCTCGGCCGCCGAGTTCGCTTCCTTCGGATAGAAGCGCCCGCAGTCGATGAGGGTCTTGTCAGTCCACGGGGCGGTTCCGACCAGGATGCTGCTCATGGCCGGATGCTAATGGCTCGAGCCATCGTGTGGCAGCCTCGTCGGGCGCCAGGCTTCGCAAGCGCTCGTCCTTCCACAGATCAGCGGCGAGCTCGTCGAGCTGATCCGGGTCGATGGTGCGCCACTGCCTCTGAAGCCGATGGGCGCAAACGGCAATCCAAATCTCGCGGTCCATGGCTATACTGTACGTCCATCCAGTATTTTTCGCATGTGTTCGCCATCGTCTACCGATGCCGCCGAGAGGGGCAACTGCTGCACCGCGACGACATCGAGGCCGAGCCGGCACACGGCGAGCTGCAGGTGTTTCGCAAGGGCATGAAGCGTGTGGCCGTGCTGCTCGGCCGCGATGGCGAGAGCTATGTGATCCCGTTGCTCGACAAGGCCAAGCTGCTGGCCCTCGACGATCGTGGCTTGCTGCTGACCGGCGTCGAGATCTACCCGACCCGCAGTGGCAAGGGCACGGGGCCGATGTTCGTTCAAACGTGGTGGTGCGAGCTCAATCCCAAGACGCGTTCGACGGTCGCGAACCCCGCGGAAGCGCGTCGGCGCGAACGGGAGCGCCAAGCGCGGGAAATGGGCGGCGCGCTTCTGCGTCGTCCGATGCGGCGCGGCAACTACGAGTCATGAGCGCGAACGCTAGCGCCCTTCCGCGCGAAAGCAGCGAACCGTCGCCATCATCCGGATGCGCCGAGTGGCGTTGATCGAAGGGGTGTGCAGCAGACGCAGGTCCATGAGAACGATGTCCCCCGCACGGCCCGACATCTCGATGACTTCGAGCCCCATGTCGCGAAGCACATCCTCGCCACCTGGTGTTGCCTTCAAGGCATGGCGCAGCTTGTGGTGGGTGGCGCTGTCGATGCGGTGCGAGCCCGCGACGGCCAAGGTCGCACCGCCGCGCGGTGCGACGTCGTCGATCAGAAAGAAGGCCTGGATGCCGGGCAGGCGATCGAGTCCGTCCGCGCCGATGTCGACGTGCCAGTCGAGTCCGCTCAGCGTCCATTCACCCTGCTGGGGTAACGACAGCAGCAGTTGAGCATCCTGCGGGCAGGACAGTGCGCCGCCCGCGAGCGCGTTCATTGCAGCAAGCAGCTGGCCGGTCATGAGGGTGCCTTGCAGGCCAGACACCTTGACCGAGTTCGACACTCTCCCGATCTGCTGGAAGACCGGCAGCTCTTTCAGTTGCCTGGAAACGACTTTCCCGGACAACCAGATATTCAGCCGCGCGAGCTCCTTCTCGATGTGGCGCTTCGGTGCCTGCATCCGGGCCTTCGGATGAAAGCCATTCAACCGAAGGTAGCCCTGCGTTCTGAAAAACTCGATGTGATCCGCCTGCATGTGCCTGATACCCCGTGAATCTCGATCTGTTGCCGATGCGGACGGCGCTCGCATCGCGTCATCGTCGTGACATTGCGGTTGCCTAGTCTCGGGACTCCCCAGTGCGAAGAACCGATGCATAAGACATGACCACGAACTCCCGCCGCAAATTCCTCCGGAACACCGCCACGACCGGCATCGCCGCCGCCACGCTGGCCGCCTTCCCTCCGAGCATCCGCCGCGCGCTGGCGATCCCCGCGCACCACGACACCGGCACCGTCAAGGACGTCAAGCACGTGGTGCTGCTGATGCAGGAGAACCGCTCCTTCGACAGCTACTTCGGCACCTTCAAGGGCGTGCGCGGCTTCGGCGACCGCTTCGCGATCCCCACGCCGAACGGCAAGAACGCGTTCTATCAGACCTACACGAAGACCACGCCGGCGAGCACCTTCGTGCCCTACCACCTCGACGGGAGCAAAGGCAACGCGCAGCGCGCCGGCAGCACCCCGCACGCCTGGTCCGACTCGCAGGCCGCCTGGGACCATGGCCGCATGTACAAGTGGCCGGACGCCAAGAACCAGCTCTCGATGGGCTACTACGAAAGCGCGGAAGTGCCGTTCCAGCGCGCGCTGGCCGACGCCTTCACGCTGTGCGACCACTACCACTGCGGCATGCACACCGGCACCATCGCCAACCGGCTGTTCTACTGGAGCGGCACCAACGGCCCGAACGGCGTCAGCCCCATCGACGGCAGCAAGGTGCAGGTCGCCGCGCTCAACAACCAGTTCAACGCCGGCAACGACATCGGCGCGTCCACGCAGGGCTGGACCTGGACCACCTATGCCGACCGCCTCGAGAAAGCCGGCGTGAAGTGGAAGGTCTACCAGAGCCTGATCGACAACTTCGGCTGCAACGAAATGATGGGCTTCCGCCACTGGCGCGCCCAGATCGAGCAGATGCCGCCGGCGCGCCGACCGGTCTACGTGCCGGCCACGGACATCACGCAGCCGGTCACCGCCGCCGGTCCCTTCTACGACCCGGTGGTCGACGATGCGCTCAGCCCGCTGGCCAAGGGCTTCCACAACACGATGCCCTACGGCTTCCTGGAGACCTTCCGCGAGGACATCCAGAACGGCAAGCTGCCCGCGGTGTCGTGGATCATCGCGCCCTCCGCCTACAGCGAGCACCCCGGACCGTCGAGCCCGGCCAAGGGCGGCTGGTACGTGCAGCAGGTGCTGGACGCGCTGACGGCCAACCCCGAGGTCTGGAGCAAGACCGTCCTCTTGATCAACTTCGACGAGAACGACGGCTTCTTCGATCACCTGCCCTCGCCCTCGGCGCCCTCGCGCAATGCCGACGGCACACTGGCCGGCGGCACCACGATGAAGGACGAGGACGTGGCGGTCGAATATCACAACTACACGCCCGCGACTCCGACCCAGCCCGCCATGGACGGCCGGCCCTACGGCCCCGGTCCGCGCGTGCCGCTGTGGGTGGTCTCGCCGTGGAGCCGCGGCGGCTGGGTCAACTCGCAGGTCTGCGACCACACCTCGACGCTGCTGTTCCTCGAGAAGTGCTTCGGCGTGGCCGAACCGCAGATCAGCGCCTATCGCCGCGCCGTCTGCGGCGACCTGACCAGCGCCTTCAACTTCGAGCGCCCCAACGACGAGGCGCTGCCCACGCTGGCCGGCCGCCGGACCAAGGCCGAGGTCGATGCGCTGACGGCCGCCCAGCAGGCGCTGCCGAAGATCGTTCCGCCGGCGGACCTCGCGCTGCCGGCGCAGGCGACCGGCGTGCGTCCCTCGCGCGCCCTGCCCTACGAGCTGCACACCACCGCGCGCGTCGATTCGTCCAGCGGCCGCGTGCAGCTCGCCTTCGCCAACAGCGGCCGTTCCGCCGCCGTGTTCCACGTCTACGACAAGCTGCACCTGGCAGACCGCGTGCCGCGCCGCTACATGGTCGAGCCGGGCAAGCAGCTCAGCGGCGACTGGGCCGCCGGCACCGACGACGCCGGCCTGTACGACCTGTGGGTGCTGGGGCCCAACGGCTTCCACCGCCATTTCAAGGGCGACTTGAACCGGCTGCGCGCCGCGGGCGCGCCGCTGCCCGAGATCCGCGTGGGCTACGACGCGCGCAAGGGCGACATCTACCTGCAGATGCGCAACGGCGGCCGGCGCGATTGCCGGTTCACCGTGCAGCACAACCTGGCCTACCCGCGCCTCGACGGACGCGGGGCCGGCGGCAAGGACGGACGCGACGACCATGACGATCACGGCCACCACGACCGCGACCATGACGGCGACCGCAACGACCGCAACGATCACGATGACCGCGGCAACAAGCCCCGCGCCCCGTGGAGCGTGCGGGTGAAGGGCGGCGACGACGCCAGCATGCGCTGGAGCCTGGACGCCACCGGCAACTGGTACGACTTCGTGGTGACCTGCGACGCCGACGCCGCCTTCTACCGTCGCTTCGCCGGTCGGGTCGAGACCGGCCGGCACTCGGTGAGCGATCCGGCGATGGGGCTGCCCGAGCGCTTCTGAAGCGGTGATGGAAGCGCCGCCGTTCACTGGAGTAGCTTCGCCTCCGGCTGCGGTGCTATTCGCCTTCGGAGCGGCCGTGCGGCTCATGGCGGCGCGCCTCCGCGCTGACCCTAGTGGTCAACCGGGCGTGCGGCTCCCATAATCCGCCCACCCCGAAGCGGGTCGCCGTGGTCGGGGGCGAACAACAACCTTCGACAAGGAGCCGAACCATGACTCAACGTGTTTCCTGGCGCGTGCGGGCCGCGCTGATCTGCCTGCCCCTGGCCGTCGTGGCATGTACGGCGATGAGGCCCGGCGGCTCGGGAAGCGGGGGCATGAGTTTCTTCGTGAGCAGCGTCGGTGGCGGCAAGGGCGCCGACCTGGGCGGGCTGGCCGGGGCCGACCGGCATTGCCAATCGCTGGCGGCGGCGGCTGGTGCCGGCGGCAAGACATGGCGTGCCTACCTGAGCACGCAAGCCAAGGACGGCGTGCCCACGGTCAATGCGCGCGACCGGATCGGCAATGGCCCCTGGTTCAACGCGAAGGGCCAGTTGATCGCGCGCAACGTCGAGCAACTGCACGCGGCCAACAACATCACCAAGCAGACGGCGCTCAACGAAAAGGGCCAGCTCGTCGAAGGGCGCGGCGACACGCCGAACCGCCACGACATCCTTACGGGCTCGCGCACCGACGGCACCGCCTTCTCGCCGAACGACACCGACATGACCTGCGGGAACTGGACGCGCAGCGGCACCGAAGGCGTCGCGATCGTGGGCCATCACGACCGCGTGGGCCCCACGACGGACCCCTGGGCCACCTCGTGGAACTCCTCGCATCAATCGCGCGGCGGGTGCAGCCAGCAGGCGTTGCGGGGGACCGGCGGAGACGGCCTGCTCTACTGCTTCGCCACGAACTAGTTGCGCTTGCCGCTATCGGTCGCCGGCCTTCTTGCCGGCAGCCGGCGGCGGTTCCTTGTTGGTCTCGGGCTCCATGTCCTCGCGCAGCCCGTAGGCAGCCGAGTCGTCATGCTCCGACGCTTCCGCGTCCTTGCGCTTGGCCGCCATGCGCTCCGGCGGCGCCGGCCCGGTGTCTTCGCTGCCGCTCTTGGAGCGCTTGCCGCTGAACTTCTCGCCGGCCCCGATGTTGTCGGTGCCGCCGCTGGTGGTGGGGCGCGTTCCGTCCCCGCTGCCGGAACCCGAAGTGTTGCTCATGCTGGTCCTTTCATGTGCGGCTACTTGCCGCCTGCCGGATGGCCGTGCTGCGTGCCCGTCGGGTCCGCAAGCTGAACCGCCCGTCCTTTCTGCCACGCGTCTGCGCCATCCGCGATGGCCGGCGCCGGTATGTCCTCCCGCTGCTTTTTCTTGTCCGCGCTGGCGATGCCGAAGCGCTTGTCGCGCTCCGCGACCATCGCTGCATCCGCCTGGCCGTCCGCCGTGAAGCCCATCATGACCTGCGGGATGCCGATGGGCAGCTGCTTGTTCTGGTCGGTGTGCCAGGTGTGGAAGGTCTTTCCGTAAGTGCCGACGAGCTTCTTCATCAGCGCATGCTCGGCCGCATCCGGAATGCCCGGTGCGATCAGCTGGCCGGACTTCACTTCATGAACGTGGCTGTGCCACAGCGCCTTCTCCTGCTCGGGCAACGTGTTGAACAGGCGTTCGCTCACGATGTACTCGACGCCCATGAGCTTCGCATCTTTGACGTTGCCGTCGTAGATCACGCACTGGATCAGCTCCTCGTTGAGGATGGCGCAGTAGTGGTGCGCCTCCATCTGCATATGAGGACTGCCGTTGTAGAAATGGAAGCCGTCCAGGTAGGCATTGATGGCTTCGATCGGCGGCTTGTCCTGCAGCGCCGCGGCACCCGCCTCCAGGGTGCGTGTGCTGGCTTCCTTGGCGGCCCCGGGCGCCGGCGCGTTGGACGCCGTGTTGCTGCCGCCGCACGACACGAGAAGCGTGCAGGCCGCAAGCAGGGTGCTGGCGATCGGCGTGCGCATCGAACTCGGATCTCCAGGCATCGGCAACTCCTTTCATTGGCTGGATGCGACCTCGGGCAGTTTGTCGCGGGGCGGCCGCCCGCTTGACGGCGCAAGCGGCCTCTTGTTGCAGGACGGGGTCGCAGTCCGTCGGTGCTGCGCGGCGCCGCGCGTTCGGCGCGCGCCTGCGGCCTTCTCATCCTGTTCCGGCGGATGGCCGCGACGCCCGGCCCGGAGTCTTCCGGCTGACGATGGGCTGCACGAA
Source organism: Variovorax stachyos (assembly GCF_051400855.1). Lineage (NCBI taxonomy): Bacteria > Pseudomonadati > Pseudomonadota > Betaproteobacteria > Burkholderiales > Comamonadaceae > Variovorax > Variovorax stachyos. The sequence goes on along the minus strand of NZ_JBLFFN010000006.1, from coordinate 341,034 downwards.
ATCGGGCTGGAAGCAGCGGCGGCTCCCGTCGGCGAACTCGATCGTGATCGACAACGCATCCGCACTCACCACGCTGCCTTCGCCGTACCGCTTGACCCGGACCGGCTGGCGGGCGACGAAGGCAGGCGGCGGCAGCCGGGGCCGTGCGGGATGCCGCAGCTTCGGCGCCTCGCTGTCCGCCGCCGCGTCCGCCGCTGCCATGGCCGCCTCGTGTTGCGCGATGCGGCGGCAGTTGTCGCAGTTGCCGCAGCGCTCCTGCGGTGCTTCTTCCTCCAGGTAGGCGAGCAGCACCTGCCAGCGGCACTGCCCGCTCTGGGCATAGAACACCATCCGCTCCAGCGTCGCGTTGTCCTGCTCGCGCTTGCGGCGGTAGGCGGCCAGGAGTTCATGCACCTGGTCGGCGGCGAGGTCCGCGCGCAGCAGGCGCACGCGTCCTTCCCGATCGACGCCGACGATGCGCCGGTTGCGCAGCATGCCGACCGCCGCCTTCAGCTTGTTCTGCGGCAGGCCGGTGCTGTCCTTCAGGTCGGCCAGCGGCTGGCCGCTGGCGTGAGGCGGCTCCCGTTCCAGCGCCTGCAGGAGCGCGTCGAGCTCCTCTTCCGTGGGATAGCGCCCTGTCAGGAAGAACTGCTGCAGCGCGCGGTCCCGGCGCAGGAACAGCAGCGTGCAGGCCGACGGCTTGCCGTCGCGCCCGGCGCGGCCTGCCTCCTGGTAGTAGGTGTCCAGGCCCGAGGGCATCTGGTAGTGCAGCACGAAGCGGATGTCGGCCTTGTCGATCCCCATGCCGAAAGCATTGGTCGCCACCATCACACGCAGGCGATCCGCCATGAAGGCGTCCTGTGCCTCGCCCCGTTCGGCCGCACTGCGACGGCCGTGATACAGCCCCACCGATTCGCCCTCCGAGCGCAAGGCCTCGTACACCGCTTCCGCCGCCTTCACGGTCGCGGTATAGACGATGCCGCTGCCCTTCGTCCCGCCGACCAGCGCGAGCGTTCGGCGCAATCTTTCGTCCTCGCGTGCATGCTGTTCCACCGCGAAGTGCAGGTTGGGCCGGTAGGTGCCGGTATCGATCCACCCGGACCTGGGGATGCCGAGCTTCTCCATGATGTCGGCCGCGACCTCGCTGTTCGCCGTCGCGGTGAGTGCCAGCACGGGCGGATCGCCGATCTCCTTGGCGACGGTGCCAATGCCCAGGAATGCCGGCCGGAAATCGTGCCCCCACTGCGAGATGCAGTGCGCCTCGTCGACCACCAGAAGCGCGATCCTGCGTCCCCGCAGCAGTGCCGCGAAGCCGGCGTCGGCAAGCCGCTCCGGCGTGGCGAACACGAGGCGTGCCGAGCCGTCGCGCACGGCCTGCTCGCCCGAGCGGATCTCGTCGGCTTCCACGTGGCTGTTGAACTGCACCGCCGCAATGCCCAGCGACTGCAGCTTCTCGCATTGGTCCTTCATGAGCGCGATCAGCGGCGATACCACCACCGTGCAGCCTTCGAGCAGCAGCGCCGGGAGCTGGTAGCACAGCGACTTGCCCGCCCCCGTGGGCATGACCGCGAGCGTGGAGCGCCCGCCCAGCACGCGCTCGATCACCTGCCGCTGCCCCGGGCGCAAGGCCTGCAGTCCGAAGACGGTGCGCAACGTGCGCTGCAGCCTGCGTTCCGGAATGGGCATGACGGGTCTCCTTGGGTGCGGGCCGCGATCAGACATGAGCAGCCCCGGCCCGGCAAGTAGGACGACAGAGGTTTCGCGGACCAGCGTCCCTCGCGCTGCGTCGAGCTGCGTCGCGCCACGGATGAGCTGCAGGCGAGCCTCGCGTTCCACCCTTCCGCTTTATCGACATTTCTCCGCGGCGCGCTCCTACGCGAGTCCCGATGACGTCACCACAAGCTGTGCTTCCCCGCAACCACCCACCATTGGAGCCCACGATGCCCACCACCAAACGTTCCGAGCCCGACGCCTGCAGCCTGCTCGACACCGACCACCGCAATGTCAAGAAGATGTTCAAGGAATACGAGACGCTGACCAGCTCGAAGGCGGCCAGTTCCACCCAGAAGAGGCGCGAGCTCGCCAACGAGATCTGCATGGAGCTGACCGTGCATGCGCAGATCGAGGAAGAGATCTTCTATCCGGCCGTGCGAGAGGCCATCAAGGAGACCGACCTGCTCGACGAAGCCGAGGTCGAACACGCGAGCGCCAAGGACCTGATCGCCCAGATCCAGGAGGCGACCGAGGTCGACGACAAGTTCGACGCCAAGGTCACGGTGCTCGGCGAGTACATCGACCACCATGTGAAGGAAGAGCGCAACGAGATCTTCGTCAAGGCGCGCGCAGCGCGCGGGCTCGACCTCGTCGCCCTGCGCGAGCAACTGGAGACGCGCAAGGAAGAGCTGATGGGCGAGCTCACCGGCACGGCCGCGTGACCCTTTCCCGACGTGGGTTGGCGGTGGCCTGGCCACCGCCTTTTTTCCGCCCAGCAACGGAGCACGCCATGAACAACCTGGTTTCCCGTTTGTTGCCGACCGCAACGAACATGATTCGCCTGGACCACACGCACGTGATGTCCACCTTCCACCAGTACAAGGCCAGTGCGCCGGCCCGCGTGAGAAAGGGCCTCGCCTCCACGATCTGCACCTCGCTGGAGGTCCATGCCAGCCTGGAAGAGGAGATCTTCTACCCGGCCGTGCGCGAGGTCACCGAGGATGCGCTCATCCGCGAGAGCATGGCCGAGCACGAGGAAATGAAGCGGCTCATCGGGCTGCTGCGCCGGATGGAGCCGGAGGCCGTCGACTACGACGAGACCGTGATGGCACTGATGCGCGAGGTGCTGCATCACGTGGCCGACGAGGAAACCGTCGTCCTGCCGGCGGCCGAGCGCCTGCTCGCCGACAGCCTCGGCGAGCTGGGCGCGCGCATGACCAAGCGCCGCGTGCAGCTGGTCGCGCCCCGCAGCGGCGAGATCGCGCTCGACATGGGCCGCGCGGTCTCGGGCAACACGGCGGCGCTCTCGATCGCCGGGCTCGCGGCCCTCGGCCTGTTGTGGGCCAGCCGATCCGGGCGAGCGCGGCGCCATCTGCCGCGCAAGACGGCCTTCCATCGGTAGCCGGCCGTGGAACCGTGGTGGCCATCCGGCGGCGCATCGCTGCGCCCGCGCCGCCGGCTGCCGCTGCGGCGCTGGGTGGGCATCGCCATCGTCGTGGCGGGCGTGGTCATCCTCGCCCACCAGGCCTTCGAAGGCGTGGCGCGTGGCGACGCGCGGATCCAGGGCGCGCTGATCGGCGGCATGGTCGCCGCGCTGGCCACGGCCCTCGGCACCTTGCCGGTGCTGCTGTCGCAGCAGTTCTCGCAGCGCAGCTACGACACCATGCTCGGCTTCGGCGCCGGCGTGATGCTGGCCGCAAGCTCCTTTTCGCTGGTGATCCCCGGCCTGGCAGCGGCCAAGGCCCAGGGTGCCGGTGCGTGGGGCGCTGCCGGCATCGTCGGCGGAGGCATCGTGCTGGGTGCGCTGCTGCTGCTGGCCATCGACCGGGCCGTGCCGCATGAGCATTTCGTGAAGGGCCTCGAAGGCCCGCAGGCGCGCACCTTGCGGCGCGTCTGGCTGTTCGTGCTGGCCATCGTGCTGCACAACCTGCCGGAGGGGCTCGCGATCGGCGTCGCCTTCGCCGGCACCGATCCGGTCGGCGCCGCCGCCCTGGCCACCGGCATCTCGATCCAGGACGTGCCCGAAGGCCTGGTCGTGGCCCTGGCGTTGCGCGGCGTCGGCTACGGGCGGGTCGCCTCGGCGTCGCTCGGCGTCGTGTCGGGCCTGGTGGAGCCGGTCGCAGCGGTGGCCGGGGCGGTGCTCGTCACCATCTCCGCCACCATGCTGCCGTGGGGACTGGCCATGGCGGCGGGCGCAATGCTCTTCGTGATCAGCCACGAGGTCATTCCCGAATCGCACCGGCAGGGGCACGAGGCCTTCGCCACCGGCGGGCTGGTCCTCGGCTTCGTCGTCATGATGGTGCTGGACACCGCGCTGGGCTGATCGCGCGGTGGAGCCGGACGGCTACCGCTCTGCGCTGCCGGTGCGCCCATTCCGTTGCGCATCGATCGATCGTTCGGCCTCGAGCCAGTCTTCTTCTTCGCCGCCGGGTGCCTTGCCGCGGCGCTCATAGGCGGCGTAGGCCGCTTCCCGGATGCGGGCTTCGCGCGATGCGTCCGGCTCGGTGCTCTCCTCGCCGCCGGCGTCGGCACCGGCGTCGGCAGAGCCGAGATCGGCTGCCCTGACTTCCGCTTCGAGCGGCAGCACATCGCTCGATGGCGGCTGCTCGACGGCGTCCTGTTCGGCTTTGACGGAGCGTGGCATGTGGGTGTCTCCAGGAAGAAGTGAAGGGGCGCGCGTGAACCGGCGAGCGCTCATCATCGAAAGTGAACGCAGGCAGGCCTCGCGCTCCACGGGCAAGCGGCGGGCCCGCTCCGGAGGGCGGGCCTCGTGTGGCTCAGCGCTTCTTCACAGGCGGCGCCTGGTCGGTCTCCGTCGTGCGGTTGGTCGAGCCGTCGCCCGGATGCCGACCCGTGAGCCCGCCGGCAGTCCCCACGCCGGGCGTGCGCAGATGGCCCTCCCGGGCGGCCTTGGAGGTGGAACCGCTGGCGTCTTCCGTGCGCCGCTCTTCGACGACGCCGGTGTCGCGCTTGCGCGTGGCGGGCGGCTTCGCGCTGTTGCCTTCCGCGTTCATGGGCGCGGTGCCCTTCGGATTGCCGGTCGGCTGGGCGACGGCCGGAGCGACCGCTGCCGCCAGGGCCCAGAGGCCCCAGTGGAGATTGGCGCTTCTGCGAAAACAGGAACTCAGGGACTTGTTCATGGGGACTCCCGATGGTTGGGCCCAGACCCTCTGGGCTTCATCAGTTCCCATGCTCGGCATTCGCGCCGCCCGAGGACCCCGGCACCGGTCCTTTTTCCTTGTAGTCCAACGCTACATCGCGTCGCGCAGCCGGTAGTACAGCATGCCGAGCACCAGCGCCGGCGTTCGCAGCAGGGCCCCGCCGGGAAATGCGCGATGCCGAAGGCGCGCGAACAGATCGAAGCGTTCCACCTGCCCCGCAATCGCCTCGGCGGCCAGCTTGCCTGCCATGCCGGCCATCGCGACACCATGCCCCGAGAAGCCCTGCAGGTAGTAGATGTTGGGGTGAAGCCGGCCGAAGTCCGGCGCCTTGTTCATCGTGATGTCGACGAAGCCGCCCCACGCATGCTCGATCCTCAGGTCGGCGAGCTGGGGAAACACGGCGAGCATGCTGTCGCGCATCTTGTCGATCAGCTTGCGCGGCGTCTTTCCGCTGTAGCTGTCGCCGGAGCCGAACAGCATCCGGTCGTCGGCACTCAGGCGGAAATAGTCCAGCACGAAGTTGGTGTCCGAAGCAGCGGCCCGGCCCTGGATGAGCGCCTCGGCGCGGCTGTGGCCCATCGGTTCGGTGGCGATCATGTAGGTGCCCACGGGCATGATGCGCGACGACACCTCCGGCGCGACGTCGTCGCCGTACTCCGCGAGGTACACGTTGCCCGCCAGCAGCACGAAGTCGCAGTGCACCTCGCCCTGCGCGGTGCGCACCACCGGACGGCTGCCGCGTTCGATCACCTGCACGGCCGAGTTCTCGTGGAAGCGCACGCCCGCGGCGCGTGCGGCGGTGGCGAGGCCCAGGCAGTACTTCAGGGGATGCAGATGGCCCGAGCCGGCATCGAAGATGCCCGAATCGAAGCGCCCGCTGGCCAGCCAGCCGCCGATGTCGCTGCCTTCGATCCATTGCAACGGATAGCCGTAGAGCTGCATGACGTGATCCATCCACGCACGCAGGGCGCGCGACTTCGCCGGCTTGACCGCGAGGTTAAGAAAGCCGTCTCGCCAGTCGCAGTCGATGCGGTGGCCGGCGATGCGCTCGCGCAGCAGGCGCATGCCTTCGACCGAGATCTCCCACGCGCGCCGCGCATCCTCGCGCGAGAACTGCTTCTCGATCGCGGCCTCGCCGTCGGCGCCGAAGCCGACGATCACCTGCCCGCCGTTGCGTCCGGAAGCGCCCCACCCGATGCGCTGCGCTTCCAGCAGCGTCACCGCATAGCCACGCGCCGCCAGCTCCAGCGCGGCCGACACGCCCGCGTAGCCGCCGCCCACCACGCAGACATCGGCCGACGTGACCTTCGCCAGCGGCTCTGCCGGCGCGGGGCGCGCAACGCTGGCCTCGTAGTAGGAGTTCTCGACGACGCCGAGTTCCTTGCGCAACAGCACAATTCAGCTCACCCGGAAGTTGAGGAACTGCCACAGGTCCTCGAGGTCCTTGTCCTCTTCGAAAAGCGGGCTGCGGTCCTTCAGCGGCGTCCAGTCGCCCCAGACACCGACCACCTCGCCGAGGTAGGGCAGCGCCGTTTCCAGCACCGTCTGGTGGTCGAGATCGTCGGGCTCGACCGGGCCCGCATCCGGGTGGCGCAGTGCCCAGGCCATGCCGCCCAGGATGCCCGCCGCCACCTGCAGGCTGGTGGCGTTGTTGTAGGGAGCCAGGGCGCGCGCCTGCTCGATGGTGAGCCGCGAGCCGAACCAGTACACGCCGCGCGGATGCCCCATCAGCAGCACGCCGAGCTCGTCCATGCCTTCGACAATCTCGTCGCGCACGATGCGGTGCCTGTGCTGCAGCTGCCAGTTCTTTCCGGCCAGCTCGTGCAGCGAGAGCACGGCATCGTCGCTGGGGTGGTAGGCGTAGTGCACGGTGGGGCGGTAGACGACCGCCCCGTCCTTGCGCAGGCTCAGGTGGTCGGCGATCGAGATCGACTCGGCATGCGTCACCAGGAAGCCGTGGTAGGGGCCTTCGAGCGGCGTCCAGCTGCGCACGCGGGTCATCAAGCCCGGGCGGCGAAGGTAGATGGCGGCGTCGCTGCCGAAGCCGTGCCGTTCGGCATCCGCGGGCCAGTGCCGCTCGTGCGTGCCCCAGCCCAGCTCCGCAGGCTGCAGGCCTTCGTCGACGAAGGCCTCGACCGACCAGGTGTTGACGAACTCGTCGCGCTGCTTGCGCTGCCTGGCCATCTGCGTGTCGCGCTCCGCGACATGGATGACCTTGATCTCCAGCTTCTGCGCCAGCGCCGCCCATTCCTCGTAGCTCGCCGGCACCGCGTCGAGCTGCATCCGGTTGTCTGCCGCCATGTTGAGCAGGGCCTGCTTCACCAGCGCCGAGGCCAGGCCCGGATTGGCGCCCTGCGTCACCACGGCGGTCGGACCGCTGCGCTTGTCCAGCCTGTAGGCCAGCAGCTCCTCGCGCAGGCTGTAGTTGGAGCGCCGCGACAGCGGCAGGGAGGGGTCGTCGTAGCGCCCGCCCCAGGGCTCGTTGCAGGTGTCGAGGTAGAGCACGTTGTGCTGCCGGCAGAGCCTGATCAGTGCAAGGCTCGACACGTCGATCGAGAGATTGAGCAGAAAGCCGCCCCCGACCAGCAGCGGCTCGAGCACCGCGGCATGGTTGCCTTCTTCGAGCTTCGCGACGATCACCTCGACGCCGAATTCGGCCGCAATGCCGCTCTCGTCCTCCTCGGTCTTGACGATCTTCACGTTGGAAGGATCGAGCTCGAAGTGCCGCAGCAGCAGGGGGAGAACCGCCTGGCCCATGGCGCCGAACCCGACCATGAGCAGCCCCTTCACCCGCGTCTTCGAATTGCTTCTGGCCATCTCTGTTCGGAAAGATGTACTGCAGGATTTACACGCAGGCCGGCCGAGCCCGGCGCCTCGATCAGGCGCTGCCTTGCATCAGCCGCCCGTCAATGACCTCACGTGCCTTGCGGGCGAGCGCTTGCATCGCACTGCTGCCGTCGCGGTGGCGTGCCGACAGCATGACCCGGCACACGAACTTCGATCGCTCGTAGAGATCCGCATGTCCCGAGACGATTCCTTCCGAACTGGCACCGTCCAACTCCACCTTGACCTTCCAGCCCTGGTAGTCGAAGTCATGCGATGCCTTGTTGACTGCTCCCTGGTCGACCGTCGCCCCCTTGCTGGCCGTGCTTGTCATTCCGCTTCCCCGGTTTTCGGCGGCGGCACGATGCCGCACGTCCGATCCAGGGGAAGGTGGCAAGGTGCATGCCAGCCCTCGCAGCACCCGTTCAGGCGCCGCCGATGCCGACCGTCACATGCCCGGTGCCGCCGCAGTCGGGGCAAGACTCGTTGCCTGAAATCCGTCCGCTGCCACCACAGCGGCGGCAGATCCCTTCGCCGGTTCCCGGCGTGCCCGGCGGGGCCTCGTCGCCGGCCTTCGGCGTCGTGGGTTCGATCGCCGCGCCCGGGTCTTCCTCGCCGGCGACCGACGAACCGCTCTCGTCGTTCGGCGGCACGGCCCGCGGTTGCTGTTGCTGCTGCTGCTGGGCTTGCTTCTGCTGCTGTTCCATCTCGCCTCCTGAACGGGTCGTTGGAGCAATGGGTACAACATCTCCCGTCTGCGTGCACCGTGGCGCGGGCGCAGAGGCCGTGCCGGAGTCGGACGTTTTCCTGCACGCCGGTGTTGCCGGCGACGACGCCGCGAGCGCGGCGCGCAAGCCCTCCTCGTAGCGTGCTGCAGCGGCTTGCATCGGCGGGTCTGCCGCGGCGCACGCTGCCATGGCTTCATGGCAGCGTCCGAGCTCGAAGGCGAGGTAGCACAGGCGGCTGAAGCACAGCAGCGCCGGGTTCGGCACGCGGCCGCAGCGCGCGATCAGCCGCGCCACCTCGTCGGTGGAAAGCTCGAACTCCACCGCGGCCCCGGCGATGTCCCAGGCGAGGTCCTGGCAGCCCACCAGGTCGTGCGCCGCATGATGGTCGACCGCGTCCGTCTTGAGGATGAGCGTGCCCGCCGTGAGCCACTCCCACGCGTGCAGCCGGTTGTCGGTCTCGATGCGGCGGAGCGCACGCGACAGTTGGTCCAGTGCCGGCTCCCACGCATCCCACGCCGCGGCCAGCCCCGCGCCGAGCACGGCCTGCGTATTGAAGCGGCCCATCTCCCAGAGGCTGCGCACCGAGGCGCCGGCGCTCTCGCACGCCGGGAACGCGCGCGCACGAAAGCCCAGGTAGTCGCCGAGGCGATCGATCAGCCGGGCCCGCAGATCGCCGGCCGGCTGCGCCGGCATCGGCAGCAGGTCGTCGCGCCAGCGCTCGACCATGAAGCCGTGGCACAGCCCCGCGGGCTGGTTCACGAAGCCGGCCGCGGCCAAGGCTTTCGCGCGCACGTACTTGCGTTCCCCTTCCCGGCCCAGGCCGATGAACCTTACCAGCCAGCGGCCGTCCGCGGTGTCCGCGAGGAACTTGCGGCGCTCCCAGGCGGGATGCACCGGCGGCGCTTCAGCGGCCGGGCGGCGCTGGAGTCCGCGCCAGCGTCCGCCCGAGATGTCCTGCAGCGGCGCCCGCAGCGGCCCGACCAGCGGCGCGATCCAGTTCTCAAGGCCGTGCGCCGGCCGCTTCGGACGCAGGATCGTCTGTTCGAAGCTCGCCGCGTGCACCTGCGCGCAGCGCCACACCGCGAGCACATCCGGGCTCGCCATCGCGCCGGGCCCGTTCGCATGGCCGACGAAAAAATGGAGGCGCCCGGGCGCGACGCCGGCATCGAGGAGCCACCGTCCCACCGCCGCCATCGAGGAGCCCGACAGCCCCGGACCTTCGTCCACTACCGCGAATGCCGCCGCATGCATGTGGCTCGCGCTCGCGCCTGCCGCCAGCTGCCGTGCGAACGGATGCCCGCTCGGCCGCAAGGTCCTCGGACATCCGGCGCCGAGGCCGGCCGCGACCATGGCCGACAGGCTGGTGCCGATGCTTCGAATGCCGAACACCTGCCACGACGACGCGTCGAGGGCCCGTGCCGTCTCCAGGTAGCTCTCCGGGTAGAGGGCGTAGTAGGCATAGCCCTCGGGGCGCTTCAGTTCGATCGGCTCGTGCGGCAGGTGGTCCGCGCAAGCGGCAAGCGTGGCGGCCGGCACGCAGCCGCCGTCCTCGAAGTCGCTGTCCCACGAGAGCGCGCAGCACCGGGCCAGCGCGCGCGCGAGCGACATCGCCGCATCGGCAGCGCCGTGCTGCGCATCTGCAAGCCCCTGCGCGAACTCGCCGGCTTCGATCAACGCACCCACGAGGCGTGCATGCCGCGCGAGTCCCGGCGGCCGCAGCGCAAGCTCCCGCAGGCAGCGCCGCAGGCGGGCGAGCACGGCGGCAGCGTCTTCATGGCGGACGGTGTCTCCATAGATCAGCATCACGCACTACGTCTGGCGACTCGCATAGGCGAGTGCCTGGAACTCGTCGAAGTTCGGTACACGCCAATCGACATTGCTGGTCGAGCGATGGTTCTCCAACCACGCGCACCAGCAGGCGAACTGCTCCGGCGAAGGCGACACCAGCGGGCGCTGCTTCTTCATCATCGCGAGCGCGTCGAGTGGCGCATGGCCCCGCTGCACCAGCACGCACAGCGCGAGCGTGGCCGAGCGGCCGATGCCGTGCTCGCAATGAATCAGCACGCGCTGCCCTGCGTCGAGGAACTTGTTGGCAAAGCGGATCCCGCGATCCAGATCAGGCATCGCCACGCCGCACATGTCCTCGGTCGGCAGGTGCAGCAGCGCGATGCCGTGCCGGCGCAGCACGACGGCATCGGGCTGCGTTTCGCCGCGCAGGTCGATCACGGCCTGGATGCCGTGCTCGCGCGCGAGTCCTTCCGCGCGCTCGCTGGGGAAGCTGCCGCCGACGGCGAGCCTGTCGTCGATCCAGCTGAAGTTCGGTTGCCAGGTATTCACGGCAAACACACTAGCGCCTTTGAATGCAAAGCGCCGCAAGCGGCAGCTCATCAATAGGGTCAACCGCGGCGAAGGACTTCGTCCGGTTTCTCGCCACCGAAAACTCTGCTAGGTTTTTGTGCACTTCAACTCTCCACTCCAACTTCAGCGAGTCCACGCCATGCGCATCTACAACGCCCAACGTCGCATCCTCGTCACCGGCGGTGCCGGCTTCCTCGGCAGCCATCTGTGCGAGAAGCTGCTCGCCGAAGGGCACGAGGTGCTGTGCGTCGACAACTTCTTCACCGGCACCAAGCGCAACATCGAACACTTGCTGGAGCACCCGCGCTTCGATCTCATGCGCCACGACGTCACCTTCCCGCTGTACGTCGAGGTCGACCAGATCTACAACCTCGCCTGCCCCGCGTCGCCGGTGCACTACCAGCATGACCCGGTGCAGACCACCAAGACCAGCGTGCATGGCGCCATCAACATGCTCGGCCTGGCCAAGCGCCTGCATGCGCGCATCCTGCAGGCCTCCACCAGCGAGGTCTATGGCGACCCGGACATCCATCCTCAGCCCGAGAGCTACTGGGGGCGCGTCAATCCCATCGGCATCCGCAGCTGCTACGACGAAGGCAAGCGCTGCGCCGAGACGCTGTTCTTCGACTACCACCGCCAGCATGCGGTGGACATCCGTGTGGCGCGCATCTTCAACACCTACGGCCCGCGCATGCATCCGAATGACGGGCGCGTGGTGTCGAACTTCATCGTGCAGGCGCTGCGCGGCGACCCCATCACCATCTACGGGGAGGGCCGGCAGACGCGCAGCTTCTGCTTCGTCGACGACCTGATCGATGGCCTGCACCGCTTCATGGAATCCGAGAGCGCGGGCATCGGCCCGGTGAACATCGGCAACCCGGGCGAGTTCACCATCCGCGAGCTGGCCGAGCTCGTGATCCGCCTCACCGGCTCGCGCTCGAAGCTGAGCTTCGCCCCGCTGCCCTCGGACGATCCGCTGCAGCGGCAGCCCCGCATCGAGCTCGCGCGCGACATCCTCGGCTGGCAGCCCCGCGTGCAGCTGGAGGAAGGGCTGACGAAGACCATCGCCTACTTCGATCGCCTGCTCGGCGAAAGCGCCGCGCTGCAGGTGACTGCCCCGCGCGCGCCGCAGCACCTGGCGCCTGCTGCGGCAACCGTCGCCAAGCATCTCAAGCCGCGGGCGAAGGCGCGTCGCGCGGCGCAGGCGTGAGAAAGGGCTGAGCCAAGGGCTGCGCCACGCTGGGAAGGCCCGGCGCATAGCGCCGGACCATCCGCGCGCAGAACTCCGCGTACTCGCCGGCCACCAGCGGCGGGCTCGTGTGGTGCGCGGCCACGCCGCGGTGCTCGGGTGTGAAGCAGAAGGTCAGCGTCAGGTCGAAGTCCTCGAGTGCCCGCATCTGCCGGTCGAACCAGCGGTCCGCGCCGGGGCGGAAGCTGTCGGCCCAGCTCAGGCCGGTGCGCAGGCGCCGCACGCCGAGGCGCCGCAGCCATTGCACTGCATCGTCGAGCCGATGGTCCTCGAAGTGGAACCATTGGCAGATGCCCATCTCGGGCGTATAGGCCCCGAAGTGCCGGCTGGCCAGCTTGGGCGAGCCGTCCTCGCGCAGCAAGCCCATGTGGAAGTGCCGGTAGTAGCTCGAGCCCTCGGCCTCGCGATGCCGCGTCGTCGCCGGCCACGCCTTCGGCAGGTCGTACAGCGAGTACCAGTGGATGCGCGGTACGCGGCCCAGCAGCAGTTCGGCCGTGCGCTGCAGGCCGAACTCCTGCACCTCCTCGGCGCCGAAGGTGGAGATGCCCACTTCCGTCACCCACACCGGCAAGGGCGTCACGGCCTCGATCTCGGCAATGCGCGCCGGCCACTCGTCGATCTGCCAGTGGTTCCAGTCGAGAGGGAAGCCATGCACCGCCACCGCATCGAGCCCGTCGAGCACGCCCTGGTCGCGCAGCCGCTGCATGAAGAAGGGATCGATCGGCGAGATGCCGCCCAGCACCTGCGTCAGGTCGGCGTTTTCGGCGCGGACCGCTGCCGAGGCCTCCTTGACCATTGCGCAATAGGCGCTCCACTCCGGATCGAGTTCGAGATCCCAGTGCGACTTGTTGTTGGGCTCGTTCCAGAACTTGACGGCTTCGATCATGTCTGTCTGCTCTTGCTTTCGGGCGGAACGATCGCTTCCTCGGTGGCTTCTGCCGGCCGCGCGGACATCGGCGTGGGCGTAGGCGCGAGCGCCTCGGCATCGCCGCGGATGAAGGCTTCGACGAGCTCGCGCGCCTCGTCGTCGGTGAACTGCTGCGGTGGCGACTTCATGAAGTAGCTGGCCGGCGCGAGCACCGGGCCACCGATGCCGCGGTCGAGCGCCAGCTTGGCGCAGCGCACCGCGTCGATCACCACCCCCGCGGAGTTCGGCGAGTCCCACACCTCGAGCTTGATCTCGCAGTTGAGCGGCACGTCGCCGAAGGTGGTGCCCTCCATGCGGATGTAGCACCACTTGCGGTCCGTGAGCCAGGGCACATGATCGCTCGGCCCCACGTGCACGTCCTCAGTTTTCATGGGGTGACCGAGCTGGCTGGTCACCGCCTGCGTCTTCGAGATCTTCTTGGACACGAGGCGCTCGCGCTCCAGCATGTTGAGGAAGTCGGTGTTGCCGCCGAAGTTGAGCTGGTAGGTCCGATCGAGCTGCACCCCGCGCTTGCGGAACAGGTCGGTGAGGATGCGGTGCACGATCGTCGCGCCCACCTGCGACTTGATGTCGTCGCCGATCACCGGCAGGCCGCGCTCGGCAAAGCGCTGCTGCCAATGGCGCGACGATGCGATGAAGACCGGCACGCAGTTCACGAAGGCGCAACCCGCTTCGAGCACCTGCTCGGCATACCACTCGGTGGCCTTGGTCGAACCCACCGGCAGGTACGACACCACCACGTCCGTGCCGCTGTCCTTGAGGACCTGCGCGACGTTCACCGGCTTGGCGCGGGCCTGCGGCACCACGCCGCGCAGGTACTTGCCGATGCCGTCGAGCGTGGGGCCGCGCTGCACCTTGACGCCCAGCTGTGGCACCTGCGCGAAGCGGATCGTGTTGTTGGGCGCCTGCAGGATCGCCTCGCCGAGGTCGAGCCCCACCTTGCCCGCATGCACGTCGAAGGCCGCGCTGAACTCGACGTCGCGCGGCCGGTAGCCTGCAAGATCGACGTGCATCAGGCCCGGTACGAAGGCATTGCCCGAGGCTTCGCTGTAGAAGTGGACGCCCTGCACCAGCGACGAAGCGCAATTGCCGACGCCGATGATCGCGACGCGAATCTTGTTCATGGATCGATGACCTCTCTGCTCTTTGTTGATGCGAGCCTCCATCATGTGCGCGCATGCTGCATACCCCAGCTCAGCAGTGGCGTAACGAAGCCTTGTTCCTACATCTCAGTCAGTTGCATCGCACAGAAAACGTGGCGGCGACATAAGAGGCTCTGGCCTTCAGCAGCGGTCGACTGCCTTCATGCGCGACCGGTCCGTCAACAAACAAGAACAGGGACTTCCTTCCATGTCGCAGCTTGTACTCATTACCGGGGGGGCCGGCTTCATCGGCTCTCATCTCGCGGACGAACTTCTTGCGCGCAATCTTCGCGTGCGCGTCCTCGACAACCTCGCCTCGCAGGTGCATGGCAGCGACGCCCGAAGGCCTGACTACCTCGACCCCGACGTGGAGCTGATGCACGGCGACGTGTGCGACCCTTCGGCGGTGCGCAGTGCGCTGCGCGGCGTCGACGCCGTCTTCCACTTCGCTTCCGCGGTCGGCGTCGGGCAGAGCATGTACGAGGTGATGCACTACACGCGCACCAACAACCTCGGCACCGCGGTGCTGCTCGAGGCCTTGATCGAGAAGCCGGTCGCGCAGCTGATCGTGGCCTCCAGCATGAGCCTCTACGGAGAAGGCCTGTACCGCACCGCGGGCGGCGAGACCCGTGTCGTGGGCGAGCGTTCGCTCGAGCAGCTGCGCCGCGCCGAGTGGGAATGGCGCGACGGGGACGGAGCGCCGCTCATGCCCGCGCCGACGCCCGAGACCAAGGTGCCGGCACTGGCCTCGGTGTATGCGCTCTCCAAGTTCGACCAGGAACGCATGTGCCTGATGATCGCCCGCGCCTACGGGATGAAGGCGGTCGCGCTGCGCTTCTTCAATGCCTACGGGCCGCGCCAGGCGCTGTCGAACCCGTACACCGGCGTGCTCGCGATCTTCGCCTCGCGCCTACTGAACGACAGCCCGCCCCGAATATTCGAGGACGGATGGCAGCAGCGCGACTTCGTCAGCGTCTATGACATCGCGCGTGCCTGCCGTCTCGCGCTGGAGACGCCGGCCGCGGCGGGCGAAGTCTTCAACATCGGCAGCGGCGAAGCCCGCACCGTGCGCGAGATCGCGCAGCGGCTCGCCGCGGTGACCGGCAAGGAGCATCTGCAGCCGGAGATCACGGGCAAGTACCGGGTGGGCGACATCCGGCACTGCTTCGCCGACATCTCGAAGGCGCGCGACATCCTGGGCTACACGCCGCAGGTCAAGCTCGACGACGGACTGGCCGAGCTGGCGGCCTGGCTCGAAGGGCAGGCTGCCGTCGACCGCGTGGCGCAGGCGAGCGCCGAACTCGATGCCCGGGGGCTCGCAATATGACGCGGCCCAACGGAAGCAAAGTCAGGGTCCTCAACGCAAGTGCGGCCCGCGAAGGGCTCACGCTCATCACCGGCGGCGCCGGCTTCGTCGGCGCCAACCTCGCACATCGCCTGCTGTCCGAGAAGCAACCGGTGCTCGTGCTCGACAACCTGTCTCGCGCAGGCGTCGAGCACAACCTGGCGTGGCTGCGCAACACGCATCGCGAAGGCCTGGAGATCGCCGTCGCCGACGTGCGCGACGCGCAGGCGGTGGAGCGGGCCGTCGCGCGTGCGCGCCGCGTGTTCCACTTCGCGGCGCAGGTGGCGGTGACCACCAGCCTGGTCGATCCCCGCGAGGACTTCTCGATCAACGCGCTGGGCACGCTCAACGTGCTCGAGGCCGCGCGCGCGCAGCGCGTGCCGCCCTCGGTCATCATGACCTCGACCAACAAGGTCTACGGCGGCCTCGAGGACATCGCGCTCGAGCTGCGCGGACAGCGCTACGCGCCCGTGTCGCAGGAGCTTGCCGCGCATGGCATTCCGGAATCGCGCTTGCTCGATTTCCACAGTCCCTATGGCTGCTCGAAGGGCACCGCCGACCAGTACGTGCACGACTACGCGCGCAGCTTCGGCCTGAAGACGGTGGTGTTCCGCATGAGCTGCATCTACGGGCGGCATCAGTTCGGCACCGAGGACCAGGGCTGGGTCGCGCATTTCCTGCTGCGTGCGCTGGAGCGCAGGCCGATCACGATCTACGGCGACGGCCGGCAGGTGCGCGACATCCTCTTCGTCGACGACCTGGTCGAGGCCTTCCTGCTGGCCGACCGGCACGTCGAGCGGCTCTCGGGCCAGGCCTTCAACATCGGCGGCGGGCCGGACAACGTCATCAGCCTGCTGGACCTGCTGCAGCACATCGAGCGGCTCGACGGCATGCGGCCGCGGATCGAGGCGGGCGGCTGGCGCACCGGCGATCAGCGCTACTACGTCTCGGACATCCGCCGCTTCCGGGAGGCCACCGGCTGGACGCCGCGGATCAGCGCTGCCGAAGGCATCGAGCGCCTGCATCGCTGGCTGCGCGAGATGCGCGATGCCGCGGCCCCGGGGCTGGCAACGGACATCCGCACCGGCTGGGAGCCCCAATGCTTGCCGGCGTCATAAGCGCACCGCGCGAGGCCACGCTGGCGCGCGTGGAGCGGCCCGCACCCGGCCCGGGGCAGGTGCTGCTGCGCCTCGAAGGCTCGGGCGTGTGCGCATCGAGCCTGCCCTTGTGGGAGGGCCGCTCGTGGTTCGACTATCCGCAGGCCGCGGGTGCGCCCGGGCACGAAGGCTGGGGCCGCATCGCTGCAATCGGCGAGGGCGTGCAAGGCCTGCGCGAGGGCATGCGGGTCGCCGCGCTGAGCTATCGCGCACATGCCGAGTACGACGTGGCGGATGCCCAGGCCGTGGTGCCGATCCCGCCCGAGCTCGACCATGCCGTCATGCCGGGCGAGCCGCTCGGCTGCGCCGTGAACATCTTCCGACGCAGCGGCATTGAGGCAGGCCAGACCGTGGCCATCGTCGGCATCGGCTTCCTGGGAGCCCTGCTCACGCGACTGGCCGCGAACGCCGGTGCGCGCGTGATCGCGATCTCGCGCCGGCCCTTTGCGCTGGAAATTGCGCGGGAGGCCGGCGCCGCCGAGACCATCCTCATGGACGAGCACGCGCGCATCCTGGAAGAGGCCAAGCGGCTCACCGAAGGGCGCTGGTGCGAACGCGTCATCGAAGCCGTCGGGCTGCAGTGGCCGCTGGATCTCGCCGGCGAGCTCACGGGCGAGCGCGGGCGGCTCGTGATCGCGGGCTATCACCAGGACGGTATGCGCCAGGTCAACCTGCAGCTGTGGAACTGGCGCGGCATCGACGTCATCAACGCGCACGAGCGCGACCCGGCCCGCTACATCGAAGGCATTCGCGGGGCCATCGAGCTGATGGCCACGGGCGTGCTCGACCCCGAGCCGCTGATCACGCATCGCCTTCCGCTCGACCGGCTGGGCGAAGCGCTGGAGCTCACCCGCAAGCGCCCCGACGGATTTCTCAAGGCCGTGGTCACCAGCAGCTGACATGGGCGGAGGAGGAAAACGAAGTGAGCGACATGAGCGAAACAAGCGAACTGATGGTCGAGGGCGCACCGGCAAGCCCTGCACTCGCCCTGTCGGACGCAAAGCGCAGGCCGCGCCTGGGCTTCCTCGGCGTCGGCTGGATCGGCCGGCACCGCATGGAGGCGATCGCCGCGGATGGCGCTGCCGAGGTCGCGGCGCTGTGCGATGCCGGGCCCGAGGCGCTCGGCGCTGCGGCGGCCGCGCATCCGCGGGCGGCACGGGCATCGTCCTTCGATGCGCTGCTCGACGACGATCTCGACGGCATCGTGATCGCGACGCCGAGCGCGCTGCATGCACAGCAGGCCGAAGCCGCGCTGGCCCGCGGCCTGGCCGTCTTCTGCCAGAAACCGCTGGGCCGCACGGTCGTGGAGAACACCCGCGTGATCGATGCGGCGCGCAAGGCCGGGCTGCTGCTGGCGGTCGACCTCTCGTATCGCCACACCGCCGCCATGCGCCGCGTGCGCGAGCTGGTGGCCGGCGGCGACATCGGCGAGGTGTACGCGGTCGACCTGGTCTTCCACAACGCCTACGGGCCCGACAAGCCGTGGTTCCGCGACCCGCAGCGCTCGGGCGGCGGCTGCGTCATCGACCTGGGCATCCACCTCGTGGACCTGGCGCTGTGGACGCTCGGTTTTCCGCGCGTGCTCGAAGTGCAGAGCACGCTGTGGGCGCAGGGGCGCCGTGTCGGCCCGCGGCCGTCGGTGGTGGAAGACCATGCCATCGCGCAGTTCGAACTGGGCGGTGGCGCCGTCGCGCGGCTCGCCTGCTCGTGGAACCTGCACGCCGGCTGCGATGCCGTCATCGAGGCAACTTTCCACGGCACGCGCGGCGGCGCGCGCCTGCGCAACCTGCGCGGCTCCTTCTACGATTTCGTGGCCGAGCGCCTTGACGGCACCCGGGCCACGCTGCTGGCCGAACCTCCGGACGACTGGGGCGGCCGTGCCGCGGTCGACTGGGCGCGCCGCGTCGCGGCCGGCGCGGGCTTCGATCCCGAGGTGGCGCGCGTGGCCGAGGTGGCGGCGGTGCTGGATGCGATCTATGGCCGCTGAACGCCCGCTCCATGTCCTGATGACGGCCGACTGCGTGGGCGGCGTCTGGACCCATGCGCTGGAACTGGCGGCAGGGCTCGGCACGCTTGGGGTGCGGGTCACCCTGGCCAGCATGGGAGCGCGCCTCACCGAGGCGCAGCGCGCGCAGGCGGCAGGCATTCCGGCGCTGTCCCTGCACGAGAGCACGGGGCGGCTCGAATGGATGGACGATCCCTGGGACGATGTCGCCGCCGCGGGCCGCTGGCTGCAGCAGCTCGAGCATGCGCTGCGTCCCGACGTGGTGCACCTCAACCAGTTCGCCTTCGGTGCCTTGCGCTTTCGTGCGCCGACGCTGGTGGTGGCGCATTCGTGCGTGCTGTCGTGGTGGCGCGCGGTGCGCGGCGGCAGCGCGCCTGTGAGCTACGACCGCTACCGCCGCGTGGTGGCCGCAGGCCTTTCCGGCGCCGGCCTGGTCGCAGCGCCGACGCACGCGATGCTCGCCTCGCTGGCCGAGAACCACGGGCTTGCGCGGCCCGGCCTGGTGCTGCCCAACGGGCGCAGTCCCCTGGCCTACCGCCCAGCGGCCAAGCAGCCGGTGGTGCTGTCGGCGGGGCGCCTGTGGGACGAGGCCAAGAACCTGGCCGCGCTCGAGGCCGTGGCTGCGGAACTCCCCTGGCCAGTGCGCGTGGCCGGCGCAATGCGCAGCCCCGGCAGCCCCGGCGGCGCCATGCGCGAGACGCGCGCGGTGCAGCCGCTCGGCGAACTCTCGCCTTCAGCACTGGCTGCGCAGATGTCGCAGGCCGCGATCTATGCCTTGCCCGCGCGCTACGAGCCCTTCGGCCAGAGCGCACTCGAGGCGGCGCTGTCGGGTTGCGCGCTGGTGCTCGGCGACATCGACAGCCTGCGCGAGCTGTGGGGGCCGGCCGCGCTCTACGTGGCACCGGACGACCACGACGCACTTCGAGATGCGCTGCTGCGCCTGATCGCGCAGCCGTCGTTGCGCGACGAACTGGCGCGCAACGCGCGGGCCCGCGCGCTGCGCTTCACGCCCGCGCGCATGGCCCACGCCTACCGCCGTGCCTACCGTCAATTGATCGCGCACGCCTCGCCGCCGCGAACGCCGCGCCTGGAGGAGTTCTCATGCGCGTCGTGATCTTCTGCCACTCGCTGGTGTCCGACTGGAACCATGGCAATGCCCACTTCCTGCGCGGCGTCTGCAGCGAGCTCGTCGCGCGCGGCCATGAGCTCGCAGTCTACGAACCGCGGGACGCATGGAGCCGCGTGAACCTGCTGGCCGAGCACGGCGAGCCCGCGCTCGCCGCCTTCGCCCGTGCCTACCCGGAGCTTTGCAGCCACTTCTACGACGAGCCCACGCTCGACCTGGACGAGGCGCTGGACGGCGCCGACCTGGTGCTCGTGCACGAGTGGAACTCGCATGCGCTGGTCCGGCGCATCGGCCTGCACCGCCGCGCCAGCCGGCACTACCGTCTGCTGTTCCACGACACGCACCACCGCAGCGTGACCGATGCGCAGGCCATGGCCCGCTACGACCTGTCGGAGTACGACGGCGTGCTCGCTTTCGGCAACGTGATCCGCGACCTGTACCGCGCCCGCGGCTGGGCACGCCAGGCATGGACCTGGCACGAGGCGGCGGACGTGCGCCGCTTCCACCCCATCGAAGGCCTCGCGCGCGAGGGCGACCTGGTGTGGATCGGCAATTGGGGCGACGACGAGCGCGAGGCCGAGCTCGGCGAATTCCTGCTGGAGCCGGTGCGGCAGCTCGCGCTGAAGGCACGCATCCACGGCGTGCGCTATCCCACGCATGCGCTCGAGCGGCTGCAACGGGCCGGCATCGACTACGGCGGCTGGCTTCCCAACCACGAGGCGCCGCGCGTGTTCGCGCAGTACGCAGTCACCGTGCACGTGCCGCGCCGGCCCTATGCCAGGGCTTTGCCAGGTATCCCGACCATTCGCATGTTCGAGGCGCTGGCCTGCGGTATTCCCCTGGTTTCCGCGCCTTGGAACGACGCCGAAGGGCTGTTCCATCCCGGCCGCGACTACCTCGTGGCGGCTGACGGCCGGGCCATGAAGCGGCACCTGCGTGCGCTGCTGGCCGATCCCGAAGCCCGCCGCGAGCTGTCGGCGAACGGGCGGCGCACCGTGCTCGCGCGCCACACCTGCTCGCACCGCGTGGACGAGCTGCTCGCCATTCTTGCCGAGCTCCGGCCGGCCGCCCATGCGGCGCCCAGCATCGCGTGAACCAAGGAAGAACAAACATGGACATCGCCTTCTTCGCCTCCAGCCTGGTCTCAGCCTACTGGAACGGTGCCGCGACCTACTACCGCGGCATCGTGCGCGCGCTGCACGAGCGCGGCCACCGCGTGCGCTTCTACGAACCCGATGCCTACGGGCGCCAGGAGCACCGCGACATCGAGGACCCCGACTGGGCCGAGGTGATCGTCTACCCGGGCGAGGGCGAGCACCATGCGCTGCGCATGGTCGAACAGGCGCGCGGCGCCGACCTGGTGGTGAAGGCCAGCGGCGTGGGCGTGTTCGATGCGCTGCTGGAGGCCGCGGTGCTCGACCTCAAGAGCCCGCGCACGCGGGTCGTCTTCTGGGATGTGGACGCGCCCGCCACGCTGGAGCGCATGCACGCAGATCCGTCCGACCCCTTCCGCGCGCTGGTGCCGGGCTACGACCTGGTGCTCACCTATGGCGGCGGGGAGCCGGTGGTGAGCGCCTACGAGGCCTTCGGTGCGCGGCGCTGCGTGCCCATCTACAACGCGCTCGATCCCGCCACCCACCATCCGGTGGAGCCGCTGCCGCACTTCGTGGCGGACCTGTCCTTCCTGGGCAACCGGCTGCCGGACCGCGAAGCACGCGTCGACGAGTTCTTCCTGCGTGCCGCCGCCCAGCTGCACGAGGCCCGCTTCCTGCTCGGCGGCAGCGGCTGGCAGGACAAGGCGATGCCCAGCAACGTGAAGTACATCGGCCATGTCTACACGGCCGACCACAACGCCTTCAACGCCACGCCGAAGGCGGTGCTCAACATCAGCCGCGACAGCATGGCCCGCTACGGCTTCTCGCCCGCCACGCGGGTGTTCGAGGCCGCGGGCGCCGGCGCCTGCCTCATCACCGATGCGTGGGAAGGCATCGAGCTCTTCCTCGAGCCGGGGCGCGAGGTGCTGGTCGCATCCAGCGGCGACGAGGTGGCCGCGCACCTGGAGCGGCTGGACCCCGTCTCCGCCCACCGCATCGGCCAGGCCGCCTGCAAGCGGCTGCTGGCACATCACACCTACGCGCACCGTGCCGCGCAGCTCGAGGCCCTGCTCGAAGGCCGCGAGACGGCGCGCGTGCCGGAGCTGGCGCAGTGAGCACACCGAGCCCACTGAGCCGCGAGGAGGCCCGTCCATGAACCAAGCCCCGCTGCGCATCGCGATCATCGGCCTGTCGATCACCTCGTCGTGGGGCAACGGCCATGCGACCACCTACCGCGGCCTGGTGCGGGAGCTGGCCGCGCGCGGGCACGACGTGCTCTTCCTCGAATGCGACGTGCCCTGGTACGCCGGCCATCGCGACCTGCCGCAGCCACCCTTCGGCCGAACGGTGCTCTACGAAGACCTGGATGCGCTGCAGCGCGACCATGCCGCGGACATCGGCGCGGCGGACCTGGTGATCGTCGGTTCCTTCGTGCGCGACGGCGTCGATGTCGGCGACTGGGTGCAGGCCGAGGCCTCCGGCCTCAAGGCCTTCTACGACATCGACACGCCCGTCACGCTCGCGCGCCTGCACGAACCGCCGCCCGGCGAGGCGCCCTACCTCGAGGCGCGGCAGATCGCCGGCTACGACCTGTACCTGTCGTTCACCGGCGGCCCCACGCTGGCCAGGCTGGAGCGCGAGTTCGGCTCCCCGGCGGCCCGCGTGCTCTACTGCGCCGTCGATCCCACGCTCTATTTCCCCGAGCCGCTGCCGCTGCAATGGGACCTGGGCTACATGGGCACCTACAGCGACGACCGGCAGCCGCGTGTCGAGCGCATGCTGCTGCAGCCGGCCCGGCAGTGGCACGAGGGCCGCTTCGCCGTGGCCGGCGCGAAGTACCCGGGCGGCATCGGCTGGCCGCGCAACGTGCAGCACATCGAGCACCTGCCGCCTGCCGAGCACCGCGCCTTCTACAACCGTCAGCGCTTCACGCTCAACGTGACGCGCGACGACATGATCGAGGCCGGCTGGTCGCCCAGCGTGCGGCTGTTCGAGGCGGGGGCCTGCGGCACGCCGATCGTGAGCGACCGGTGGGAGGGCATCGAGACCCTGCTCGAGCCCGGGCGCGAGATCTTCCTGGCCGACTCGGCGGCCGAGGTGCTTCGCCTGCTGCGCGAGCTGCCGGAGGACGAACGCCTCGCCGTCGGCGAACGGGCGCGCAGCCGCATCCTGGCCCAGCACACGGCCGCGCACCGCGCTGCTCAGCTCGAAGCCTATGTGCACGCACTGCGTGCCCGCGAGGCCGCATGAAGGAGCGCGCTGCCATGTCCCGCCCCGAGGCCCGCGCCGCGGATGCCGACGCGCTGCAGCGCCGCATCGACGCGCTCGCGCCCTGGTTTCACAACCTGCACCTGCCGGGCGGCGTGCAGACCTTGCCTCATCACTTCCTGGGCGGCGACTTCCCACGCTTCAAGTGGCAGCAGATCGAGCCCTTCGTGCCGGCCGACCTGCGCGGCTGGCGCGTGCTGGATGTCGGCTGCAATGCCGGCTTCTACAGCTTCGAGCTCGCGCGCCGCGGCGCATCGGTGCTGGGCATCGACGTCGATGACCACTACCTGGAGCAGGCCCGGTGGGCGGTGCACGAGTTCGGGCTGGAGGCGCAGGTGGAGTTCCGCCGCATGGAGGTCTACGAGATCGCCCGCTCCGAGGAAGCGTTCGACCTCGTGTGGTTCATGGGCGTCTTCTATCACCTGCGCTATCCGCTGCTGGCGCTGGACCTGCTGGCCCGCCGCACGCGGCGCCTGATGATGTTCCAGACCCTGACCATGCCGGGCGATTCGGTGTATGCGAACACGGCCGACTGCTCGATCGAGGACCGCACCCCGCTCCTGGAGTCGGGCTGGCCGCGCATGGCCTTCATCGAGCACCGGCTGGCGGGCGATCCGACCAACTGGTGGGCGCCCAACCATGCCGCCGTCGAGGCCATGCTGCGCTCCAGCGGCCTGCGGGTGGCGGCGCGCCCGGGGCACGAGATCTATCTCTGCGCCCCTGACGAAGAGGCAGCGCGCGCCCGCGCGCTGTACGCCTCGCAGTTCGAGGCGGCATCGGGGGTGATCCGTGGGCGCGGATGAGCCTGCGGTTCCGCAGCCGCCGGACCCGAGCGGCGCCGGGGAGATGGCCGGCCTCGTCGAGCGCAACATCGAAGCGCTGATACAGCGGCGGCGGCAGGAACAGCGAGAGACCGGCCTGCAGGACCGGATCTCCGATGCGATCACCGCCTTCGCCGGCAGCATGAAGTTCGTCTACCTGCACCTGCTCATCTACGGCGCATGGATCGTGGTCAACCTCGGCTGGGTGCCGGCGGTGCCCCGCTTCGATCCGACCTTCGTGGTCCTCGCCATGGTGGCCTCCGTCGAGGCGATCTTCATCTCCACTTTCGTGCTGGTCAGCCAGAACCGCATGGCCGCGCAGGCGGACCAGCGCGCCGACCTGGACCTCCAGATCAGCCTGCTGGCCGAGCACGAGATCACGCGCCTGGTCACGCTGGTCGGCGAGATGGCCCGCCGCATGGGTGTGCCCGAGGCGCACGATCCGGAACTCGAGGAGCTCAAGCGCGATGTCGCGCCCGAGCAGGTGCTCGACCGCATGCAGCAAAGCGAGCGCAAGCTCGGCGAATGAGCGGCCGGAACAAGCAGTCACGCCTCGGGCATGCCCCTTGCCCACTCCCGGGGGGGCCGCGGCCCGCTCCTGAAATTCACCCCGCTGGACGAGGAGGTACTCAAGCGCGTCCGTACCGGCAGCCTGGCTCCCGCCTCGCATAATCGAACATCGACCTGAGTCGCCCGCCCAGCATGGCCCAGGCCCCACGGACTGCGAGCCATGAACGACTTCAAGCCTGACCACTTCGAGGAAGAGCATCCCGAGCTGCTCGACAACGTCGTCCCGACGCGGGGCTACCAGTTGACGCCGCTCGTCGGGCTCGGTGGCTCGGCCGGCGCGATCCAGGCACTGCAGGCCTTCCTGCACAGCGTGCCGCCCGAAAGCGGCCTCGCCTTCGTGGTCGTCCTGCACCTGGCGGCCGAGCGCGAAAGCATCCTGGCCGAGATCCTCCAGCGCGCCACCCCGATGCGTGTAATGCAGGTGCAGGAGACCAGCAAGGTCGTGCCCAACACGGTCTACGTCATCCCGCCGGGCAAGGCCATCAAGTCGGCCAACGGCTATCTGCGACTGACCGAGCTGGAGTCGCAGCCCGGTCGCCGCATGGCCGTCGACTACTTTTTCCGCGCCCTGGCGGACAGCCACGGGCCGCATTCGGCGGCCATCGTGCTGTCCGGCGGCGACGGCGACGGGGCCATCGGCATCAAGCGCGTCAAGGAGCGCGGCGGGCTCACGATCGCGCAGGACCCGAACGAGGCAGAGCATGCCAGCATGCCGGATGCGGCCATCGCGACCGGCATGGTCGACTGGGTGCTGCCGGTGTCGCACATGGCGGCCCGCCTGCTGGACTACTACAAGATCGAGAAGACGCTGCGGCTGCCGCCGGAGGAGGGCGCGCAGCCGGCCAGCGAGCCGCCGGCCAATTCCGACGAGGCCATCCTGCGCGAGATCCTCAATTTCCTGCGCGCGCGCACCGGGCGGGATTTCTCCTATTACAAGCGCGCCACCATCGTGCGCCGGATCGGCCGCCGCATGCAGGTCAACGGCGTCGACGACCTTCCGGCGTACCTGAACTGCATACGCACCCGTTCCGGCGAAGCCGGTGCGCTGCTGCAGGACCTGCTCATCAGCGTCACCAACTTCTTCCGCGACGCCGAATGCTTCGAGGCGCTCGCGTCGCACATCCCCGAGCTGTTCGTCGGCAAGGGGCCGAACGACACGGTGCGCGCCTGGGTGACGGCCTGCGCCACCGGCGAGGAGGCCTACTCGGTCGCCATGCTCCTGGCCGAGCACGCGCGCACGCTCGACGTGCCGCCCACCATCCAGGTGTTCGCCAGCGACCTGGACGAGCACGCGGTGCAGGCCGCGCGCGAGGGGGTCTACCCCGCCGCGATCGAGGCCGATGTCTCCCCGGAGCGCCTGCGCCGCTTCTTCGTGAAGGAGCGCGACGCCTATCGCGTGCGGCGTGAGCTGCGCGAGACGGTGCTGTTCGCGACGCACGACCTGCTCAAGGACTCGCCCTTCTCGCGCCTGGACCTGATCACCTGCCGCAACCTGCTGATCTACCTGGACCCGCCGGCCCAGGCGCGGGTGTTCGACGTGTTGCACTTCGCGCTGCTGCCGGGCGGGCGGCTGTTCCTCGGCACCTCCGAATCGGTGGACGAAGGAAGCCGGTATTTCACCGTGCTCGACAAGAGGCACCGCATCTACGCACACCGCGCCGTGCCGCGCGCCGCCGTGCCGGTCCAGAGCGGGCCCAGCACCCTGGCCCTGGCGCTGGACCTCCGGCACGCGGGGGCGGAAGCGCCGGTCATCGCCGGCCAGGCGTTCGAGCAGCAGAACCTGATCGCCGAACGCCGCGGGAACGCCCCGGCCACCCGGGGCAGCTCCTGGGGAGAGCTGCACCTGAAGCTGCTGGAGCACCTGGGGCCGCCGTCGGTGCTGATCGACGCCGAGCACGACATCGTGCACCTGTCCGCCAGCGCGGCGCAGCTGCTGCAGCATGCGGCGGGCGACCCGACCCGCAACCTGCTGCGGCTGGTCCCCTCGGCGCTGCGCATCGAGCTGCGCACGGCGCTGCTGCGGGCCACGCAGAGCGGCGAAGCCGTCGAGACGCCCAAGGTGCAAGTGCCGGTCGGCGGCGAGAACCGTGCGCTCACCATGCGATTGGTCCCGATCAAGGATGGCCACCATGAAATGACCCTGGTGCTCTTCGACATCGAAGCCCCCGGCGCAGCGCTCTCGCCCGCGCCGGCGTCCGAGGCGCACCCGCACTCGCCGCTCGTCACCCAGCTCGACCGGGAGCTGGAGCGCATGCGCATGCACCTGCGCGACACCGTCGAGCAGTACGAGACCTCCACGGAGGAGCTGAAGGCCAGCAACGAGGAGCTGCAGGCCATCAACGAGGAGCTGCGCTCGGCCACCGAGGAACTGGAGACCAGCCGGGAAGAACTGCAGTCCATCAACGAGGAACTGATCACCGTCAACCACGAGCTCAAGACCAAGGTCGACGAGCTCGCGCATGCCAACAGCGACATGCAGAACCTGATGGACGCCACGGCGATCGCCACCATCTTCCTGGACCGCGAGCTCTGCATCACCCGCTACACGCCCATGGCGGTGCGGCTGTTCAGCCTGATCCCGGGCGACCTGGGCCGGCCCCTGAGCGACCTGATGCCCAAGCTGCAGTACCCCGAGCTCGGCGCCGATGCGCAGCAGGTGCTCGAGCGGCTCGCGCCCATCGAGCGCGAAGTGGGGCGCCCGGACGGCAGCTGGTTCCTGGCGCGGCTGTCGCCCTACCGGGCGGCCGAGGACCGCATCGCCGGCGTCGTGCTCTCCTTCATCGACATCAGCGAACGCAAGAAGGCCGAGCAGGTGAGCCAGTGGCTGTCGGCCGTGGTCGCCTCCTCGATGGACGCCATCATCAGCTTCTCGCTGGAGGGCAAGATCCTGAGCTGGAACGCCGGCGCCCGCCGCGTGTTCGGCTATTCCGCGGAAGAAGCCGTCGGCCAGCCGCTCGACCTGCTGGCCGGCGAGGAAGGCGACGCGGAGCGCCTGCTCCAGCGGATCGCCGAGGGGCAGGGCATCGAAGCCCTGGAAACGGTGCAGCGCGCCAAGGACGGCAGCGCCATCCACGTGTCGCTCACGGTGTCTCCGGTCCGCGACGCCGATGGCGCCGTGGCCGGGGGCACCGCCACGGTGCGCGACATCGGCGAGGCCAGGGAGGCGGCGGAAGCGCTGCGCGGCAGCGAGGAACGGTTGCGCCTGGTGGTGGAGAACGCGCGCGACTACGCGATCTTCTCCACCGACCTCGAACGCACCATCACCAGCTGGAACAAGGGCGCCGAGCAACTGCTTGGCTTCACCGAGGCCGAGGCGCTGGGGCGGCTGGCCGACATGATCTTCACCGAGGAGGACCGGCGCGCCGGAGCGCCGGTGCAGGAAGCACATACCGCGTTGACCGACGGGAGAGCCGCCGACGAGCGCTTCCACCTGCGCAAGGACGGCAGCCGCTTCTGGGGCAGCGGCACGATGATGCGCATGCAGGACAGCTCCGGCGCCGCCGTCGGCTTCGTGAAGATCCTGCGCGACCAGACACAGGCCCGCGAAGCGCAGGCGGCGCTCAAGCGCAGCGAGGCCGAGCTGACGAATGCACTGCAGGAGAACGAGGCCGCGCGCACCCGGCTGGAGGAGGCCGACGCCGCCAAGGACCGCTTCCTGGCCGTGCTCTCGCACGAGCTGCGCAACCCGCTGGCCGCCGTGACCAGCGCCGCCGCCCTGCTGACCGAGGAATCCACCACGCCGCCGCAGCGCGCGCAGGCGGCACAGATCGTGAGGCGGCAATCCCGCACCATGAAGGTCCTGCTCGACGACCTGCTGGACGTGTCGCGCCTGACCGTGGGCCAGCTCGAGCTGCACCTGCAGGACGTGACGCTGTGCAGCGTCGTCGAAGCCGCGCTCGAGACGGCCGAGCCGCTGCTGAAGGCCGCGCAGCACCGGCTCGTGACCCGCGTGCCGGACCAGCCGGTCTACGTGCGCGTCGATCCGCTGCGCATCGCGCAGGTCATCGTCAACCTGCTGACCAACGCGGCCAAGTACACAGCGCCGGGCGGCGAGGTGTCGCTGCAGGTGGAACCGGGTGACGGCGAGGTGGTGATCCTCGTGGGCGACAACGGCATCGGCATGACGCCCGAGACGATCGGCCGCGTCTTCGATCTCTATGCCCAAGGGCCGGCCGCGGCGCACCGCAACAACGACGGCCTGGGCGTGGGGCTGGCGCTGGTGCGCAACATCGTCAAGCTGCACGGCGGCCAGGTGGAGGCCGAAAGCGAGGGCCCGGGGAAGGGCAGCTGTTTCCGCGTGCGGCTGCCGCTCGGCAGCGCGCCGGCCGCCGCGTCGTCACGGCCGCCGGCAGCGGCCCCCGTCCAGCTCGGCAGGACACGGGTGCTGATCGTCGATGACAACGAGGACGCCGCGTGGACCCTGTCCATGCTGCTGAAAGCCGGGGGGCACGAGACGACGGTCGCCGCGAGCGGCGCGGAAGCCCTGGTCGCCGCCGGGTCCGCGATGCCCGACGTGGCCGTGCTGGATATCGGCATGCCGGGCATGAACGGCATCGAACTGGCCGAGCGGCTGCGCGCGATGCCCTCGGGCAAGGAGCTGGTCGTGATCGCGCTTACCGGCTGGGGCAGCAAGACGGAAGGCATGAATCTGCTGGAGCGTGGCTTCGACCTGCATCTGAGCAAGCCGATCGAGGCGGATCGGCTGCTCGCCGCGATGGCGCAGTTGCTGCAGGAACGGGACGCGGCGTAGGGAAGTCGGGACACCCGTCCCGGCCGGCGCTACCAGGCGTGAACCTCGCTCGGCTCCCCCAGCAACAGCATTCCCACCAGCCGCCGCCGGTGGTCGACCACCGGCAGGCGGCGTACCCGCGCATGGCGCATCCGGCCGACCACGTCGTCAACGGACTCGTCCTCGTAGCAGCACAGCAGCTCGGCGCTCATCAGGTAGCCCAGCGGCGTATGGGCCGGCGGCAGCCCGCGGGCAACGCCGCGAACCGTGATGTCGCGGTCGCTGACCATGCCTACCAGCCGGCCGGCATCGCAGACCGGGATCACGGCCACGCCGAGCTCGGCCATCAGCTGGGCGGCGGCCTGGGCGGTATCTCGCGGCGACATCGCGCGGACGCCGCGCGTCATGTGGTCGGAGACTGTCGTCATGAAATGCTTTCGGTTCGAGTAAGGATGCGCAACGGTGCGCGTCCCCTGCCCGCGGACCGGCAAGCGGCATGCCCGGTTCGTTCCCGCCTTCTTCAGAGCCGGTATTCCTTCAGCCGGTTGTAGAGCGTCTTCATGCTGATGCCCAGAAGCGCCGCGGTGCGCTCCTTGTTCTGGCCACAGTACTCGAAGGTCGCCAGGATGAGCTGCCGCTCCACCTCCGCCAGCGGCGTCCCCACCCTGATGCTGAGCTCCCGGTGGCCGCCCCCCGGCTGCCCGGGCGGCGGCTCGGCACTTGGCCGCTGGGGTGGCCTTGCCGCTTCCGGGCCGGGCAGCTTCGGCAGCCATTCGCCGTCGATCTCCGAGCCCGCCGCCATGACCCACGCGCGCTGCACGGCATTGCGCAGCTCCCTTACGTTGCCCGGCCAGGGATAGGCCTTGAGCCGCTCCATGGCCTCGGGCGTGAAGCGCTTGGTCGTCTGCTCCTGGCGCTGCAGGTCGTCGAGGAAGCTGCGGGCCAGCAGCGGGATGTCGTCGGCACGCTCCCGCAGGGGCGGCAGCGAGATCGGGAACACGTTCAGCCGGTACAGCAGGTCTTCGCGCAGCCCGCCACGCATCACGGCCTCCGCGGCATCGCGGTTGGTGGCCGCGATGATGCGCACGTCGGTCTGCTGCAGCTGCGTGGAGCCCACGCGCATGAAGGTGCCGTTCTCCAGCACCCGCAGCAGCTTCACCTGCAGGTTCAGCGGCATCTCGGTCACCTCGTCGAGGAACAGGGTGCCGCCATGCGCCCGCTCGAAGAAGCCCTGGTGCTGGCGTTCCGCGCCGGTAAAGCTGCCGCGCTCGTGGCCGAAGATCTCGCTTTCGATCAGGTGCGGCGAAATTGCACCGCAATTGACGGCAAGAAAGGGCTGCTCGCGCCGCCGGCTGAGGTCGTGCACCGCCTTGGCCACCAGCTCCTTGCCGGTGCCGCTCTCGCCGTGGATGAAGACGCTGACCGCCGTCTCCGCGACCCGCGCGATCTGGCGATAGATGCTCTGCATGGCCTCCGAGGCGCCGATCAGCGGGCCGAAGCGGCCCGTCTCGCGCCAGTGCTCGGTGATCTCCGCCAGCTCCGCGCGCAGCTTGGACGGGCGGATGAGCCGCGACAGCAGGCCCTTGAGGTGCTGCGGATTGACGGGCTTCACCAGGTAGTCGGCCGCGCCTAGCCGCAGCGCCCGGATGGAGGTCTCCAGGCTGGCCTGGCCGGTCATGAGCACCACCTCGGTATCGGACAGCAGCCCGGCATCTTCGAACAGGTCGAGCCCGTTGCCGTCGGGCAGGTGCAGGTCCAGCAGGAGCAGGTCGGGCTGCTGCATCGCAAGATAGCGGCGCGCATCGCTCAGCGCCCTGGCGATGGACACGGAATGACCCTCGCGCTTGACCAGCATGGCCAACATGCGACCGGAGTCCTCGTCGTCTTCAACGATGAGCGCGTGTCCCAACTTGCTATCTCCTCTTGCCCTGCACTTTCCGTGAACGTGAATGCCACGAAAGGCTGAACCCGGATTGAATCATGGCGCGTACGCTGCCCATGCGGTCTACGCCTGACTGCTGAGCCGCTGTGCGGCTTTGCGCAGGGATTCTGTCAGCGCGGTCATACGGCCAAGCTGTCTTGCGATGACCTGCCGGGCCTGCGCCTGGAGTTCAGGGTCGTCACCGGATGTTTCGAGGAGTTGCAGCGCTGCCGCCGCCGCCCCGATCGGCGTGCGGAATGCGTGGTCGAGGCGGCTGGCTTCCTCCGCATGGGCCGCGAGTGCCTGGCGCAGCGCTTGCAGCTCGGCCTCGGTTTCGGGGTCGATCTCGGGCTTGGCCGCGATGTGGTCCTCGACACGCGCCGCGCGTCCGAAGACGGCGGCGGCGACGGCCGCTCCAAGGCCAAGCACCGCGAAGGATGCGGTACGGGCCGCGGAGGCGAAGGCTGTCTGTTTCATGCTGCGAGTGTCGGACAAAGCGGCGCGGGCCAGGGGCCGGATTACATCGCAAGAGTTACAGCAAAGGATGCTGCTGGAAACCCGCCCCTTGCCAAAATGAAAACAAAAGAACTCTAAAAGGCTGGGTTCTGCCCTGGCACGGGTGTTGCGCAACTCGCGGCCCCACAAGGAAGACCATGAGCTCCATCGCCCTGCAGGTCCGCCCCATCCAGACCCTGGCTTTTTCCCCACGGCTGCAGCAGGCGGTCCGCTTGCTGCAGCTCTCCGCGCTCGACTATGCGCAGGCCCTGCACGAGGCCGCCGATGCCAATCCCTTTCTGGAACTGGAAGAGCCGACGGGCCCGGATTCGGCCGGCTTCGAAGGCGCCGAGTGGTCTTCGCAGGCGGCCCTCGACCGGCTGAGCGCCGGCCCGGCCTCGCTAGGCGGGGGCCTGTCGCACGAGGAGAGCGCCGACGCGCTGCAGCGCATCCCGGCGGCGGTGTCGCTGCACGAGCACCTGCACGCGCAACTGGGCGTGCTCAGGCTCGACGCGCAGGAGCGCCTGCTGGCTGCTGCGGTGGTCGAGTCCTTGGACGACGACGGCTACCTGCGGATCTCGCTCGAGGAGATCGGCGCATTGGTCGGCGATCCCGGCGAGGATCTCATGCCCGCGCTGAAAGCGGCGCTCACCCGCGTGCAGTCGCTGGACCCCGCGGGCGTCGCTGCACGCAGCGTGTCCGAGTGCCTGCTGCTGCAACTGGGCGCCATCGACGACGCGCCCCTGCGCGAGCTGGTGCGCGGCATCGTCGCGGACCACCTCGAGGACCTGGCCGCCCGCAACTGGCAGCGCATCGCCCTCGCGCTGGGCGAGCCGGTGGCGCGGATCAAGCTCGCGGCCGAGCGCATCCGCAAGCTCGACGCCCGCCCGGGCTGGCGGCTCGATGCGCAGGCGCCGACTTTCGTCACGCCCGACGTGATCGTGCGCAAGCGGCACGGCGTGTGGACGGCCGTGCTCAACGAAGCCACCGTTCCGCGGGTGAAGCTCCATCATGCCTACGCCCGCATGTTCGAGCAGCAGAGTGCCACGGCGAGCCCGGAGCTGCGCGGCTGCCTCGAGAACGCCCGCTGGACGGTACAGAACGTGGGGCAGCGCGTGTCCACCATTCGCGACGTCGCGCAGGCCATCGTCACCAAGCAGAAGCTCTTCTTCGACTACGGCCCCCTGGCGATGAAGCCGCTGGGGTTGCGCGAGATCGCCGACGCGGTGGGCGTGCACCCCTCCACCGTCTCGCGCGCCGTTCACCACAAGTACATGGCGACGCCGGCCGGCGTCTTCGAGCTGAGGTACTTCTTCTCGCGCGGAATGCAGCACGCCCACCGCGGCGCGAGCGCGCCGACGGCGCTGCGGCAACTCGTGGGTGAACTCATCGCGGCGGAGCCGAGCGGAGCGCCGCTGAGCGATGCCGAACTCGCGCGCCGCCTGACGGACCAGGGCTTCCGCATCGCGCGGCGCACGGTGACCAAGTACCGCCAGGCGCTGCGCATCGACCCGGTCGAGCTGCGCGCCGCGGCGCGGGCCTGAAGCGCCGGCGCCCGGCCGCGCAGGGGCCGCATCACTTCTTCGTCATCTTCTCGGCGTGCGCCAGGTGCTCCTCGACCACGGGGAGCATCTTCCCGGCCAGCGCCTTCAGGTCGCCGTCCTTGGCACTGGCCTGGGTCTTCTGCAGCAGTTCGCGCGTCTTGCGGTGGTCCCCGACGCCCATCTGCGACATGTACTGACGGTCGAAGCGTGCGCCGTCCATGGTCTGCAGCGCCTTCAGCGCGGCCTTGTGCTTCGTGTCGGGCTCGCTCGGCAGCGTCATGGCCTTGACCTGGGCCAGTTGCTGGACATCCTTCAGCGCCGCCGAATGGTCGTCCACCATCATCTGGGCGAACTTCCTGACCTCGCCGTCCTGCGACTTCTCCAGAGCCAGCTTGCCGGTGGCGATCTCCGCCATGTTGGCCTGCGCGATGTCGCGCAGCATGTTCCGGTCGGCCCGCTGGAGCTTGCCGGCGGGCGACAGGGCGCCGGGCGCGACCGTGACGCGGGTGGTGTCGCTCTGCATTTGTGCGGGCACGCCGCCGATCGCGGCACAAAGAACGCCGGCCACCGCAAGCGTCCGCAGGATCCCGGTTTGCGTCATCTCGATCTCCTTCGAAACGAGTGAGGGGGCCGGGGCAGCGCGGCACGCGGCGTGCCCGACGGGGCCGACGTGAACTCATCAATGAAAAGAGACAGGAGCGCACCCGGGGGGCCTACACGGATGGGCCGGGGGCCGACGCAGATTGCACTCCCGCGGCACCAAGGCCGTCCGGTCCACCGTCCAGTCCAACCCCTCACTTCGAAGGATGCCTCCATGTTCTCTCACAACAAGCGACTTCAATACACCGTGCGCGTGAGCGAGTGCAATCCCGGCCTCGCCAACCTCATGCTCGAGCAGTTCGGCGGGCCCCAGGGCGAGCTCGCCGCCGCCATGCGCTACTTCACCCAGGCCGTCGGCGAGGACGATCCGGGCCGCAAGGACATGCTGTTCGACATCGCCACCGAGGAGCTCAGCCACCTCGAGGTGATCGGCACCATCGTCGGCATGCTCAACAAGGGCGCCAAGGGCCAGCTCGCCGAGGCCGTCGAGACCGAGGCCGAGATGTACAGGCGCATCACCGGCGCGGGCAACGACAGCCACCTCACGCAGGTGCTCTATGGCGGCGGCCCGCCGCTGGTCAACTCCGCGGGCGTGCCCTGGACTGCCGCCTACATCGACACCATCGGCGAGCCGACGGCAGACCTGCGCTCCAACATCGCGGCGGAAGCGCGCGCCAAGATCGTCTACGAGCGGCTGATCGCCTGCACGGACGACGCCGGCGTGAAGGAGGCGCTGGGCTTCCTGATGACGCGCGAGATCGCGCACCAGAAGTCGTTCGAGAAGGCGCTCTATGCAATCACGCCGAACTTCCCGCCGGGCAAGCTGCCGGGCATGCCGGAGTTCACCGGCGTGTACTTCGACATGTCCAAGGGCAACGAGGTGCGCGGCCCCTGGAACCAGGGCCCGCGCTGGGATTACCGCAGCGACCCCGAATCGCAGATGGCGGTGGACGGCGGCAGCGGCGAACCCTCCGTCTCGCTGACCGCGGACGAGCAGGCAGCCTGCGACGACATGGCCCTGCGGACTACCTCGGATCCGGCCAGCGACCCGCCGACCGGTGCCGAGCTCGGCATGGCCCCGGACGACCCGGATGCGCCCGTGAAGGCGAAGAGCGCATCCACCCGCAAGCCGAAGTGAAGCGGAGGCCGCAAGAACTGCAGCAAGCCAGGTGAAGGAAAGAAGCGGGGTTCGCCACAAGCGCACCCCGGCTCTCTGCGAGGCACGAGGTCCTGAGGTGGCACGTCGTTTGCCATGGCGAAGGGGGCAGCATTGTTTGGCGTGCTGCTGCTTTCCTTCCTCTTGCTACCCAAAAAGGAGTCTTGATGGCTTTGAACGACGACGACGATATCCTGCGCGCAGCACGCGTGCGCCGGCGCGGCTTTGCGGGCATGGACCCTGCGCGCCAGCGCGACATTGCCCGAGAGGGCGGGCGTTCGGCGCATGAGAAAGGCACGGCACACGAGTTCAATTCGGCCGAAGCGCGCGCCGCGGGATTGAAGAGCCGCATCGGCCGAAGCAAGCGCGAGGAGCCCTGAAGGGCAGAAAAGGCCCTGGGGCGGCAGCGGCGCGCAGGCATGTGCATTGCCGCGGCCAGGGCCATGAAGATCGGGCTGCTCACCTTCCACCGCTGCATCAACTACGGCTCCTACTGGCAGGCGCGCTGCCTGCTGCAGGCGCTTCGAAGTCGCGGCCACGATGCCGTGCTGCTCGACCACCGATCCCGCAGCATCGACATGGCGGAGTGGCGCTGCGCACTCCGCCCGGCGTGCCCGGCGCGCTCCCATTCGGATCCCTCGGATCGCTCGCTCTACGCCAGCAAGACACGCCGCTTCTTCGACGCGCTTGCCGCGCTTCCCTCTTCGCCCGGCTTCGACCTGGACTCGCCTCGCGGAACGGACGGTTACGACCTGGTGATCGTCGGCAGCGACGAGGTCTGGAACCTGGACCACCCCTGGTACGGCAACTGTCCCTTGTTCTTCGGTGAGCGCGTGGGGGCTCGCCGGCTGGCCGCGTACGGTGCGAGCTTCGGCAACTATCCCGCGGGCAAGGGACTTCCACGCGCCTGGGCGGAGCGGCTCTCCAGCTTCGACCTGGTCTCGGTGCGCGACGGCAACTCGCAGGCCATCGTCGCCGGCGCGTTGGGGATCGAGCCCGAAGTCGTCCTCGACCCGTGCCTTCAGTTCCCCCTGGGTGCCGAACACCGCGAAGCGAACCGCACCGAGCAGGCCGATGCCTACGTGGCTGTGTATGGCCACAGCTTCAGCGGATGGTTCGCCAATGCCGTGCGGGACTGGGCCAGGCGCAGGGACCTCAGGCTGGTGAGCATCGGTTACCGCAATGCCTGGGCCGATGACAGCTGGATCTCGGCGGGGCCGGAGGACTTCAGGCATTTCATGGCCGGGGCGCGCGCGGTCGCGACCAACTTCTTCCACGGCTGCGTCTTCGCCCTGCGCGAGTGGAAGCCTTTCGTCTGCGAACGCTCGGCCTATCGCTCGATCAAGCTCGGCGAGCTGATGGCGCTGGCCGGGACCTCGGAGCACCTGGTCTGCGAGCAGAGTCCCTGGCAGACCTACGACGCTCGCCTGGACGAGCCGCTCTCGATCGACATCGCGCGACGGCTCGAGCAACGGCGTCGTGTGTCGGAGGCCTACCTGGACCGGGTCCTGCTGCAGGACAGCCCGCTCGAGGAAGAGCCGCGTTATGCGGCGTGATGCTGCCGAAGCGATGAGCCGCACGGCCGCTTTGAAGGCGAATGGCACCGCAGCCGAAGGCGAAGGTACTCCAGTGAGTCCGCGCGACATGCAGCGCGCGGGGCTCTGCGTGGGCTGCGGCGCCTGCGTCTCCCGCGCTCCCGCTGCCGGCGCAAGGATGATGCTGGATCGCCATGGCGAGCTGAAGCCCGCCGGGCCCGAAGCGTGGATTGCGAGCCGCTCGGCCGAGTTCGCGCGGCTTTGCCCCTTCTCGCCGTCGGCGGCGGACGAAACGACGATCGCGCAGGCGCTCTACCCCGATGCGCCGCAGGTCGATCCGATGGTCGGGCGCTTCGAGTCCGCCTACGTGGGCCATGCGGCGCAGGGGCAGTTCCGCGCCGAGGGCAGCTCAGGAGGGCTGGTGAGCTGGGTGGCGGCCGAGCTGTTGCGCGTCGGCCTGGTCGATGGCGTCGCGCACGTGGGCGAGGGCGATTCGCCCGGCGACGGCGAGCCCTTCTTCCGCTACCGCATCTCGCGCAGCCCCGAGGAGGTGTGCCGCGGCGCCAAGTCGCGCTACTACCCGGTCGAGATGTCCGGCGTGCTGTCGATGATCCGCGCCGTGCCGGGCCGCTATGCCGTGGTCGGCGTGCCCTGCTTCATCAAGGCCATCCAGCTGCTGCGCCGCGAGGACCCGGTCGTGCGCGAGCGGGTGGTCTTCACGCTGGGACTGTTCTGCGGCCACATGAAGAGTGCGCGCATGGTGGAGAGCTTCGCCCATCAGGCGGGCGTTCGGTTGGAAGACGTCCGGCAACTCGACTTTCGCGTGAAGGACCCGCAGCGGCCGGCCAACTGGTACACGGTCCAGTTCACGCTGCGAGACGGGCGCACGTTGCGGCATGACTGGTTCCACCTGGCCGAAGGCGACTGGGGCTCGGGCTTTTTCCAGAATGCCGCGTGCAACTACTGCGACGACGTGGTGGCGGAGACCGCCGACATTGCTTTCGGCGATGCGTGGGTGGAGCCTTACTCCAGCGACGGACGGGGCACGAACGTGATGGTGGTGCGATCGGCTCAGTTGCGCGAGCTGATCGATGGTGCCGTTGCGGAGCAGCGCCTGCGCCTGGAGAGCGTCGACGCGGCCTTCGTGCAGCGCACGCAGGCCGCGGGCTTTCGCCAGCGGCGCGAAGGGCTGGCCTACCGCCTGACCTGGCGGCGGCGAGGCCTTCGGCCGCGCAAGCGGGTGCCGCCTTCGGCTTCGTCGCTCGGATTGCGGCGCAAGCTCGTCTATCGGATGCGTGCAGCGATCACGATGTGGAGCCGCCGCCTGTATCGCCTTGCAACTTGGATCCGGTTGCCGGGCCTGTACCTGCGCTGGGCGAGGGCGGCGACTGCGCTCTACCACGCGCTCGCGTATTCGCGCGGATGGATCGGGCGAGTGCTGGACCGCTGCGGGCTGAAGGACGAGACGGTGAGGGAGTGAGCTCTTGTTCCCTTTCCCTGAGGGAGAGGGAACAAGTCCCGCGCGCGAGCGAGCTGCTATGCCGCGTGCTCTTCGCGCAGCACCTTTGCCGCCGCGACCATCGCCTGCAGCTTGCCAACCGCCGCGTCGCGCGGCAAGTACTTCATGCCGCAGTCCGGCGCCAGGATCACGTTCTCCGGCTTCACGTAGGGCAGGGCGCGCCGGATGCGATCGACGACGGCGCCGACCGATTCCACCTCCGGCGTCGACAAATCGATGCAGCCCACCATCACCCGCTTGCCGTCGAGCGCGGCCAGTGCCGAGCAGTCCAGGTGCGATTGCGCGGTCTCGATCGACACCTGCCTGCAGCTGCACTGCGCCAGCTCGGGCAAGAAGGAATAGCCGCTCGGCCGCTCGTGGATGATCGCCGCGTAGCCGAAGCAGATGTGCACCGCCGTCGTCCCGGTGATGCCATCGAGCGCGCGGTTCAGCGCCGCCAGCCCGTACTGCCGCGCCTTCTCCGGCCGCGCCTGCATGTAGGGCTCGTCGATCTGCACCACGTCCGCGCCGGCCGCGAAGAGATCGCGGATCTCCGCGTTCACCGCCTCCGCATAGTCCATGGCGGCCTCTTCCTCGGTCTTGTAGAAATCGTTCTGCGCCTGCTGCAGCATGGTGAAGGGGCCGGGCACGGTGATCTTCACCTGCCGGTCGGTGTGGGCGCGCAGGAACTTCAGGTCGTCCACCTCCACCGGGTTCCGGCGGCGGATGCGCCCGACGATGCGCGGCACCGGGTTCGGATGGCCGGAGCGGTCCAGCGCCGTGCCGGGGTTGTCCAGGTCCACGCCATCGAGCGCGGTCGCGAAGCGGTTCGAGTAGCTCTCGCGCCGGATCTCGCCGTCGCTCACGATGTCCAGGCCGGCCTCTTCCTGCGCGCGGATCGCGATGAGCGTCGCGTCGTTCTGCGCCTCCTCCAGGTACTGCGGCGGAATGCGCCACAGCTCGCGCGCGCGCACCCGCGGCGGGAAGCGGCCCGCCAGCTTGGCACGGTCGATCAGCCAGTCCGGCTGCGGAAAGCTGCCGACGATGGTGGTGGGGAACAGCATGGGCTTCTCCAGAAAAAGGAATTGAACGGTCCGAATGGAGGATTCAAACGCCGAGGTACACGCGCTGGATCTCGGGCCGTGCCAGCAGCTCCTGCGGCAGGCCTTCGGCGACCATGCGGCCTTCCTCCAGCACATAGGCGCGCTGCGACACTTCCATCGCCATCGCGACGTTCTGCTCCACCAGCAGCACCGACACGCCGTCGGCGTTGATGCGCCGGATGGCCGCGAACATGTCGGCCACGATGAGCGGCGACAGGCCCAGCGAGGGCTCGTCCAGCAGCAGCAGGCGCGGCCGCGCCATCAGCGCGCGGGCGATCGCCACCATCTGCTGCTGGCCGCCCGAGAGCTCGCCCGCCGGGCTCGCGAGCTTCTCCTTGAGCGCCGGAAACAGCTCGAGCACCTGCGCCATCGACTGCTGCCGCTGCGCCTTGGCCTGCGGCAGCAGGCTGCCGAGCTCCAGGTTCTCCTGCACCGTCATGCCGGTGAAGAGGCGCCGGCCCTCCGGCACCAGCGCGATGCCGGCCTCGCAGAAGCGGTGCGCCGGCAGCCGCGTGATGTCCTGCCCGTCGAACACGATGCGCCCGCTGCGCGCGCGCAGCATGCCGGCGAGCGTCGCGATCAGCGTGGTCTTGCCGGCCCCGTTGGGCCCGACCACGCACAGCAGCTCGCCGCTGCGCAGCTCCAGCGACACACCCCACAGCGCGTTGGCCGCGCCGTAGGCCACCTGCAGGTCGTGTACCTCAAGCATGGGCTGCCTTTCCGAGATAGGCGCTCATCACTTCGGGCCGCTGCATCACGTCGCGCGCCGTGCCCTCGGCCAGCAGCTCGCCGTGGTTGAAGACCACGATGCGGTCCGTCAACGCCATCACCGCGCGCATCACGTGCTCGACGAAGACGATGGTGGAGCCTTGCTCACGGATGCGACGGATCAGCGCCACCGCGTCGTCGATCTCGCTGGGCGTCAGCCCGCACAGCACCTCGTCGAGCAGCACCAGCCGCGGGCGCGAGGCCAGCGCGCGCGCCAGCTCCAGGAACTTGCGCTGGTGCAGGTTCAGGTCTTCTGGCCTGGCGTCGCGCTTGGCCTCCAGGCCGGTGAACTCCAGCCAGCGCATCGCCTGGCGGTTGGCGTCCGTCGGATCGCGCACCGCGCCACCGAACATGGTGGCGATGGCCACGTTCTGCAGCACGCTCAGGTGGCCGAAGGGGCGCGGGATCTGGTAGGTGCGCGCGATGCCGCTGCCCGCGATGCGGTGCGCCGGCAGGCCGTTGAGGCTGCGGCCCTCGAACTCGATGTGCCCGGCGGTCGGCGTGTAGTGGCCGCTGACGACATTGATGAAGGTGGACTTGCCCGAGCCGTTCGGCCCCAGCAGGCCGAGGATCTCGCCGCGCCGCACTTCGACGTCCACGCCGGCCAGCGCGCGCACGCCCTTGAAGGACTTGCTCAGCCCCTTCACGCGCAGCAGCACCTCGCCTTGGGGCGCCGCACTCGCCACGGCCGCAGCGCCGAGCACTGTCGCCACCGGCGCAGGCGTCACGACGGGCGAGGCCACCGGCGCGCGCCGCCACAGCCGCTTCACCCGCTCCAGGATGCCGTCGGGCATGAACAGGATCGCCGCGATCAGGATCGCGCCGATCAGCGCCTTGCCTGCGATCGCATGGTCCGCCGCGGTAAAGCTGTAGAGCAGCCCGGTGATCGCCACCGCGCCGATGGCAGGCCCGGCCCAGTGGCGCGTGCCGCCGAGCACGCTCATCAGCACCACCGTGAGCGGCACCGTGATGGTGAACACCTCGCCCGCCGTCACGTACGACAGGAAGAGCGCATGGATGCCCCCGGCCACGCCAGCCAGCGCGCACGAGACGGCCAGCGCCATCAGCTTGTAGCGGTAGGTCGGCACGCCCAGCACCTCGGCCGCTTCCTCGTCGTCGTGGATCGCGAACAGCCCGGCGCCGAACTTCGAGACCTGGATGCCCCACGCGAT
The DNA here is from genome assembly GCF_051400855.1 of Variovorax stachyos. NCBI lineage: Bacteria > Pseudomonadati > Pseudomonadota > Betaproteobacteria > Burkholderiales > Comamonadaceae > Variovorax > Variovorax stachyos. Next base: position 300,046 of record NZ_JBLFFN010000006.1, on the reverse strand, counting down.
CAGCAGCGTCGCCACCGCCGCGGCCAGCGCCAGCAGGTAGAAGGTGGACGAGGCCGTGGGCCCGACCTTCGGCACCGCCACCGCTGCCAGCGAGACGCCGTTGCCGCCGTCCAGCGGCGTGTTGACCACGATGGTGCCGATCACGAAGGTGATCGCCAGCGTCAGCAGCGCGAAGAGCTCGCCGCGCACCGCCTTCACCCGGAACACGATCGCGCCCAGCGCCACGCCCAGCACCATCGCCACGCCCGCCGCGGCGGGCAGTGTCCAGAGGAAGGGCCAGTCGTAGCGCGCCATCAGGTTCGCGCTGGTGTAGATGCCCGCGCCGAAGAAGGCGCCGTGCCCGAAGGAGAAGTAGCCCGAGTAGCCCGAGAGGATGTTCCACGAGGTCGCGAGCACCACCCAGTGCAGCATCAGGTAGAGCAGCGAGTCGTAGAAGGCGGGCAGGCCGAGCTGCGGGACGAAGGCGAGCAGCACGCCCGCGCCGAGGATCAGGAGCGGGGTGCGCTTTCCTGCTCCCTCCCCCTTCGGGGGAGGGCTGGGGTGGGGGCGCTGGGCGGCAGCTGCGTCCGAGGCGGTGGATACGCCGCGTGCCCCCAACCTGGCCCTCCCCCGAAGGGGAGGGGAATGAAGTCCGATGCCTTGTTTTGTCATCAAGCGGCCTTTCCCGGCCTGAACAGAAGAATCAGGATCAACAGCGTGAACGACACGATCGGCGCCCACGAAGGCGCCGTCACCGCCATCGTCACCGCCTCGCTCACGCCGATCAGCACTCCCGCGACCAGCGGCCCGAGCGCGCTGCCCAGCCCGCCCAGCATCACTGCCGCGAACACCACGCCGACCCAGGCGTACATCTGCGAGGGCGTGAGCGTGAAGCTCAGCGCCAGGCACACGCCCGCGATGCTCGCGAGCGCCGCGCAGGTGCCGGCCAGCAGCAGCCCCAGCGCCTTCTCGTTCACCCCGAAGGCCGCAGCCACCGGCCCGTCCTGCGCGGCGGCGCGCAGCGCGCGGCCCAGGTCGGTGTAGCGCAGCACGCCCCACACCGCGAAGGCGAGCGCCACCGCGATCACCAGCGTGATCAGCTCGGGCACCGGGATGTACAAGCCCGCGAGCTTGAACTTCTGCTCGCCGTAGTGCGACTCGAGCTTGCGAAAGTCCGCGGTCCAGATGGACTGGATCACGCTCTCGGCGATGCCCGTGAGCCCGAAGGTCAGCAGCAGCGAGTTGAAGGGCGTCACCGCGAAGCGCGCCATCACCCAGTGCAGCCCCGCGCCCAGCGCGAAGAACAGCGGCACGACGATGAAGAGCGTCAGCAGCGGGTCCATGCCCATCGCCGCCATCTGGTAGCACAGGTAGGCCGCCAGGAAGGCGAAGGCGAAATGCGCCAGGTTGATCAGGCGCAGCAGGCCCCAGCTGAGGCTGAGCCCCAGTCCCATCAGCCCGTAGAGCGCACCGACGAAGATGCCGGACAGGATGGACTGGGACAGCAGCGAGATGCTGGGCAGCGTAAAGCCTGACATTTCAAGGCGTGATGAGTTTCGCGCCGCCGGAAGTCACTTCCTTCGGCCACACCACCACCCACTTGCCGTCCTGGATCTGCTTGATGCGCATCAGGTCGTCGCCGAAGTTGCCGACGCCGTCGAAGCGCAGCTTGCCCTGCAGCGTGTCGACCTTGTTGGCCTTGAGCCAGGTGGCGATGGCCTTGTCGTCCAGGCTCTTGGTGGCGACCACGCCCGCCTCCAGGATCTGCCACGCGGTGTACGAGGCCGCGGCCTGCGTTTCCACCGAGGTGTCGGGGAAGCCCGCCTTGGCCGCGCGCTCGGTGTAGAGCTTCACGAATTCCGCCGCGCCCTTGTTGGCGGTGAAGGGCGGCTGCGCCTCGAAGATGGTGGCCGACAGCGCGTTCTTCGCTTCGGGCAACGCAAGCAGCGGCCCGGGCGCCGGGTACAGGTAGAAGTGCTGCGGCGGCAGGTAGTCGATCTTCTTCATCGCATCGAGCAGCAGGTTGCCTTCGAGCCCGATCGCGCCGACCCACACGAAGTCGGGCTTGGCATCCTTCACGCGATTGGCGATCGGGCCGAAGTCGCGGTTGCCGAAATCCCATTCGAGGAACAGCACCTCGGTCAGCCCGCGCTTCTTGAGCACCTCGCGCGCGCCCGCGCTCATGAACTGGATCGAGGGGAACTTGCTGGTGACCACCGCCACCGTCTTCGGCGGCTTGGGCGAGGCGGCGAGCGCATCGAAGAGCGTGTTGGGCACCGTGGTGGCCGGGTCGGAGCCGATCGACCATGCCGGGAACTGCATGTCGTACTTGGCCAGCGACGGGATGCCCAGCGTGTGGTGCACCAGCACCTTGTTGTAGCGCTGCGCCACGCCCATGGCCGAGAGGATCGCGCCCGTCGCGTAGGGCCCCATCAGCAGGTCGACCTTGTCGGCGGTCACCAGCTGCTCGTACAGCGTGCGCGCCAGGTCGGGCTTGGACTGGTCGTCCTTCACCACCCACTCCACCGGCCGGCCCAGCAGGCCGCCGCGCTTGTTGAGCTGCTCGACGTAGATCTCGCCCACCAGCTTGTGGATCTGCGCCGTGGCCGAGAGCGGGCCGGTCAACGCCAGCGTGCTGCCGATGCGGATCGGCTGGCCCGTGGGCTGCTGCGCCAGCGCGAAGCCGGCCGCGGCCAGCCCGATGGCGCCCAAGGCGGCGCGCCGCCCGATGCCTCGAAGGTTCTGCTGCGTCTTCATGGTTCCTGTCTCCTATCAGTTCTTGTGAGCGAAACGAACAAAAAGCCGTCAGTCCACCTGTGCGCCCGAGCGCTTCACCAGCCCGGCCCACTTGCCCAGCTCGGACTTGTTGAAGGGCTGCATTTCCTCGGGCTTCATCGGGCGCGACTCGATGCCCTGCTCGCGCAGCTTGGTCATTACCTCGGGCTGCGCGAGCGCGGTGGCGCCGGCGGTGCGCAGTTGCGCCAGCGTCGCGGCCGGCGTGGCGGCGGGCGCGTACAGCATGAACCATGCGACCAGGTCGAAGTCGGCAATGCCTTGCTCCATCACCGTCGGCACGTTCGGCGCTGCCGCGCTGCGCACCGCACCGCTCGCGCCCAGCGCGCGCAGCTTGCCGGCCTTGACCTGCGGCATCACCGCGGCCGGGTGATAGAACATGAAGTCGACCTGCGATGCGATCACGCCCGTCAGCGCCATCGCGCCTTCCTTGAAGGGCACGTGGATCATCTTGCCGCCCAGCCGCTGCGCCAGCAGCTCGCCCGCGAGATGGCCCGAGGTGCCATTGCCGGCCGACGCGAAGGTCACGCCCTGCGGCTTGGCGGCGGCCTGCGCCAGGTCCTTGAGCGACTTGATCGGCGAATCCGCCGCCACCACCAGCAGCGTCGGCGTGTAGCCGATGAAGGCCACCGGCGCGAAGTCGCGCATCGGGTCGTAGGGCAGCTTGCTGAAGAGCGCGGCGTTGATCGCGTGCGTGCCCACCGTGCCCATCACCAGCGTGCGTCCGTCGGGCGCCGACTTGGCGACCATGTCGCTGCCGGTGGAGCCGCCCGCGCCCGCGCGGTTGTCGACGATCACCGGCTGCTGCAGCGCCTTGCCCAGCGCCTCGCCGACCACGCGCGCCACCGTGTCGGTGGTGGTGCCGGCGCCGAAGGGCACGACCATCTTGACCGCGCCCCCCTTGTCCTGCGCCTGTGCCTGCATCTGCATCACCGCGGCGGCGAGCATCACGCCCGCGGCGAGCAGCTTGCGCAGGCTTGTGTTCATCGTCATTGCTTGTCTCCGTTGTCTTTTGTCTGTGTCGGGCTGTCTGCGCTATTTGCGCTTCAGTGCCGCGCGTATCTCGTCGTTGTGCTCGCCCAGCATGGGCGGCGGCCGCACCTGCAGCGCGCGCTCGCCATCGAAGCTCACCGGCGAGCGCACCGTGCGAAAGAGCCCCATCACCGGATGCTCGGCCGAGGTCATCAGCTGCAGGTGCTTGGCCTGCGGGTCCTCCAACGCCTCGCTGGTGTCGTACATCGGCGCGTTGGGCACGTCCTCGCGCTGCAGGCGGCGGCACCATTCGTCGCGCGTCTGCGTGGCGAAGCGCGCGCCCAGCAGCGCGATCAGCGCCTCCTGGTTCTCGATGCGCGCGTCGCGGGTGGCGAAGCGCGGGTCTTCGAAGATGTCGGGCTGCTCGATGGCCACCGCCAGCCCGCGCCAGAACTTCTCCGGCGAGGACATGTGCAGCGCGATCCACTTGTCGTCCGCGCAGCGCAGCACGTACGACTGCGACACGCTCGGCCGGCTGTACGGCCCCATCACCTCGTCGACCTGGAAGAAGTGCGTGAAGGCATCGAGGTTGAAATGCGCCATCGCCTCCAGCATCGACACCTCGACCTTGCGGCCGATGCCGGTGCGGCTGCGCTCGTAAAGCGCGCCCAGCACGCCGTAGGCCGCGTAGAAGCCGGTCAGCGAATCGGCGATGGCCGGCCCCACCACCCGCGGGTTTTCGGGATTCACCAGCAGGTTGAGAAAGCCGCTGGCCGCCTGCGCCACCGTGTCGTAGGCCGGCCGGTTGGCGGCCGGGCCCGTCGAGCCGAAGCCGCTGATCGCCACGTAGACGAGCTTCGGGTTCAGTGCCTGCAGCCGCTCGGCGCCCACGCCCAGCTTCTCCGCCACGCCGGGGCGGAAGTTCTGGATGTACACGTCCGCATCGGCGATCAGCGCGTCCAGCACCTCGCGGTCTTCGCTGCTCTTGGTGTCGAGCGTGATGCTGCGCTTGTTGCGGTTGTAGGTCTGGTAGTGCGGGCTGTACAGGCCGTTCTTGAAGGCGCGGAAGGGGTCGCCCGTGCCCGGCTGCTCCACCTTGATCACATCGGCGCCCAGGTCGCCCAGCAGCATGCCGGCGGCCGGCCCCGTGATGAAGGTGCCCTGCTCGATGACCTTGAGGCCTTGCAGCACAGGGATCATGCGTGCTTCCCGAAGCCCGCGGGCACGTCGCCGTCGTATTCCATCTCGCGCGTCGCCTGGTACGACAGCGCGAAGCCGATGGGTTGGCGAATCTCTTCCACCATGTGCGCGATCAGCCCCGCGGTGCGCGCCAGCATCGGCACGCCCTTGAGGCCTTCGACCGGGAAGCCCGCGCCCAGCAGCACCGAGGGGATTGCGCCCGATACGTTCAGCTTGAGCGGCTTGCCCAGCAGGTCGGGCAGGAGCCTTTCGCAGGCCTCCGCGATCTCCACGAAGCGCAGGCTCGTGCCCGCTGCCTTGGCCGCGTCGAACAGCGCGCCCACGCGCTCGTCGCGCTCCTTGTGCAGCGGATGGCCGTAGCCGGGAATGGAGCGCCCGGCCGCGCGCCAGGCCTGCATCACCGAAAGCGCGGCCTCGTCCAGCGCGGTGCCGGCCTGCGCCTTGGCATCGATCTCCACGTACATGCGCCCCGCCGTCTCCGACGAGCCCAGCACCACCGAGCCGCAGCCCAGGATGCCTGCCGCCACCGCGCCCTGCATCGCATCGGGTGCCGCGGCAAAGGTCATGCGCGCGGCCTGCACGCTGGGCACCAGCCCGTGCTCGGCAATCGCCACCAGCGTCGCGTTCAGCACCGCGGCCTGGCCCGCCGTCGGCATCTGGCCGGTCAGCAGCAGGAAGAAGTGGTCGACGAAGGAGATCTTGCCGATCAGCTCCTTCGACAGGTCGCGCCCGCGGATCACGATGGTGTGTTCGTCCGAGGTGCAGATGGCCGTGCGCGGCACGGTGGCCTTGCCGATCTTCATGAGGGTCCTTGCAAAAAAGAGAAAAGGGACTCAGGCCGCGGGTGCAAGCCTGACGTCGAAGCTCGCGGAGTAGTAGGGCACCTGCATCTCGCGCCCGTCCACCGCCTTGCCCGGCGCGTGCTTCTCGAAGTCGACCACCAGGCTGTCGCGCTTGCCGAACACCGCGTCCTGGTCGATGTACGGGCTGCCGCCGACGAAGACCTGCGTCGTCAGCGTCACATGGCCCGGCGCCGAGACCATGAGATGGATGTGGCCCGGCCGGAAGATGCTGCGCTTGGTGGCATGCATCATCTGCCCCACCGGCCCGTCGTCGGGGATGGGGTAGTAGGCCGGCCGAATCGACCAGAACCAGTAGCGCCCCTGCGCATCGGTTCGGAAGCGGCCGCGCGCGGCCATGGTGGGCTCGCTGCTCAGCTGCACGTCGTACTTGCCTTCGCCGTCGCCCGACCACACGTCGAGCACCGCGCCTTCCAGCGGCTTGCCGTGCACGTCGGTCACGCGGCCCATGTAGAAGGTGGGCTCGCCGCGCGCGCTGCCGCTGATGTCGGCGCCCAGCGGCATGTCGGGCGCACCGGCCCAGTAGAACGGGCCTTCGACCGTGGCCTCCGTCGCCTCGGTCGCGCCCTGCGCACCGCCGCTGGCGCGCGCCTGGTCCAGCGCCACCACCATCATCGACAGGCCCAGCGTGTCCGACAGCAGGATGAACTCGGGCCGCTTGTCGGTCGAGATCTGCCCGGTCGCCTCGAGGAACTTCATCGCCGCGAGCCATTCCCCGGGCTTCAGGTCCACCTCGCGCGCGTAGGCATGGATGTGCTTCACCAGCGTGGTCATGAGCTGGCGTAGCCGCGGATCGGGCGTCTTCGCGAAGGCGTCGAGCACGTCCTGCGTGATGCTGTCCTGGTTGTAGTCGGCCATCGCCTTGTCTCCTGTATATGGCCGGACGATAGGCCGCGCAGGAGGCCGCGACAAATGATGAATTTCCATGGATATCATCGACGGCATCGATCATTCGCAGGGGTTTTCATGGAGATGCGGCATCTACGCTATTTCGTCGCCCTGGCCGATTGCCTGAGCTTCACGCGGGCCGCCGAGCGCGTGCACGTGACCCAGTCGACCCTGTCGCACCAGATCAAGCAGCTCGAGGAGGAGCTGGGCCAGCCCCTCTTCGAGCGCATCGGCAAGAAGGTGGTGACCACCGAGGCCGGCGAGCTGCTGCGCGGCTTTGCCTCGCGCGCCCTGAAGGAGGTGGACCAGGGCGTGGCGCTGCTGAAGCCCGGCGCCGGCAACCTCACCGGCAAAGTGCGCATCGGCGCCACGCACACCTTCAACATCGGCCTCATCCCCGAGTGCGTCGCGCAGTTTCTCGCGCGGCATCCCACGGTGCGCATCAGCGTCGAGGAGCTGGCGGCCGAGGTGATTGCCAAGCGGCTCGCGGCCGGCGAGCTCGACCTCGGCATCTCCTACCGGCCGCAGGACCCGACCGGCCTGTGGTTCGAGCCGCTCTACAACGAGGAGATGGTGCTGGTGGTGTCCACCGCCCATCCGCTCGCGCACCGCAAGCGCATCCGCATGGTGGAGCTGCACCGGCAGGACCTGGTGCTCGTGGCCTCCAGCTTTTCGACGCGCACCATGCTCGACGAGTGCTTCCACGCCTGCGGCGCCGAGCCGACGGTGGTGGCCGAGATGTCGACCGTCGCGCCGATGCTCGCGCTGGTGGCGCGCACGATGATCGGCTCGATCGTGGCGATCAACGCCGTACCCGAGGCGATGGCGGGGCTGAAGATGATCCCGCTGGAGAGCCCGACGCCGGTGAGGACGCCCGGCATCCTGTGGCGGCTGGGGGAGAGCAAGCCGGCGGCGGTGCAGTCCTTCGCGGTGATCCTGCGCAAGACGGCATTGGGCAACAGCCTGCGGCGCGAAGGGCCGGGATGAAAAAGCGGCCCTTGCGGGCCGCCTTTTTTAACTACGCGATGACTCAGCGCCCATCACGATCGGAGTCGCCGGGAACTGCACGTTCGACCTTGTCGCTGACGCGTTGCCAGGCATCGCGCGTCGCGTGCTTGGCGCGCTCCCATTCGAGCGAAGAGCGGCCGCGCGAAGTGCCCCAGTCGCGGCTCAATTCCGGCTCGACCTCGTCGAAGCTGCGGTTGGGATAGCGCGAATACGCATCGACGCCGTAGCGGTACGCCGGCGAATAGTCGTCGTAGCTCGATCCCTGATCGACGTAGGGGCGCCCGGTGTAGTTGTCGCGCCAGTACGCGTCTTCCGCCTCCGGATCGGCCTTGGCCATGCGGCCGGCGACCGCTCCAGCCACCGCGCCCACTGCTGCCCCGACAGCAGCGCCGACGGGACCGGTCATGCCGCCGACAGCCGCGCCTGCAGCTGCACCTCCTGCCACTCCACCTGCGGCGCCGCCCACTACCGCGCCAACGCCAGTGGCGGCTGTCTTTTCCTTGGGGTCATTCTGTTCGGCCATCGAAGTCTCCTTGGTTGAAAGCTGGGAGAACCAAGGTTCCGACCGCCATGCCTCGAAGCACAGCGTCGATGGTCCCGTCAGGGTGAAGGGGGGCGGCTGTGCCCCGCGACAGTGCAGGCCTACATTCAATCTGGCAAGAAGCTTGAGGCCATTGGTTGCCACTGCAGGACTCTCTGCCTAGACTCGGTCGCATGACCACCACCCTTGTTTGCACCCACCTTGCATTGGCCGCACTGCTCCTCGCTGCGACCTACGCACGTGCGGTCGCAAAGAAGGCGCGTCGGCAATCGACGCCCGCACTCTCCTGAGCCCGGCGGTCCGCTCCTCCCCTTAGCGCAACCATCCACCGCCGGGCACCCAGCCCCGCGCGCCAGCGACCGCGTTTGAACACGTCCGGCCGAGGCGACGACTCGACGTAGTCGGCCACGCCCGCTGCTCGAACGCGAGCCCCTTTCTTGACACCCCGCAGCCGCGTGGCCGTCGACGCCGTCGATGCCCGCGGCGGGCGCCAGCCATTCCGAGCGATCTGCCATGACTCCTCACTCCATCCTCGCCGTCACCGATTTTTCCAGGCAAGGCGACTACGCCCTCGCCCGCGCGGGGCACCTCTGCGCGGAACACCGTGCAGCGCTCAAGCTCCTTTGCGTGGCGTATCCCGGAGAGCCGCCGCCGCCCGATGCGGCATGCCGGCTGGCGCACCATGCGCTGCAACTTCAGCAGCGCCACGGGATTCGCGTGCGCGCGCTGAACCAGATCGCCTTTTCGCCGGATGACGTCCTGGCATCCGCGCGCAGTGCCGACCTGTTGGTGTGGGGTACCGCCCGGGTTCGCGGTGTTCGCGCCTTCCTGACGGGCCAGCCCGTCGAAGCCGTGCTCCGTCAGTGCCGGCGGCCGGTTCTCGTCGTGCGGCGTCCGGCCCATGCACCTTATCGCAGCCTGGTCGTGGCGGTCGACTTCTCGGACGCATCGCGCCGGCTGGTAGACCTCGGCTTCGCGCTCAATCAGCACGCCGACGTGGAGCTGTTCCATGCCATCAGCACCGCCAACGAGGGCAAGCTTCGCTATGCCGAGGTCTCGGAGCAGGCCATCAAGGTCTACCGGGACCAGTGCCGGCGCTATGCGCAGGACCGGATGTTCTGGCTGACCGACTCCTACGACGCGCGCCGCAATCGCGTGCTCTCCGCCATCGGGCACGGGGACCCGGCACGACAAGTGCTCGTGCAACAGCAGCGCAGCGGCGCCGAGCTGGTCGTCGTGGGCAAGCATCCCGCATCGGCCCTGTCGGACTTCATCTTCGGAAGCGTTGCCCAACGCGTGCTCGACCGCGGCAGCGGCAGCGATGTGCTGGTAGTGCCTCATGACCTCGAGCCGGCATCCAGCACGACGGCAGTCGAGCGACTGCAAGCGGGACCGCGCACAGTGCGGCGGCTGCGGGCGGGGGTTGGGCGGCCCGGCGCCCTTCAGGCCCACGCGACGCTGTCTGACATAAAAGGGGCAGCTCAGCAGTAATGCTGCAAACAATGCGGAGTCTTTCAAACTCTTACACCGCTCCGGCAGGCGAATTCCGGTCCGGCGGTCCCCCCACAGCCGGCCGTCAGGACACTGACGAGCCGGACTCCGACGATTTCGATCCTTTCGCGTTCGGCGAGCTCGAGACGATCATCCCCACCACGGAGGCGCAGCGCGAAGTCTGGCTTGGCGATCGCCTGAGCGAGGAAGCAGGGCTGGCTTACAACGAAGCCAGCGCGTTGCGGCTCGCCGGTGCGCTGGACGAAGCCGCACTGCAGCGCGCGATGGTGCGCCTGGTGGAACGCCACGACAGCCTTCGCGCGACCTTCTCGCCCGACGGCACGCAGCTCTTCATTGCGCCACCTCCCGGCTCCGTGCTGCAACGCATCGACCTCTCGCATGCCGATGCGGCGGGACAGCAGCGCCTGCTGTCCAAGGCCTTCGACGCGGCGGTCCGCGAACGCTTCATCCTGGAGCAGGGCCCGCTCTTCCGCGCAACGCTCTACCGCACCGGGCCGGAAGACCACACGCTCCTCATCAGCGCCCACCATGCCGTGTGCGACGGCTGGTCCCTGAGCGTGATCTGCACAGAGCTCGGCGAGCTCTACGCGCACGAGCGGGGCCTGCGCCCACTGCCGGAGCCGGCGCCTCACTACGCGGACTATGCGCAATGGGAAGCCGACGAAACGGCCAGCCCGCGCATGCAGGCCCACATCGACTACTGGCTGGGCCGCTTCGCCGGCGGCACTGCGCCGGTGCTCGAATTGCCTCTCGACCGGCCGCGCCCCGCGGTGCGGACTTTCGAATCGCGCCGGATGGATGGCCTGCTCGACGCCGAGCTCGTCGACGGCGTTCGCAAGCTGGCCGCCGGATCGAGCGCCAGCCTCTACGCCGCGCTCTTCGGCGCCTTCGCCGGCCTGCTGCATCGCCTCACCGGACAGGACGACCTGGTCATCGGCATCGCCGCCGCCGGCCAGCTCGCCAGCGACATGCCCCGACTCGTCGGGCATTGCGCCAACCTCCTGCCGCTGCGGGTTTCGGTGAACGCCGAGACGCGGCTGGCGGAGCTGGCGAGCCAAAGCCGCGGCCTGCTGCTCGATGCCTTCGAGCATCAGAACCTCACCTACGGCACGCTCCTCAAGAAGCTGCTGGTGCCGCGCGACCCGAGCCGCCTGCCGCTGGTGAGCGTGCTCTTCAACGTCGATGCCAGCACCGAGCGCGCCGCCGGCGAGTTCCCGGGCCTGCAGGCGCAGCTGCGCAGCATCCCGCGCGCGTACGAGAACTTCGAGCTCTTCCTCAACCTCACGCCCGTCGCCGGCGGCATGCAGTGGGAAGTGCAATACAACGTCGACCTGTTCGACGAGGAGACCATCGTCCGCTGGATGGGCATGTACGAAGGTCTGCTGAGGGCCGCCGTGCGCGAACCCGGCGTGGCGCTCGGCGGCGTCGACCTTGTCGATGCCACCGAAGAAGCCCGCCTTCTTGCCCTTCAGCCGGCACCCACCCCGCTCTCGCGCGGCGGCCTCGTCCATGCAGGCTTCGAGCAGACGGCGGTGGCGCAGCCCGATCGCACCGCGCTGCGGCACGATGGCCGGCAGTGGACCTACTTCGAACTGGACGCGCGCGCCAACCGGCTGGCCCACGCCTTGCGCGCTCGCGGCATGGGGCGCGGCGAACGCGTCGGCCTGTGCCTCGAGCGGAACGCGGACATGCTGGTCGCCCTGCTGGCGGTGCTCAAGTGCGGCGCAGCCTACGTGCCGCTGGACCCGGATTTCCCGAAGGCGCGCCTCGACTACCAGGCAGAGGATGCGCGGCTCGGCCTGCTGATCACCACGTCCGGCATCGCCCACGCGCCGAGCGCCTGGTGCGAGGACGGCGATGCGCAGGTGCTCTGGCTGGACAAGGACCTCGAATGGCTGGACGCCCCGGCCACGCCGCTGCACCCCGGCCCGCGGGACGCGCAGCCCGGCGACATGGCGATCCTCATCTACACCTCCGGCTCGACCGGCAAGCCCAAGGGCGTGGGCATCGCGCACGCTGCGGTGGCCAACCTGCTCCAGAGCATGCGCGAGACGCTGCGCATCGGGCCCGAGGACCGCGTCGCGGCGGCGACCACGCTGAGCTTCGACATCGCGGTGATGGAGCTGATCCTCCCGTTGGAGACCGGCGCGGAAATCGTGCTGGTCTCGCGCGAGACGGCCAAGGACGGCCAGGCCTTCCGCCAGCTCATCGAGCGCGAGCAGGTCACCGTGCTGCAGGGCACGCCCACCGCCTGGCGCCTGCTGCTCGATGCGCAATGGCAAGGCGGGCCCGGGCTGAAGGCCATCACCGGCGGCGAGCCCCTGCCCCGCGACCTGGCCCTGGCGCTCAGCGCGCGCTGCGGCGAGCTCTGGAACATGTACGGGCCCACCGAAACCACGGTGTACTCGACCGCATGGCGCGTGGACCCTGCGCAGCTCGCGCGCAACGGCATCTCCATCGGCCGGCCCATCGCGAACACCAGCGTCTGGATCATCGATGCCCAGGGCCAGCGATGCCCCGTCGGCGTGCCCGGCGAAATCTGCATCGGCGGCGCCGGTCTGGCCATCGGCTACTTCGACCGTCCCGAGCTGACGCAGCAGTTCTTCGTTCCCGACCCCGCTTCGAGCACCGGCGGCCGGCTTTACCGCAGCGGCGACCGCGGCCGCTGGCGCAACGATGGCCTGCTGGAACACCAGGGCCGCCTCGACCACCAGGTCAAGGTGCGCGGCTACCGCATCGAGCCCGGGGAGATCGAGGCCTGCTGCAACGATGTCCCCGGCGTGGGCGCCAGCGTCGTCGTCGCGCGCGAGGACCAGCCGGGCGACGTGCGCCTGGTCGCGTATCTCATTGCGGCATCCGGCGCGCAGGTCGACACTTCGGGCGTCAAGCAGGCGCTGAGCGCGCGGCTTCCGAAGTACATGCTGCCGCAGCACTTCGTCGTGCTCGACGAGCTCCCGCGGCTGCCCAACGGCAAGATCGACAGGAAGGCCTTGCCCGCGCCCGGCGCGTCTTCTTTCGGTGCCGCGCAAGCCGCCGAGCTCGCGCACACCGCCGCACCGCGCGACGAGCGCGAGCGCATCGTGCTCGCGGCCATGGAGCAGGTGCTGAGCCTGCCGGGCCTGGGCATCCGAGACGACTTCTTCGCGCTGGGCGGCCATTCGCTCCTGGCCTCGCGCCTGGCCACGCGGCTGACGCGCGAGTTCGGCGTCACCGTGCCGCTGCGCACGCTCTTCGCGGCGCCGACGGCCGAGCGCCTGTCGGCGGCCTTGGGCGAACTGCAGGCCAGCGGCGTCGCACCGGTCGAGCACATTCCCCGCTGCGCCGGGCGCAGCACCGCACCGCTCACGCCGATGCAGGAACGCATCCTGTTTCTCGAGGAACTGCATCCCGGCCGGTCCGTCTACAACACGCCCTCGGCCCACCGGCTGACGGGCCCGCTGGACGCGAAGGTCTTTCATGACGCGCTGCGCGAGGTCGTGCAACGCCAGCCCGTGCTGCGCACATCGTTCATACGAGATCCGAAGACCGGCGAGTTCACCGCATCGATCGCCGCCGACGCGCCCGTCGAGCTGATGCGCATCGACCTGGGCGACCTCCCTGCCGACCAGCGCGAGCCGGAACTCGTCGAGAAGCTGCAGGGGGTGGCGGACCAGCTGATCGACATCCATCGTGCGCCGCTCTTCAACGCCGCCCTGATCCGCATGGGCGAAGACGACCATGTCTTCGTCTTCGTGCCGCACCGCCTGGTGTGGGATGGCGCTTCGGTCGACCTGCTCATCAACGAACTATCGGCCGTCTATCAGGCCAGGCTGAGCGGCCTGCCGCACGCGCTGCCCGAACTGGCCGTGACGCACGGCGACTATGCCGAGTGGTACCTCGACTGGCTGGCCTCGCCGCAGTTCGAGGAACAGCTGAGCTTCTGGAAGAAGCGCTTTGCCGATGCCCCGCCGCCCAAGGCCTTGCCCACCGACCGGCCGCGCGGCGCAGGCATGACCGGCCAGGGCCACACCTACTGGATGGCCGTCGACAGCGAGCTGACGCAGCAGCTGCACGCCGTGGCGCGCAGCCACGACGTCACGCTGAACATGCTCACGCTCGGCGTGTACGTGCTCCTGCTGGGCAGCGTGGCCGATGCGCGTTCGCTGGTCGTCGCCACGCCCGTGCGCGGCCGCCAGATCCCCGAGACCGAGCCGGTGATGGGCATGTTCGGCAACCTGCTGCCGCTCCCCGTCGCATTCGATCTCCAGCAGACGCTGGGCCAGTTCATGCGGTCGCTGAAACAGCAAGTGGTTTCGGCGCTCGACAACCAGCAGGTTCCGTTCGAGCGCTTCGCGGGCGAGCCGGAATTTTCCGCGCGTGCCAAGGGCGTCGGCCTGTACCAGGTGCTGTTCTCCTTCGAGGACACGCGCGAGCGGGCGCAGAGCCTGGGCCCGCTGCAGCTTCGCCAGGTCCAGGTCTCGCAGCGCGGCGCCACGGAGGACCTCGGCCTGTGGCTGACCGAGGGGTCCACCGGCCTGGAGGGCGGCCTTACCTACAACGCCGACATCTACCGGCGCGAAACCGCGTTTGCCCTGCGGGACCGTTACGTGGAGTTGCTGCGGCGCGTGGCCGAGCACCCGCAAGAGAGCCTGGCCGCCTTGGTCGCCGGCGGCGATTCGGCGGAAGCCGCGCAGCTCGTGCACCTGTCGCGCGGCGAAGCGGCCGAGCCGCCGTCTCGCGAGCGCGCCGAGCCTGCGTTGGGCCTGGCCGCGTCCGCGTCACCCCCTGTCGCGCTTGCCCCCGGGCAGCTGCAGCTGGCGCAGCTCTGGGCCGACGTGCTCAAGATCGACACGTCGGACATCCGGCCCAGCGACAACTTCTTCGACCTCGGCGGCGATTCGCTGCAGGCCATGCGCGTGATCCAGCTGGCGGAACGGACCCTCGGCTTCCGCACCGCGCCGCCGCGCTATGTCTTCGAGAACCTGGGCCAGCTCGCGTCGCGCGAGGCTGCCTTTGCCGAGCCCGTGGGCGAAGCGCGGCGCACCGGCAGCGGCGCGAAGCTCGACGATGTGCCGGTACGGAGCCTTCTCGGCCGAATGTTCTCCGGGTGGGGCAAGGCGCAGAGAAGCAGCTGAGCTCCCCGGAGCGGCTGGCCGCTCCCATTGCATCGAGAGTGCGCACCCGTCGACTGCATTTCGGTCGGCAGCGCTTGCTCAACACTCAATCCAAGCAACATGCCACGTTTTCTTCGATCCATTGCAGTCACCGTCGACGAGCCCGATCCGGGTCATTTCTATTGGGTCCTGCTGGAATCGCAAGGACCCGACGGCGAGTTTTACCTCATCAACTCGGCGCCTCGCGGGACTGACAGCTATGAGCATGCGTTGCAGGAGGGCGTGAACGCGCTTCGCAGGCTCTATGAGACGCACGAGCTCGGTCCGCGTCGCGAAGCGCTGGAAGAGGAAGAGAATCCTTCGGGCTGGACGCCGCTGATGTAGCCGCGCGGCTGCATCGGTGGCATTCCAGTCGCGCACCGTGTGCCCTACGCAAGTCGAAGCCGCAACTCCCGGAGTCGTGTTCATGCCGCAGCAGCATCAGATCTTCAAGACACCGTTTGCAAAGGTGTACCCGATGTACGTTCAAAAGGCCGAGCGCAAGAACCGTACGAAAGAGGAGGTGGATCGAATCGTTTGCTGGCTGACCGGCTACGACCAGGCGGGCCTGCAGCGGCAGATCGAACAGCAGAACGATTTCGCCACCTTCTTTGCCCAGGCCCCGGCCATGAATCCGAACAGCTCGCTGATCAAGGGCGTCGTCTGTGGTGTTCGCGTCGAAGAAGTCGACGATCCGCTCATGCAGAAGATCCGCTACCTGGACAAGCTCATCGATGAACTCGCGAAGGGCAAGAAGATGGAGAAGATCCTGCGGCAGCCGTAGTTCGCACGTCTACGAACGCCGGCTAATTCGACCTTGCGTGATCTTTCTGCGGCAGCGTCGAGTCACCTCTCACGAACAGGAGACTCGGGTTGATCCACGAATGGAGCTGGTAAGCGCGTTCTTCAAGATATTGGAGCACTGGATTGGTGTTCAGGGTGCTGGCCTCTATCCCGTGGACCTCGATAAGGATGAGGCGAGGGGCCCAACGCTTGAAGTCATGGGACTTCAAGATCTCGATGTCGTACCCTTCTGCGTCGACCAGAAGCATCTCCAGGGGCTGATCGCCAAGATGATTGTTCAGTACGTCTTCGAGGCGAAGGACGTCGGTCGAAAATACTTTCGGCTGGATCTGGAGCTTGGCTGCCGCGTCATCGGCGGCCTCTTTATCCATGGTGTTCCAGACGGACGGCTGGTCGAAAACGTAGAAGTTCGCTCTGCCGCGCTCCGGGCCTATGGCGACTTGAAGATTGATGTCTTTTGGCCGTACGCGATCGAACAGGCGTTTGGTGCCGGGGGTCGGGTCGATGTTGATGCAGCGCCAACCGCGCCTGTAGAACAGATAAGTGTTCGAAAATTTTATGGGTCGAAACGAACCCACATCTACGATCCAGCCAGGCCTGACGACAATGCCACGGTCGTGCTTCAACCGATCCAGGAATGAGGCTATATGAACATCTTCGCCGAATTGTGAGAAAGACAGAGTGCGATCTCTCAGGGCTATCAAGCGTTCGAGTACACCGGTTGCCCGGACTTTTTCGGCAGCTTTCCTGAAACGACTCATCTTTGGCCCCCCAAGACAGTTCCGAACTGCTGCGCAGCGAGGAGAGGCGGCAGCCGTAGTTCCGTGGGGCGGCCGCAGGGGGCTCAGTTGCCCAGGTGATCGGGGTCGTCTTCGTCCGCTTCGCCGGGGCCGGTGGCAGGCGGCTGGCCATTGGCCGGCACGACCAGCACGTCGGCCATGTCGGGGCTGAAGCCACCCAGCGTGGGGTCCTTTGCCAGCTGCTCCACGATCGCCATCGAGGCGTGGTAGCCGATCTTCTGGATGTAGCCGCCCGACTTGGTGCCGATGCCGCCGCGCAGCTCCAGCAGCACCGAACCTGAGCCGAGCAGGCCATAGGCGTTGCGAGAAATGCCGGGCTCCGTGCCACCGGGGTAGCGGCTCAGATTGGCATACGGGTACTGGGCCAGGGTCTCCGCAATGATCACCACCACCCGCTTGGCCATGGTTTTGCCGGCATTGAAGCGCGCCAGGGCCGTCGGGTCTACTTCCTGCAGCCGTGCCGCGGTGCCGTCTGCGGTGGGGTAGAGCGTGGAGGCGGTCACCAGCCGGCCGTCGTGCACACGGTCGCCCTGGTGGTGCATGTCGAGCGCCACCACCGGCTTGAACTGGTCGTTGATCCAGCGGACGTTCTTCGCCTCGGGCACCGGGTTGCCTTCGGACACCAGGTACGGCCCGGTGCTGTCGATGTCCTTGGTCTCGCAACTGGTGACGCCGGTGGTGAGGTTCGGATAGTTCGGATTGTCGAGCGGGCACTCGGGCCGGAAGGCGTGATACCGATTAATGTCGTAGCCGCGGCCGCGCTGGTAGAAGGCCGGCAGCGGATTGACGGTGAAGCGCGGGTCGTAGTTCTGCCGCCAGGGCACCTGGTTGCCGTTGGTGTCGGTGAGCGGCGTGCCGTCGGGCATCTCGCCGTCGAAGCCGTCGACGTTGACGCGCGGCACCACCACGACGGTGAGCGAGTTGCGTATCACCTTCGACGCGTTCGAGTTGTTCACCAGCGTGCGCACGAAGTTGACGGCCGAGTCGCTGGTCTCCATTTCGTCGCCGTGCTGCTGCGCGATGATGAGCGCGGCAGTGGGGCCGTTGCCGATCACCACATAGGGCACCAGGCGGCCGGTGTTGCTCTTGTACGGCGCGTAGCGAAGGGTGGCGGCGCCGTTGGAAGTCTGTACGGCGCTTTCGAGCGCCTTCAGCATCTGCGCATAGCTGCGCAGCGAGGCCAGGCTCTCGTTCTCCCCGTTGGGTCCGTTCGGAATGGTGGTGGGCTGGGCCGAGGCCAGGCTTGCGAGGAAAGCTGCAACTGCGGCGACGGCCGCCACTCTGGATTTGAGCATCGCTGACTCCTTCTGATTGTGGTGCCCCGACCGGACGGCGGGACGGTGGATCCTAGGGCGGGGCGGGGCCGCATGCAATGCCCGGACCAGGAACGCACTCGATGGTCCCGGCGCCTGTCGCATTTCTTCAAGATCGAGATGCGCAACGAAGAATAAGCTCGCGTCCATGCCGCGCTCCGAACGAACCCCCGCCAGCCTCCCCGTACCACCGGGTGCAGCAGAGACCCGCGCCGATGCTGCCGCAGATCCAGAGATCGAAGACCTGGTCCTGCGCGCCACGCAGGCCCACGCAGCCTTGATGCGTGGCGACCTGGACCGCTATCGCAGCTCGATCACGGTCACGGACGATTTCACCCTGATGGCGCCGTTCGGCGGCAAGCCGACACGGGCAGCCGAACTTTCGAGCGAGCGGTGGGACTCCATTGCGCGCTTCTTCCGCAACGGCAGAGATTCGACGTTGGAGGTGGTGCAGGCCTATCGCTCGGCCGACATGGTGGTGATCGCCGCCATCGAACGCACGCATGTCGAAGTCGGAGGGCTGCCGGGGCAAGACTGGGCGCTTCGCGTCACGCTCGTTTTCCGCAAGGAGAAGGACCAGTGGATGCTCGCGCATCGTCATGCCGATCCGCTCGTCGAGGGCATCAGCCTGGAACAGGCGGCCGCGCTGTCTGGAAGACACTCCTCGTCATAGCCTTGCATGGCCGTCGTAGTCGGGCGGCTTCAGGCGAGCTTGTCCTTGAGCTGGTAATAGGCCCCTACCAGCGGCAGGAACCACGGGGGCCCGACATGGCCCGGGATCGCGGGCCAGTCGAAGTCCTTCCAGGGATTGAGCTCGGTGCGCCCGTCCATGACCTCCGCCATGATCGTCCCCATCAGGGTCGACATCTGGGTGCCATGGCCGCTGTAGCCCATCGAGTAGTAGATGCCGTTGCGCTCGCCGGCGCGTGGCAGCCGGTCACGAGTCATGTCGACCATGCCACCCCAGCAATAGTCGATGCGTGCGGCGCGAAGCTCGGGGAACACGTCGTGCAGCGCGGCCCGCAGGATCGCGCCGCTCTTCTCGTCCGAGTTCGGATTGGAAACGGCGAAGCGGGCGCGTCCACCGAAGAGCAGCCGGTTGTCGGGCGTCGTCCGGAAGTAGTTGACCAGGTTCTTCGTATCGACCGCCATTCGGCGCCGCGGCAACAGCCGGTCGAGCGTCTCTGTCGGCAGTGGTTCGGTGACGATCAGGAACGCGCCGACCGGCACGATGCGGCGCCGGATCCAGCCCAGCGGGCCCGTCTGCGAGGTTCCGCTCGCCAGCAGAACCTGCCTGGCGTTGAACCGGCCCTTCGGCGTGTCGAGCTCATGGCCTCCGCCGGGCGCGGGTCGCAGGCCGGTCATCGGCGTGTGCTCGTGCATCTGGACGCCACGCCGCGCCGCCGCTTCTGCCAGGCCGCGGACGAAGCGCCCGACGTGCATGCCGGCGCCTTTGCGGTAGATGAGTCCGCCGTAGAAGCGATCCGACCCCACCTCCCCGGCCAGGTTTGCACGGCTCACCATCTCCGTGTCGGGGTCGACGTTGGCGGCCAGCAGTTCCTGGCTGCGCGCCAGCTTGTCGTAGTGCTCGGGCTTGGCAGCGAGCTTGATCTTGCCAACGCGCGCGAAGCTGCAGTCGATCTTCTCTTCCGCCACCAGGCGCTCGACCGTATCGACTCCGGCATCGAACGCGCGATACAGGCGGTTGGCGACGTCCTTGCCGAGCTTGGCCGACATCGTGCCGTAGTCCTGGGCAAAGCCGTTGTTGCACATGCCGCCGTTGCGACCCGAGGCGGCGTGCCCGATGGTCTCGGCTTCCAGAAGCACGACGCGTGCACCCTTCTTGGCAAGCGCCAGCGCAGCCGAACAGCCCGTCAGGCCGCCGCCGATCACCGCCACGTCGCAGTTGCCCTGCACCGGTCCCGCAGCGGAACTGCGGAAGGGCTCCGAGGTGTCCAGCCAATACGAGGTCAGCTTCATAACGGCCTTTCCAGCGTCTTCGAGCGCAGCATCGCGATATCTCCTAGTTGAACGACTGGTTGGCCAGCGCGAACATGCGTGCTGGCCCCGCCGGCGGGATGTGCGGCCCCTTCACCATGGTGATGGCATCGCCGACCTGGTGCAGCCCAATGCTTTCGAGCCAGTCCCCGAGCTGCGAGGCGGCAGCGGTGTCGACACGGACGAACACCTGGCCGAGACGTGCGAGCGCGGCTTCGATCAAGGTGCGCGCATCGGCCGCACTTTCGGCGACCACGGGACCGATGACGTAACCGCGGCCGAACAGGCGCGAGAGGGCATAGCCGCACGGCTCGCCGTCACGCACGAGCACGTGGCCCTCACCTGCCTGGATGAGCCCGTCGAGCATCTGCCGCCTGGCCCAGCCCGTGGCCTGCTGATCGAGACGCGCCACCGCCTCGACATCCGATGGCGCCATTGCCCTGACCAGGCTGCCCGGTGGCGCCTGGGGGTGCGCGTCGGGAACGCCTTGATGCTGTTGAATGACGCCGATGCGGACAAAGCCGCGCCTTTCATAAAGCGCCAGGCCTTCGGCCGTCGAGTTCAGCGTGAGGGTCCGCGGGTGCGCCGCTGTCAGCAGCGCATCCATCAGCCGGGCGCCGTGGCCACGGCCTTGGGCAGCCTTGGCGACGATGATCATCCCGGCTGAAGCATGGTCCTCGCCGTAGGCCCACCAGGCCGCAGTCGCGATCACTTTGCCGGCGCCGTCGCGGAGCACGAAGCCCTGGCCGAGCTCGAGCGCGAAGGCCCAGTCCTCGAGCCGATAGGGCCAGGACATCTCTTGCGAAAGCGCAAGGGCGCCTTCCAAGTGTTCCGTGCCAAACGGGACCAGCGACACCTCGTCGTGCGGCAGGCGTGGATTCCCCGGCGTCGTCGCAATCGCTTCGGCTTGCGCCTGCTTTCTGGCTGTGGCCTGGCCCAATGTCGTGCTCCGGTTGCTTGTCCGATGCGGCCTGCCGGATGCGGACCGGCGCCGCCCAAGTGAGATGACCGGATGTTGCGCCTGATCGACTGAACCTACAATTTATCGAACCTGCATAGCGAGTTAAGGTGCCACTGAATGATCAGCTCCGAGGACCTGCGCTTCTTCAACGTTCTGGCCCAGTCCGCGTCGCTCGCTGAAGCTGCCCGGAAGATGGATGTCACGCCGCCGGCCGTCACCCAGCGCCTGCAAGCATTGGAAGCGCGGATCGGCATCCGGCTGATCGACCGTTCCGGCCGCAGGCTGGTCCTCACCGACGAAGGCGATCTGGTCGCATCGCACGGCACCATCGTGGCCGATGCGCTGGAGGCGCTGTCCGAGGCATTGGCCAATCGCAAGAAGTCCGTCAGCGGACATCTGCGCATAGCCGCCCCGCACGGCTTCGGCCGGGTGCATGTCGCACCGGTGGTCGATGCGTTTGCAAAGGCGCATCCTGGCGTGACGGTGACCCTGGAGCTTGCCGACCATCCCGGCGCGCACCTGCTCGAGAGCAGCGACGTCATCGTCCACATCGGACCGCCGGGTGCCCAGAACCAGATCGTCACGACGCTGGCACCGAACCGGCGCATCCTCTGCGCCAGCCCGGACTATCTCGCCAGTGCTTCGCCGATCCAGATGCCTTCAGACTTGTTGCGGCATCGATGCCTGGTGCTGAGAGAGAACGACGAGGACGTCACGCTGTGGCGCTTCGTGCACGCTTCGCGCGAGTCGGAGACCGTCCGCATCCGTCCCACCATGTGCAGCAATGACGGCGCAGTGGTGCGCGACTGGGCGGTGGCAGGGCGGGGCGTCGCGATACGGTCGGAGTGGAACGTCGCTGCCGATCTTGCAGCCGGTCGGCTCAAGCGGGTGCTTGCGAACTGGGATGTTCCTGCGGCCGACGTCGTCGCCATGCTGGGCACCCGCTTCGGGCGCAGTGCGCGGGCTACGGCTTTTCTGGCGATGTTGCGCCAATCGCTTGCGCCGCCACCTTGGAGGAGGAGGGCGGTGCGATGACGACGCTGCTGGCCGAATAGCCTGGACGATAGATTTCCTGCGTAAGCGAGACTTTGTGCCTCGCCTCGAGGGCCAGGCTCCACCAACAATCGCGGCCTCATAAGAACAACCGGAGGCCCGCCCCGTGCCCACGAGCCAAGAACGACAACAACGCGGCAGATCCGCGAAGACCCTCGTCGCCGTCATCGCCATCGCCCTCTCGCTGAGCGGCTGCAGCACGATGGTGGCGTACACCCCCAAGGCGAACGCGCCCCTCCAGACCCTGAAGTACACCTAGGGCGTCGGCACCCTCGCCGAAAGGAACGAGACCCACGAGATCTTCATGTACCCGACGTTTCGCACGCAGGGTACGACCATGCCGACCTTCACCATTCGGCTACGCCAACAACAGCGGCGAGGCCATCGACTTCACGCCGGACAACGTCAAGGCCTTCTTCCGCGGCCAGCCGGTGCCGATCTAGCCTTCACTGATGTCTTACAGCGACGAAGAGTTCAACTACGGGCCTGTGATAGTGCTCCGCGGTAAACACAAGGGCCGGATCGGCGAGTTCGACGACGACACAGTCCGTGGGGGCAAGTTGCATGCGATCGTCAAGTTCACGCACCCTCTGATCACAGCGCACTACACCTACATTCCCGTTCACTATCTTGACGCGCCAAACACCCGGCAGTTGATGGCGCGATTTGATGAACTGTTCTGGCTGCTGTCACCATTCAGAGGGCGGTCGGTCGACGGCGAGGCCCGAGTCTCGGCGCTTGAAGAATTTGCATACGTGTCAAACCTACTAAGCGATCGCATGTTCTCCGCTCAGTTTGAAAAAGGCCCCAATGGGGCCAAGGTGTTCATATCGCACTCGTCGATTGACAAACAGTTTGTTAGGGGCTTGGCAGTTGATCTGGCTGCTAAGGGTCACCAACCTTGGCTTGATGAATGGCAAATTCTCGCGGGCGAGTCCATCGTGGAACGAGTTGGCTCAGGAGTTGAAAATGCAGACCTTATGGTTGTTGTCCTCTCTCGCGCAGCGGTAGCATCAAAGTGGGTCGAGAACGAGTGGCAGGCGAAGTACTGGACTGAAGTAGGCGAACGACGGGTGGCGGTTATCCCGGTTGTGCTCGATGATTGCGAGGTGCCAACCCTTCTGCGCCCAAAGAGGTATGTGGACTTTCGCCACGACTATACGTCTGCTCTTGAGTTGCTAATAAAGTCCATCGCTGGGCACTATGGACGAACGGGCAAGGGTTAACAGCTCAGTAGGGAGGACAGTTGATCGGCTACTCCGACCGGCTGCCGCTCATCTCGAACATCTGGCGCCGTAAATGCACACTTCACCGGTCCCGGCTTGGCTCGCCCTTCGCACGCCTGCTTTTGATCATCCGGAGCGGCTGTCTGCTTACAGCGTCGCTCGGGACTCTTGGGTGTCGGGCCTTAAGGACGCTTGCCGTGCGACGAGAGCACCACTGTTGCGTTGCGTGGTTTTCAGTTCGAAAATCCACCAGACGACGTACTTCAATCGCTGAAGGAGCGAAGCTTCATGGTCAACACTAGGATCTGTGAATACGTCAGGTTAGACGCGGACGTGTCGGTGGATAGGGCTATTCTGACCGAACTCAACTCCATGAAGGTTGAAGACCTGGAGCTCGAATTCGTTGCAGCCTGCGCTGCTCTTGATCTGTCTGGTGTTGTGGAGAATCTGCAACTCTTGCTTGGTCTGAGGATGAGAAATCCATTAAAGAGTTTGCGTACGGGAAGTCGTTCGCCGTTCGATTGCTGATTGCAACGCTTCAAAAGTCGTGCGCTAACAGGATCACCGATTTGGCTGGTCATACTCGGTGGCGGCGCAAGGCGACGCATAGTCCTCACTCCAGCGGAGCGCAAACGGTCGGCCGTTCAGCTCGTTAGCCGATCAACTCCTTTCACCTTAGCCGTATGCTGAAGACCTTTGATTCGTTCCGTAGCCACTGCCACTTGCTCAGAGGCAAGGTTCTTTACACCGGGGTCAGGGGAAGGCCATTCCGTGTTGAAGTTGAAGGCGGCGCTGTCTTCTTCGTTCCTGAGTCTTCTGGAAAGCGCCGGACAGCGAGCAGCGAGAAGACGGAACGTGTGCTTTCTCTCCTCGCGGAGTCTAACGAGTGGTCGCCGGGAAAGTACCAAGCGATCACGTATCACGCCTCATACATCCTTGCGGTTGCACAGCATGCAAGGGGCCTAACAAGTCCTTGACTGCCCTGGGCCGCGCTGTATGCCGTGCATTGCACGTCGGGGATCGGCGATGGGGCGACAGCCCCTGGCCCGAGCGGAACTCCAAGTAGCGAGTTCTGTGACTACTTTCGCTGCGAAGCCGATATTGTGTGAGCCTACACCTCGTATGTGAGCTCTGCTAAGAAGGAACTGACGTGCCATACCCGATCGATCGCAAGTTGGTGGTTGCAGTCTCCAGTCGTGCCGTGTTTGATCTGGAAGAGGCGAACGGAGTGTATGACCGGGAAGGCGTCGAAGCCTACCGAGACTACCAGCGAAAACGTCTGGACGAGAGGCTTGCAAAGGGTGTCGCATTCCCATTTGTGAAGCGGCTCCTCGCGCTAAATGACCTTTATCCGAGCCAGAAGCCGGTAGAAGTAGTGGTCCTTTCTCGGAACAGCCCTGAGACCGCTCGCCGGTTCTTTAGGTCGTGTAAGGAATATCGACTCGACATTTCCAGGGGAGCGTTTCTCTCAGGTCAAGACCCGTATCCCTTCGTTCGCCCGTTCAATGCCGCTGTCTTTCTAAGCGCCAATGCAGATGACGTCGTCGCTGCGACCGAGGCGGGCTTGCCCGCAGGACTTGTCCTTCCAGGCGCAGCAGAGGACGACGAGGGCGATCACGAGTTTCGTATCGCGTTTGACTTTGATGGCGTTCTTGCCGATGACAAGGCTGAGATTGTGTATGGCGACGGAAGACTGGATCTCTTTCACCAGCACGAGGTCGAAAAATCGGCAATCCCCCATGACCCGGGGCCACTTAATGACCTGTTCACCAAAATCGGATACTTTCAACGTTTGGAGGCCAAGAGGGCGGCGGAAGACCGAAGCTACAGGCCTGCGATGCGAGTCGCAATCGTGACTGCACGGAATCACCCTGCAGACGAACGCTTGGTAACCACACTTGACGACTGGGGAATGAATGCAGCCGAGCTTTTCCTTATGGGTGGGATTGAGAAGAGACGCGTCCTAGAGGTGTTTAAGCCTCACATATTCTTTGATGATCAACGCGTCCATCTCGACGCAGCTTCCGCGGTTGTGCCCTCCGTCTGGATACCCTTTGGATTTAGAAACAAGGAGCAAGTTGAAGCCGCGGTCCACGAAGTCGCTGCAAAGGTTCAGCATGTGCAAGATGGCGTTGCGGCGAAGTGAACTCGAGGATTTTCTTCCGCTAGACGGCAGTCGGCACACGAGCGCCCGAATTCCAACGGCGGAATCTACGGTGCAGCAACAAGCCAGGACTAGTGGCGAGGCCGCAACTCACGTTCGGTAACCAAGCGTCTGTAGAGGACTCCTAGCACCTTGACCGGAGCCTCCTACGCCGGAGCCGATTGGCGACCAGTGCATCCGGCTGTCTTCCAACGGCAGCATTGAACGGATTAATGCTGCAATGGATGCGCCTTCGCGCGCGCACTTCCGATGACCGTGAAGGGTTAGCCGAATCGAAGCGCGTCCGCAAACGTACACGAACCGCCCGACAGTTTGAGGGATTCCAAGATCGACCCCTGACCTTCTTGCCCCCGAATGAAAACGGCCCGGGGGCCTTTCTTGACCTTTGCCCAGCGCCTCAGGCTTTTCGGCAGCTTTCAGCCAGTCCTTTTCCAACGGCGTGAGTTGACCTGCCATCACTGTCCAGGGCAGTCCACGCGTACCCCGTCCTTTGAAGGAAGTGACGCCTGTCCCTAGGGTGTACCCTAGGCGTTTCGCAAGTAGCGCAACCTCAGCAGCCTCGTTCAGCGCGGCTTGAGAGTCGAGGTCGTCCATGTGAAGCGAATACGCTGTCTTTCGGCCGCGAAGGCGCTCAGGTATCCGCTCAGGTTCATAGGCATAGTTATCTCGGTCTGCGGCCCAATTACGCTGTCTAGCTCAGGGTGCAGCGGTCGGCAGTCGAAGCGTCTGAACTGCTCCGTAGCTGACACACGCGATCCCGAGGATGGACGTGACGTAAGCCAGGCAGATGCCGATCCGTATCGCTTTGCCGATCCATGGGGGCCCATTCATCATCCTCACTTCCGTGGCTTGGGGATTGAAGGATTCGCGCCACTGCTTGTGCACGGCGAGCTGGCCAAGGAGCACAAGGAACGTGATGCTGAGGGCTAGGATCATGCCGATGGTCAGCAGGTACCAACCATTGCGGATGGCGAACAGGCCGTACGGCGCCAGTGAGGGCACCGGCTTGTCGCTCAGGAAAGCGCCAATGGTGATGCTCAGGATACCTCCGTCAACGAGCAGCAGGAAGTTGCAGAACGTCCCGATCCGGTTCCCTAGATCGATCATGTGAGTATTGAAGAGCGTCGCCGCACCAGTGTCGAGCGGTTGAATTGCCACAGCGTCACCTCCTGAGGTTATGGAGCGCGCAGTCTATGCGCCAACGTCCAGGCGCCGACCTCCGCGGCCAAACCTTGAACAAGGGCGCTCCTTGTGAGTGAACTGCGGAGGAGGCTCCAGGCCGATCACTTGCTGCGCTCCCCAGCGTAGGGTCCCTCCGACAGCAACCGGGGCCCACCTCGCACAGCACGAGCCCGTCGCAGGCGCCAAATGAAGTCGTAGTTCGCTTCAAGGAAACACTATGTCCACGATCAACACCGCGCTCGCCGCGACTTGCCTGGCGCTCGCATCCTTCTGTGCCACGGCCCAGACGGGAGCACCGGGAGCAACGGGAGCACCCCCCACCCACCCCGCGACCGGCGGCAGCGACGCAACGTCCACACCGAGTCCGACCACCCCTCCCACGCATCCGGCAGGTGGCACCAGCGGCGCCACCCCTGACGCCACACGCAAGCAGAACCAATCGGGCGACGCCTCCAAGGAATCCGCGGCCGCGCGGGACAGTGCAACGCGTGCCAATGCCCGCAGCACCGATCCGGCGGCGAAGGACAACATGCCGAAGCACCCAGCCGCGCAGCCGAAGTAACGACTGCCGGAATTGGACTGGTAGGTCAGCGCGAGTTCGGCCGCGTATGCCTCGATCATTCGGGAGCGTTGGCTGACCCCCGTGCGTGTGCGCATGAATTGCGGCGCTCAAGTGCTCAATGCGTGCGCACCAATTCATGCTCCGCGATCGAGCGCCAATAGAGTGCCTCGAGCAAGACAGGCAGAGACCCGCAGACACCTGAACTGCTAGGGGACCAATCGAGCGCCTGTCTTCCAACGGCAGCACCGAACGGATCACGCCTCGGGTGACGCTGTACGAACAGGGACCTTCCATCCCTCTGTGCTGAACGAAAGCCGCAGTGTCCGCTCTACGAAAAACGCAGAGCCACCTACTCAAACCCCTTGAACTCCACCACCGCCCTCACATACCGCGCCTCTTCCTGCGGCGTCAGCGTCGCCTCGATCTCATCCAGCTCGAGCCGCTCCAGGTCATACGCAACCCACTCAAAAAGATGCGAGGCCGGCATGTCCGCCAGATCATCCTCATCCACCCAAGGCTGCAGCCGCACCGGCGCACTGTCCAGCAGCATGCGCAGGTAGATCGCCCGCTTGATCTTCAGCTCGACGCGCTCCTCCGGCGTCATGGCCAGCCGCAGCATCGTGAGCTGGTTCTCCCATGCGACCACGCTGCGCGCGCGTTCCTCCAACCGGGCCGCCCCTGCGTGCGCGCGTGACAACCAGGCGACCCGCCGGCATTGCTCGACGACCCTGGCGTGAGCCAAGCCTTGCAAACTCCGCAGTGCGGTCTGGACGATGGGGTGCATGGTGGAAGCTATCAAACAGTCGGCAGGCCGGCCTCACGAGTAGGACGATGAACACTCCGAGCGACATCGAAGGCGCACTTCATGTCAAAAGACATAGCGGCAATGGCTCATCCAAGTACGGCAAATCCGCCTACGCAGTGGATGGCTGCTGTCCCAGCGGATTCCCTGGCTCGCGCCCTACCTTTGTCCGCTTCAGATCAGAAACGGGAGAACCACATGCCAATCACAGCCACCGCGGCGCGTCCGCCCTCCAAGTTCCTGCTGCTGGCCGAAGGCCGGGCGGTATGGGAAGCCGGCGCGACGCTCGCGCTCTGGCCGCTGCTTCAGTTCGCGCCTCGCGGCGACGGCCACACGGTGATCGTGCTGCCCGGCCTCGGCGCGAGCGACGGGTCGACGGAGATGCTCCGCAAGTTCCTCGAGACTCGGGGCTACACGGTCGAAGGCTGGGGCCTCGGCACCAACTGCGGGCCTCGGCCGGGCGTGGAAAAGGGCCTGCTGGACTTGCTTCGCCGCCGGCACGAAAGCTCGGGCAGCAGGGTGAGCCTGGTGGGCTGGAGCCTCGGCGGCGTGTTCGCGCGGATGCTGGCCTCGAAGTCGCCCGAGTCGGTGCGTGGCGTGGTCACGCTGGGCAGCCCCCTGCACGGCAGCCCGAAGGCCACGCGCGCGGCCAAGGTGTACGAGCTGCTGAGCGGCCGGTCGGCCCACGACCCCAGGCGCCAGAAGTGGGTGCGGCCGACGCCGCTGGTGCCCGCCACGTCGATCTTCAGCCGCTCGGACGGAATCGTGTCCTGGCGCAGCAGCTTCCAGGAAGCGACGCCGTTCACAGAGAACATCGAGGTCGAGGCGAGCCACCTGGGCCTGGGCGTTCACCCGGCGGTGTTCTATGCGGTGGCAGACCGGTTGTCGCAGCCGGAAGAGGGGTGGGCCCCCTTCGCGGCCCCGGCGAGCCTGCGCCCGTTCTATCCCGACCCCGCGCGGCCTTGAGCCGCACGGCCGCTCCGAAGGCGAATAGCACCGCAGCCCAAGGCGAAGCTACTCCAGTGATCCCGCGGCCTGCTTGCCCGCTGTAGGCGTTTACCTCTGGCGCTCTTGTTCACTCGGATCTACCCTGTTTCCCATGACCGACCAATACCGCCGTCTTGCCGTTTTCGTGGACCGGCCGAGTCCGGGCAACTTCAACTGGATCCTCCTGGAGAGCACGGACGACCCAGCCGTCTGGCTCGACCTGGAGACGGGCGACGAGACCTACGACAACTGGCGTGAGGCCTACGACGCCGGCAACGAGGCGCTGATGGCTTACGTCGACGACGAGCTCGAAGGCCCGGTGGAGACATCCCCGGGCGATAGCGACGCCGAGTGATCGGACCAGCGGGACCTGCGAGGCCGCCGGCTGCGGCGCAGGCCCTAGAGCCGAACCTCGGCGATCCTCGCGCCCTGGAGCGAAACGCCGGCTTCCAGGCCCACGTTGGTCAGCACGAAGCCGACGACCGGCTGGCGCATCGTGTTGGTGTCGATCCTGCCGTTGGCGCCGACGGTCGCAGCGGCGACGCTGGCATCCACCCCTGCCGTCCAGCCCCTGCTGTTGCGGAACTTGTCCAGCGCGTCCTGGGTGGTGAACACATAGATGATCGCCCTCGAATGCCCACCGGCCTGGAAGCCGATCGAGCCCGCCGTCGTGCTGTAGTAGGCCTGCGTGCGGTTGCCCACGCGCAGCGCGCCGCGGCCGTACTCGGCGCCGATGCCCAGGCTTCCCCCAACCACCGACGGGAACACGAGCACGCCGCGTGACCTGGCGATCAGCTCGCGCGAATCCGGCACGGTGTCGTAGAGCTTGGAGAGGGTGGCGTCGACCTGCGCATCGATGGACGCACGCGACGAAGTGGCGCTTGCGCGGTCGTCAGGGCGCGTCGTGGTGCAGCCGACGAAGGCCGCGCTGCAGGCGGCGAGCGCCGCCATGGTGCAAAGGGTTCGGAGCTTGTTGGTGTTCATGGCCGGTCCTTTCCGAACCCCAAGATGCGACCCCTGGCGGCCATTGGTGCCGGCCGCTTGCGCATCAAGGTGTAGGACGATCCGCGCCGCCGCTCGTCCCTCCGGCATGCGGGCCATCCGCATCGCCTTTCACGCAGGCGAAGATTCAGGTCGATTGACCGGTGGCGTCACCTTCTCGCGAAGCACGCCGTTGATCTCGGCGCCGAAGATCAGCGTGGTGGCGCTGATGTACAGGAACACCAGCGTCGCGACCATCCCTGCAAAGCTCCCGTACAGCAGTGCCAGCTTTCCGGCGGTGCGCAGCGTGTAAGACAGCGTTGCGGCAGCCGTCACCCACAGCGCCGCGCCCACCAGGGCGCCCGGCAATACGGTGTACAGCCGCTGGGGAATGTCGGGCAGCCAGCCGTACAGCAGCGCGTACAGCGCTGTCAGCGTCAGATAGGCCAGGCCGTAACGCACGCTGCGGTGCATCCAGAGTGCCTCTTGCCGATCCCCGGCACTGGCCTCTATCAGCTGCCACACGTAGGGCATGACGATCACCGAGCTGAACGCAGCCAGCACTCCAAGCCCCACGACGCAGGTGAACAGCGTGACCTTCAGGCGCGCTTTCCAGAACGAGAGGCCGCGCTCGATGCCGTACGAGCGGTTGAGCGCCGTGCGCACCGCCTGCATGCCCGAAGAGGCCGTCCACAGCGTAGCCAGCACGCCGATGGTCAGCAGGGCCTGGTTGCGCTGCGCCAGCACCTGGTCGATGACGGGCTGCATGGCGTCGCGCACCAGCTGCGGCGCATAGTCCGTCACGCGCCGCGCCAGCGCCGCCACGTCGCCAGGCTGCCCGACGTAGGCAGCGGCGGCCGACACCAGGATCAGCAGCGGGAACATCGCCAGCACCCACGAGAACGCCAGGCTGCCCGCCTGGTTTGCACTCTGGTGCTGGATGTAGTTGCGTATTGCGAGCACGACGACGCCCAGTCCGGGCGCAGCCAACACGGCGCGCCGCACGCGGCTCCAGGCATCGCTCAGGAGGCTCACGACCGGCCTCCGCGCGAGCAGCCGCTATGAGAGCCGCCGCAGATAGTCGTCCACGCTCGCCGAGAGCTGCTCGCCTGCGGGCAGGCTGCCTCCGGGCGTGAAATGGTCGACCACTTCAGGCAGCAGTTCGGACAGGCCGCTGCGTGCCTCGTCGTCGCCGATGCCCGCCTGCTGCGCGATCTGGTGCAGCTGGTCGTGGCCCAGCACCTCGTCGATCGCGTGGGGCGGCAGCGCTTCGTTCGCGCCGGTGCCGACCCAGGAGTCGGCCTGCCGGCCGTAGCCCCGCTGCGTGAGCTGGCCGAGAAGGTCGCCGAGGCCCCCGCTGCCTCCGGCACCTCCTTGCTGGCCGCGCTGGCTCAGCATGCCGAGCACCACCGGCAGCAGCGCCATCAGCACGGGGCTCATGCCGCCGCCGCCGAACCGACCGCCGCCGCCGAGCTGACCGCCACGGCGACCGAGCGCGTTGCCGGCAAGGCCGCCGAGGATCTGGGTAAGCAGTCCCATGACCAACTCCTTGATTGAACTGCAGCCAGCGTCGTGCGAGGGGCACTGCACCCCTATAGGACAACGCCTCCAAACGCGCGAGGCGAAACACAGCGACCGGCGAGGCTGCAGCCCCGCTCGAAGGCCACCCTATCCCGCCACCAGAAAGCGGACGATAAGGCCCAGGCAGCCTGCAGCGATGAAAGCCGCGACCGTCGTTGTGACCAGGCCGAGGGTTCCGTCGGTGCTTTGCTGCGACGCCTGCACAGTAGCGCTGGATATCGTCGCCGCCGCCGTCTCGAACGCGGGGCTGAACGGGTTGTAGAGCGCGCCGCCGGGGCTTGCGAAATCCGGCACGGTACCCTCGGCATCGACACGGTCGAGCTGCTGGCCCGTGCCGGAATCGATGAAGGGCGCCTTGCCGCTCTCGGCCGCCGACAAAGCGCCGGCTGGGGCCAGCAAAAGCGTTGCCAGGCACAGGCCTGCCCGTGCCTGGCGCGCTCGATGCTTTCTGTTTCCGCTGGCCACCATGGAGCTCTCCTGGGTTGGCGCGGCGCACTTACCGCTTGTTGCCCGTCAGCCTGTGCGCCTGATGATTGCCGAAGGTTAGCGGAGAAGCCGTGCAACTGAGCACAATCGCCCCGGAGGTGATGACGACGCTTGCAGTGTCCGATGTGCCCGGCTCTCCGGCATCGACGAAGGTGAAGCTGATCGTCGCGGGCTGGCCATTGAAGGTTCCGGTGCCTTCGCCCACGAAGGTGTCGAAGGGCGCGGTAGGCGGTTTCTGGTCGATGGCTGGGTCGTCGCTGCAGAGGCCTTTGGTCAGCGTGGTCAGGTGGAAGTTGTCGCCACCGGAGAAGTTGATCTGGAGGTTGTTGGGCTCCGCCGGATCGGCGCCTTCGAACGCGCCGCCGGTTCCGCAGTGCAACTCGAATCCGTGGGTCACTCTTTGGGACCCACCGTAGTAGGGGCAGAAAAAGCTGCCACCGCCAGTCATTCGGCCCGCTTCGTGGGCCCATGCAGAACTGATCGTCAGCGCCGCGAGTGCTGCGCCAGCGCAGAGCACGGCTTTACCGAGAGGTTTGTTCATGATCTTCCCCTTGCCCCGCCACGGGCGGTGATACCAGGGCCAAAGCCGATCAACCCAGAAAACTGAACATGTCCACCGACAGACGCTCAGGCCCCTCGGGCGCAAACGTTGTACGCCCAAAACACGGCGCGCTCTATACAACTAATGGCCTACTTTGCAGCGCAGGCGGACCGCCTCCACGGGCCGTGCAAATCCCTTCAGCACGAGCGGGCCCGCGGGTTCGCCGTCGACGCTGCCTTCGATCGATCCCCACACGCGCTGCGACACCAGGATTTCGCCGCCCTGCGCCTCCCCGCATAGCCGCGCCGCGAGGTTGGTCACGGTGCCGATCGCACCGTAGTCGATGCGCCCCGGAAAGCCGATGCCGCCCAGCGTGGCGAAGCCCTGCGCGATGCCCACGCCCATCTGCAGCGCGTGCCCGCGCTTGCGCCAGCGCCCGGCCAGCAGCGCGACGTCGCCCTGCATCGCCAGGGCCATGCGCGCGGCGCGCAGGGCAGGGTCGGGAACCGGTGCCGGGTCGTTGAAGAAGACCATGATCCCGTCGCCGGTGAAGCGCTCCAGCGTGCCCTCGAACTCGAGGATGCGCTGCCCCATTGCCGCGTGATAGTCGGCCAGCACGGCCATCACTTCCTCCGGGTCCGCGGTCTCGGTGAAGGCGGTGAAGCCGCGCAGGTCGAGGAACACGACGGTGATCTCGCAACGATGGCTCTTGAGCGGATCGGCGGCGCCGCCGTTGACGATGGCCTCTGCGAGCTGCGGCGAGAAGAAGCGCCGCAGCCGGCCCACGCGCTCGAGCTCGCGCACGCCCTCTTGCACCCGCTGCTCCAGCGTGCGGTTCCACTCCGCCAGCGCGCTCCTCTGGCGTTCGACCTCGTCGTAGAGCTGCTTGATGCGAAGCAGCGACTTCACGCGCGCCAGCAGCTCGGCCTGCGCGACCGGCTTGCTCAGGAAGTCGTCGGCGCCGGCCTCCAGGCCCTTCACCCGTTCCCTGGCCGGATCAAGTGCGGTGACCAGTACGACGGGGAGCATCGCGTGGGCCGGATCGGCGCGGATCGCGGCGCACACCTCGTAGCCGCTCATGCCCGGCATCATCACGTCGAGCAGCACCAGGTCGGGCTTCTCGTCGGCCAGCTTCTGCAGCGCCTCGGGGCCGGAGGCGGCGATAACCGGCCGGTAGCCCTTGGCGCCGAGCAGGTCGGCCAGGAGCTTGGCGTTGAGCGGCGTGTCGTCGACGACAAGAATAGTGAAAGTCATCGCCGCAGACGCCCCTCCTTCATCATGCGCTGCACCGTCTCGCGAAACTGCTGCAGCTGGATGGGCTTGGTGATGAAGGCGTCGAAGCCGGAGCTGACGACCTTCTGCTGCTCGTCGGGCATCACCGAGGCCGACACGGCGAGCACGGGCACGGCGTCGAGCGCGGCGTCGCGGCGGATCTCGCGCAGCACGGCAATGCCGTCGATGTCGGGCAGCTGGATGTCCATCAGCACCAGGTCGGGCGGCGCCTCGCGTGCGAGGCGAAGGCCCTCGCGGCCGGTCGCTGCCTCCAGCGTGGCGTAACCCTCGTGCCGGAGGATGTCGCGCACCAGCTTCATGTTCTTTTCGTTGTCCTCGATGATCAGGACGGTGCTCAAGGTCGGGGTCATCACCTGGCTCCCGGCGTCATTCGATCACCTGGTCGGCGCTCACCAGCACGCTGTGCGGAATGGTCAGGCCGAGCGCCTTGGCCGCCTTGAGGTTGACGGCGAGTTCCAGCTTGGTGCCCTGTTCGAAGGGGATGTCGCCCGGCCTGGTGCCCTTCAGGATCTTGTCGACGAAGCTGGCGGCGCGGTAGAAGAGCGCGGACCAGTCGCCCTGGTAGGAAAGCAGGCCGCCGGCATCGAGGTAGGCCGCGCCACCCCAGACCGACGGCAGGCGGTGCTTCGTGCACAACGCGCCGAGCTGGGTGCGCTCGGTCCAGATCATGGGGTCGGCCACGAGCGAGACCGCGTTCGTGCCCGCGCCCACGATGGACGCGAAGGCGGGCTCGAAATCATCCGGCCCGCGCACCTTCTCGACCTGCAGCGCCACGCCGATGGCCGGTTCCCACCTGGCCACGCCCCGCGCCAGTTCCTCCGGCGGCACGGTGTTCGGGTTGAACACGATGGCGAAGCGGCGCGCCGTCGGCAGGACGTCCTTCAGGAGCTGCAGGCGCTTCTGCATGAGGCCGTCGAACGCGGCGGAAATGCCGGTGATGTTGCCGCCTGGGCGTATATGGTCGGCGACCAGTCCCGACTTCACCGGGTCGTCGACGCCCACCGCGATGACTGGAAGGGTCTTCACTTTCTCCTTCGCGAGCAGCGCCGGGCGCGGGCTGGTAGTCATCAGGATGTCGATGTCGAGCCGGAGCAGTTCATCCAGCAACGCGGGCAGGCGATCGAACTTTCCCTCGGCCCACCGCATGTCGATGGACAGGTTGCGCCCCTCCACATGGCCCAGCTCGCGCAGCCCCCGGCGCAACGGTTCGATCTGCGCGCGCATGGTGATCGGATCGGGGGTCGAGGCGCTGAGGATGCCCAGCCGCGCCTTGCCGGCCCCCCGCGGCTGTGCGCCCGAAGCCGCGGCGAAAGCCGCGAGCGCGGCGACGATTGCCACGCGGCGGGACAGCGGGATGACGAGTCGGTTCGATGCCATTCGATCACCTCCTCTGCGCCTGGCGCGCCGTGCGCGGGATGTGGAAGCCCGGGCGCCATGTTCCTCCTCTTGCCCTCGGCGATCAATCCCGTTCTTGGGGCGGGTCCCCCAACACCCGCCGAGGCAGCACGAAGGCGAAGGTCGAGCCCCTGCCTGGGGCGCTTTCCAGCCGCAGGGTGCCGCCGTGCAGCTCGACGAAGCGCTTCGCCAGCGCAAGGCCGAGGCCGGTCCCCTCGGCCTTGCGCAGATAGTCGCCACCGACCTGGCGGAACTCCTCGAACACCAGCGCCTGCTGGTCGGCGGGAATGCCCACGCCGGTGTCCACCACCGCGATCTCGACGGCCTGGTCGAGCGCGCGGGCACGCAGCGTCACGCGCCCGCCCGCGGGGGTGAACTTGACCGCGTTCGACAGCAGGTTGATCACCACCTGCTTGAGCTTGCGCGCGTCGGCCACCCAGTCGCCAATGGCCGGGTCGGTCTCGAGCGCCAGCGTCAGCCCGTGCCGCAGCGCGCGCTCGCGCACCAGCGTGACGGTGTTGTCGAGCAGCATCGGCAGGTTGAAGCTCGACAGGTCCAGCTCCATGCGGCCGGCCTCGATCTTGGACAGGTCGAGGATGTCGTTGATCAGGCTCAGCAGGTGGTGGCCGGAGTTGTGGATGTCCTTCAGGTATTCGAGCTGCTTGTCGTTGACCTCGCCGAACATGCGCTCGGCCAGCACCTCGCTGAAGCCGATGATCGCGTTCAGCGGCGTGCGCAGCTCGTGCGACATGTTGGCGAGGAACTCCGACTTGTGCTTGTTGGCCAACTCGAGCTGCGCCAGCGCGTCCTGGGTTTCGTTGATGAGCCGCAGGTTCTCGATGGCGATCGCGGCCTGCCCGGCGAAGGTCTCCAGCAGCTCGACCTGGCGCTGCGGCGTCTCGCCGGCGTCGGTCCAGGCCACGGCAATGGCGCCGATGGGCGTGCCGTCCTTCAGCAGCGGCACGCCGAGCATGCGGCGCCAGTGGCCGGTCGTGGCGGTGATCGGGTCGTAGACGGCCTCCGCCGAAGCGTCGACGATCGTCACCGCCTTGCGCGACGCGATCACCCGCCCGCTGATCATGCGCGGGTCCGGTGGCCCGGGGTAGAAGCGCTTGGCGTTCTCGACGGCCGAGGGCGTCCAGTTGCGCTGGCCCACCAGGTGCACCAGGCGGCCGTCGTAGCGGAACACCGCGGCGGTCGGGCTGCCGAGCAGCCGCACCGCGCAGTCGAGGATCGCCTCGAAGACCGGCTGCACGTCGGTCGGCGACTCGCTGATGACGCGCAACACCTCGCTGATGGCGGTCTGGTAGGCGAGCGCTTCGCGCAGCTCGGCGGTGCGTTGCTCGACCTTGCGTTCCAGCCCGGCATACGACTCGCGCAACTGGGCGGCCATGCGGTTGAACTGGTCGGCCAGGCCTTCGAGCTCGTCACCGGTGCGGACCTCGATGCGCCGGTCGAGGTCGCCGGCGCCGATCCGTGCCGCGCCTGCCTGCAGCGCACGCAACGGGCGCACCAGCGCGCGTGCCAGGAAGAAGGTCGCCGCGATCGAGGCCAGCACCGCCAGCACGAGCACCAGCCCCATGCGCTGCAGCATGACGTACAACGGCGCGAAGGCCTCGGCGCGGGGCGACTCGACGAACACCGTCCAGCCGAGCGACGGAATCGGCGTATGGGCCGCCAGCATTCGTTGGCCGGACAGGTCGCGCGCAAGCTCTCTCGCGCCGTCAGCCTCCGCGCCGGGCCGCAGCCGTGCCGCCACCTGTGGCAGCGCGCTCATGTCGGTCTTCTTCAGCACCAGGCTGATGTCGGGGTGGGCGATCAGCGTGCCGTCGGCGTCGACCACGTAGGCCAGGCCGCCCGCGCCGATCCGTATGCGTGACACCACGTCCCAGACGAACTTCAGGTTGAGCTCGGCCATCGTGACGCCGCCGCCGGGCCCCGCCGGGCGCGCAAGCGTCATGTAGGGCTCGGTGCCCATGCGGAAGTGCACGGGGCCGAACGCCGTCCGGCCCTCGATCGCGCTGCGGAAGGCCGGCTCGGCCGAGCGGTCGACAGCGCTGCCGAGCTCGTTCATCGCCAGGCGTGAGATGCGCAGCTGTTCGTGCCCGGTGCTGTCGATCCACGCCACCTCGGTGATCGGCGGTGCCTGGCGCAGCAGCTTCAGGTATTCGATGTAGCGTGCCTCCCGCGCATTGCTGCCGGGTCCATCGGCGCGCGGCAGCGCGGTCCAGCCCAGCTGCTGCTCGATGTTCAGCACGTATTGCTCTATGCGCGCGGCTGCGGCCTGGGCCTTCTCGGCCTGCAGGGCGACGACGTGCGACTGGTTCTCCCGGTACGAGAAGTAGATGACGACCGCGCCGCTCGCGACGAGCATGCCGCAGACCAGCGTGATGATCAGCAGCGCGTACTTGGGGAACAGGCGCCAGCGGCGCGCCGGCCGTTGCAGTGCCTCCGCTCGCGGCGCAGGGTCCGGTGCCGGCGGCGCCGGGGACGAGCCCGGTGGCGCGCGGGCCATGTTCGAATCCGCGTCGATCAGCATGGACACCTCCACCGTGTGCCGGTCCATTCATCACCGGATGGCATTGTGGTTCAGTCCCACGACGCCGCACAGGGGGAAGCTGCGGAGGCCGCGGCCAGGGGCACGACACGTTGTGCCGCCGCACGACAAGTGATACGGTCGAACGGCCCGCCCGCCCGCTCGCGAGAGCCAAGCGACCAAGGAGTGCCCCGTGGGAGACCTGCACCACCCGCTGCAACCGGGAGACCCAGCGCCCGGATTCACGCTCCCCGCCGCCAACCGCGAAGGCATGGTGTCGCTCGCGGACCTGCGCGGGCGCCCCTTCGTGCTCGGCCTCTTTCGCGGGCTGCACTGCCCCTTCTGCCGCCGCCAGGTGAGGCAGCTCGCCGACATGCAGCCGGCCCTGCGCGCCGCAGGGCTCGAGGCAGTGGCGGTCATCAACACGCCGGTGGAACGCGCCCGCCTGTACTTCCGCTACCGGCCGATGCCGCTGCTGTTGCTCGCCGACCCGGATTGCCGCACGCACAAGGCCTTCGGCGTGCCGCGCATCGAATTCCTGCCCGAGGACAGCAGCGAGACGCCCGAATGGCCTTCGCGCACGCGCATGGCGGACTTCGAGGCGGCACGCGTCAACCCCACCGGCGAGCTGCCCCAGCCCACGCAGCCGATGGCCGCGAACGCCGTGCTCAATGCGCAGGACGGCTTCGAGATGGACGACACCGACAGCGCGATCCTGGCGAGCCACGGCACGCAGCTGGCCGGGCACTTCCTGATCGATGAGGCCGGCACCATCGCCTGGGAGCACATCGAGGCGCCGGATGGGCCCAGCAGCCTGTGCTACTTCCCGGACGCGGCGCAGATCGTCGCGGCGGCCGGCGCGCTCCGGCGCTGAGCCTTCACTCG
This sequence comes from Variovorax stachyos, assembly GCF_051400855.1. NCBI lineage: Bacteria > Pseudomonadati > Pseudomonadota > Betaproteobacteria > Burkholderiales > Comamonadaceae > Variovorax > Variovorax stachyos. Next base: position 261,611 of record NZ_JBLFFN010000006.1, on the reverse strand, counting down.
GTCACTCGGCCGCGACGGCCCGGGCGGCATTTCCAAGGACGCCGTCCGTGGCGGCATAACCGCCACCCCTGAGCAGGCTGGTGTCCGTCGACTCGAACTTGCAATAGGCCGGCACCGGCGTGAGCGACCTGCTGGGCGGGAAGGAGGGGAACTGCATGGCGCGGTCCCGCGTCGGCTCGATCGTGAAGGTGGTCACGCGGTCCGGCGTGGGGGTGCCGTCCGGCTGGGTTTCTTCCGTGTGGTAGGTGAGGGTCACTTCACGCGCGGTCGTGCCGAGGTTCACGAGCGTGCACGAGCCGATCTGATTGGCTTCCAGGAAGAAGGGCGGCGTCGCCAGAACGGTCGGCGCCCGCTTGCCCGCGCCGCCATGCTTGCGCCCGTTCTGGTCGGCCGATGCGGGCAGCGCTATCGCCATCGACCCGAGGGCCGCTGCGGCGCAGACGATCGTCCAATGCGTGAAGCTGCGCTTCGTGCCGCGTGCCGCCGGAGAAGAGAGATCTTCCATGACTGGGTCTCCATCTGAATCTGGGTTACGGATGCCGGCCTTCACTGGGCCACGATGGTGCTGAGAACGCGGCCGCCTTCCAGGACCGCGGCACTCGCCCGCAGCACGCTGGTGTCTGCCGATTCGAAGATGCACCAGTTCCCTGTCGGGAACGGAACCACCCTCGGGACGCTGAAGGTAAAGGACCGGATCGGCCCCGGCGGCAGTGTGATGGTGGTGACGGTGTCCGGAAGCGGCCCACCGCCGCCGATCAGCCTGAATTCGGTGTGCTGGGTCACGGTGACTTCCTGGGGCTCGGTGCCCACGTTCGCGACCGAGCAGACGAAGCTCTGGAGGTTGTTCCAATACAAAGGCGGCGTGGCCAGCAGCGTCGGCGGCTTCTTCCGCGGTCCGCGGTCGTCATGGTCGTTCGGGTCGGCCGATGCGGGAACCGCCATCGCCAGGCAACCGAAGGCAACCGTGGCGCAGGCGGCCACGCAATGCGCGAGTCTGCGGCTTGCGCCACTCGCAGTGGAATGAACCGGATCTTGCATGGCTCCGTCTCCAACTGAATGGCCGCTGTGTGGACGACTCGAATGCGCGGCAATAGACGAGTCGTGGGCGTTGCCCGTTTTGCCGCGAAGTGTAGGTGCGACTCGATCGAATTCAACTCCTCAACACTGAGCTTGAAAGGCCTCGCCGGCGTGGGGCCCGAAGGGCTGAAGCCGCGAGACAAGGCAGCTTCCTACAAACGGAATCGACATCCGGCCCTCGGCGCGTGCTGCAGGCCTCACCTAGATTGGCGCTCGCGCCCAGGGAGGGTTCGCGGCCGTAGACATCGGGCTTTCACGCCGAGCACCAGCCGCCCATCGGATTCATTCTTCATGATGTTCTCGCGCTCATGCGCCCTCGCCGTACTGGCCGGGGCGGGCTTCGTGATGTCGACCCCAGCCCTCGCCCAGCCTTCGCCCGCGCTGGATCGCTTCAGCTTGTCGGTCGGCGCCTTCCATGCCGAACCCACGCTCGACGCCGGGCTGAACACGCCCTACGGCCGCTTCGACACGCGCGACATCGAAGGCAGCAAGGTGACCATGCCGCGCATCACGGCCGATGTGCTGATCGGCGACAGCCATGGCTTGTCGCTCGACTACTACCGCTTCAACCGCGACTACGGCACCGGCTTTGCGAACAGCTTCGCGGTCGGGCCGACCTCGGTCACGGCGCTGGGCAACGTCAACCTCGACCTCAAGCTGGACTTCGCCAAGCTGGCCTACAAATGGTGGATCGGCTCGGGCAATACGGTGCTGGGCCTGGGCGCAGGCCTGGCTTACTACCGCGTCAGCCTCGACAGCAACGCCCTGGCCGGCGTGAACGGCGCGGTCGCGACCTTCAGCCAGCACGACAGCGACGACGCCTTCGCGCCGCTGCTGGAGATCGGCGTGCGCCACGCCATCAGCCCCGACCTGCGCCTGTTCGCCGATCTTTCGGGCGTGCGCAAGGGCGGCAGCAACCTGCGCGGCCACATCTACAACGCCGCGCTCGGCGTGGAGTGGTTCCCCGTCAAGAACGTGGGCGTGGTGCTCTCGTATGGCGTGAGCGAGATCGAGCTCAAGCGCGACTTCGACGCGCTGAGCAGCACGGGGCGGCTGCGCGTCAAGCTGAAGGGGCCTTCGGCCTTCCTCAAGGCGCGGTTCTAGGTTTTGCCGGGCTTGCTCCCTTTCCCTCCGGGAGAGGGCGGGGGCGAGGGCACCGCAGCTCACCCGGCGCACAACGTCAGTCCCGCCGCAGCCTCTCGAAGGCTCGCAACAATTGCGCCCCAGCATCTGCCAGGCTCCCATCGTTGCGCACCTCGATCGCGTGCGGCGGCGCCCTGAACACCAGCGCCCGCTGCACCCGCGACTCGACCATCTCCGGCGTCTCGCGCCCGCGCGCCAGCAGGCGCTGCCGCAGCACTTCGAGGCTGGCCGTGACGTGCACCACCGTGAGATGCGGAAACTTCGCGACAGCCTGCGGCAGGTAGGCGCGCGAGCCATTGACGAGCACCCAGTTGCCGCGATGCAGCGGCGCGAGTTCGTCGTGCCGCACGCCGTAGCGCAGGCCGTTGGCCTGCCAGTCGAGCGCGAAGGCCTGCGCCTGGTGCAGCAGCGCGAAGGCCTGCTCGCTCACGCTGTGGTGCTGCTCGTCGCCGTGGCGGGTCGGCCGCGTGATGGTGCGGCGCGCCAGGTGCAGGGGCAGGTGCGGCGGCAGGTGGTCCTTGAGCCAGGCGATCAGGCTGTCCTTGCCCGCGCCCGAGGGCCCCATCACATACACGAGCTGGCCCTTCACTGGAGTACCTTCGCCTGCGGCTGCGGTGCCATTCGCCTGCGGAGCGGCCGTGCGTCTCATGCCGCCAGCTCCATCTGCTCGACCAGCATGAAGTCCGCGCCCGGCCGGGGCTCGACGAAGAGCGAAAGGCTGTCGACGCGGCAGGCGGGCAGGGCATCGAAGCGGTGGCGCGCCGCTTCTTTCAGCGCCTCGATCGCCGCGGGGGCTGCGTCCTTCAGCGGGCCGGTGAGCGAAAGGTGGAAGCGGAAGCGCTGCAGCACGAAGGGGTAGCCCCAGCGCAGCAGCAGCGCGTCTTCCTCGGGCGTGAGCCCGGCCGCGCGGCGGCGCTCGAGCTCGGCCGGCGCAAGCGGCGCCGCCAGCGGCTGCAGGCGGGTGACGCAGGCGGCGGCCAGCGCATCGATTGCCTGCGAATCGCCGTCGGGCACCAGTGCAAGGAAGTCGTCGAGCATCGCGACCTTGAGCGCCGGCAGCGAGAAGGCTTCGAACTCGGCGGCGAGTGCGCGCAGGCTGGCGCGCAGCCGCACTTCATCGGTGCCGGGCGCCAGCGCGAAAGGCGCCTTGAGCGTCGCATGCCAGCCATAGCGGCGCGGCGCCTTCGTCAATCGATGCAGCTCGGGCGCGGACAGGCCAGGCACCGGCGGCTGCGGCAGCGGCTCCCCGCGTGCTGCGCAGCGGCCCAGCCAACGGCTGCCGGCCACCCACCACGGGCTGTGTGCACGCGGCGCGAAGTAGACCGCGAAGCGATGCGCGGACTCATTCATCGTGGGTCACCGTCAGGGTGATGCGGTCGCCCGCGAACCAGGTGCGCGCGAACTCGATCGGCTGCGCCTCGGTGTCCACGTTCACGCTCTCGACCAGCAGCACCGGCCGCGCGACGGACTGCCGCAGTTGCGCCGCCACCTCGGGCTGCGGCATCTGCGCGGTGATGCGGCTCTCGTGGCGGGTGTAGTCGTCCACGCCGTGGGCGGCGAAGGCGGCGGTGATGGAGCCTGTCTCGCGCACCACGGCCTCCAGCTTCGCGAAGCGCGGCAGCGGAAAGAAGCGCTCGCCCACGTGCAGCGGCTGCTGCTCGGCCTCGCCCAGCACCTGCAGGCGCAGCAGCGTGCTGCGCACCGGCACCTGCAGGGCGCGCGCCTGTGCCGCGCTCGCGCGCACGGTGCTCGCGTCGAGCACGCGCAGCCCGCCGCGCAGGCCGGCCAGCGCCATGTTCTGGTGGTGCCGCGTGCGCTTGGCCAGCACCAGCTCGACGGCGAACTCCTCCACGTAGGTGCCGCTGCCCTGCGTCACGCGCAGCAGGCCCTGGCTGCTGAGGCTGGCCAGCGAGCGCCGGATGGTGTGGCGGTTGACGCCGAACTGCTCGGCCAGCGCGTGCTCCGAGGGCAGGCGCTCGCCGGGCGGATAGACGCCGCGCGCGATGGCCTCGGCGAGCTCGGTGGCGATGCGGGTCCAGAAGCTGTCACGCGCAGGGCGCGGCGCGATGGCCAGCGCAGGGGAAGACGTCGTCGTGGTTGTCATGAAAAGGACATGGGTCGCGCCTAAGCTGGCGCCAGTGGTTTAATTTGTCTATACAACTTTCCCAGAGTATCACCCCGATGTTTCATGCCTTTGACAACCATCCCGCGAACCGGCCGCTGGGCCGCGCGCAGTGGATGGCCGTGTTGGCGCGGGCACCGCTTTCGATGCTGGAGTCTGCGCTGGGCGAGCATGCGCAGCGTACGCCGCAATGGCTGCGCGCGCCGGAGACGGGTCTCATGATGGTCCAGGGCCGCGCCGGCGGCACGGGCGAGCGCTTCAACCTCGGCGAGGTCACGGTCACCCGCTGCGCGCTGCGCCTGGCGGGCGTCGCGCAGGAAGGCGCGGCCGTCGGCGTCGCCTACGTGCTGGGCCGCTCGCACCGCCACGCGCAGCTCGCGGCCGTGGCCGACGCGCTGCTGCAGGACCCGGCGCAGCAGGAGGCGTTCGACGCCAGCCTGCTCGAGCCCGTGCGCCGGCACCTGGCGCAACAACGTGCCGAGCGCCATGCGCGTGCGCAGGCCAGCAAGGTCGAGTTCTTCACCGTCGCGCGCGAAGCGGGTGGTGCGGATGGCGATGAAGAGGAAGAGCAATGAGACGTCCTGCGTCGGCCTTGTCCTTGTTGGAGGATGCGGTTTTGCTCTCTTCCCCTCCGGGGGAGGGTTGGGGTGGGGCACTCGTTTCGTTCGATTTCGTACGGTGCTGTTGTGTTGAGTGCGGAGCCGGGATTTCGCCCCGGCGGGCGAGTTACTTTCTTTGTCTCGCCAAAGAAAGTAACCAAAGAAAGGCGACCCCACTGCGCGTGTCCCTTCGCTTCGCTACGGGCAACCTGCGGTGCTCGCTTCAGGCGGGGTCCGCGCAAACTCGCTTCGCTCAAACACGCGCGGCCCTTTTTCCGCCTGAAGCTGCGCTCCTCGGCGCGCGCAGAGGGGATTGGGGGACGGTCGGGCCATTGCTTCGCTCGGCCACCAACGGCCTCGCTGCGCGAGGCCTGGAACAGGTGCATGCGTGTGCGCTCGGACGTGAGCATGAGCATGGCTGCGAGCACCAGCACCAGCACCAGCACCAGCACCAGCACCAGCACGAGCGTGCGAGTGCGCGTGTGCGTGTGCGCGAGTGTCAGCGCGAGCGAGGACCCGAAGCTCACGCCAACCTGCACACCACACAAGGACGCGCCATGGCGCGTTGGACTCCAAGTCCCCTCTGCGCGTGCCGAGGAGCGGAGCTTTTCGCGGATAAAGGGCCGCGCGTGTTTGAGCCGAAGGCGAGTTTGCGCGGACCCCGCGAAAAGCGAGCACCGCAGGTTGCCCGTAGCGAAGCGGAGGGACGCGCGCAGTGGGGTCGCCTTTCTTTGGTTACTTTCTTTGGCGAGACAAAGAAAGTGACTCGCCCGCCGGGGCGAAATCCCGGCTCCGCACTCAACACAACAGCAACGTACGAACCGACAGCAGCAAGTACGACCCAACAGCAACGTACGACCCAACACCCAACCCCACCAGCCGCAACGACACCCCCAAGCTCGCACCGCAGCCGAAAGCATTCTGATGAGCACCACCATAAGCACCCCTGATCTGTCCGCCGTGGGCGCGGGCTTCTCCGACCTCGCGCTCGGCAGCCAGGCCGTGTTCCGCGCCGCGCTCGAGGCTCTCTCGCACCCCGGCCGCATCGTCGACCTGCCGCACGATGCGCAGGTGCCTTCGCGCGGACATGCTGCTTCGGCCGCGCTGCTGCTCGCGCTGCTCGATCCGGATTGCAAGCTGTGGCTATCCCCTTCGCTGGCATCCAGCGATGCCGCCGCATGGCTGCGCTTCCACAGCGGCTGCACGCTGGTGGACGATCCGGCCCAGGCCCAGTTCGCGTGGATCGCGAGCAGCGACGAGGCGCCGGCGCTGGAGCGCTTCGCGCAAGGCACGGACGTCGCGCCCGAGCAGTCCGCCACTTGCGTGGTGGACGTGCCCTCGCTCGCCGATGGCGACGACGACGAAGGCTGGACCCTGAGCGGCCCCGGCATCCGCACGCAGACGCGCCTGTGCGTCGACGGCCTGCCCAGCGACATGGCGCACCGGCTGGTGGCGCAACGCGCTGCGCAGCAGGCCGCCTTCCCGCGCGGCGTGGACCTGTTCCTCGCCACGCAGCACCAGATCGTCGGCCTGCCGCGCACCACCCGCATTGAACTGGAGGGCTGAAGCCGATGTATGTCGCAGTCAAGGGCGGTGAGACCGCCATCCTCCAGAGCTATCGGCTGCTGGCCGAACAGCGCCGCGGCGACAGCGCCACGCCCGAGCTTTCCGTCACGCAGATCCGCGAGCAGCTCAAGCTGGCCGTCGACCGCGTGATGACCGAGGGCTCGGTCTACGACCCGGAACTCGCCGCGCTCGCCATCAAGCAGGCCGCGGGCGACCTGGTCGAGGCCATCTTCCTGCTGCGTGCCTACCGCGCCACGCTGCCGCGGCTCGGCATGAGCCTGCCGCTGGACACCGCGCGCATGCAGCTGGACCGCCGCATTTCCGCCACCTTCAAGGACCTGCCTGGTGGGCAGGTGCTGGGCCCGACCTACGACTACACGCAGCGGCTGCTCGACTTCACCTTGCTCGCCAACGGCGAGGCATCCGCGCGCAGCGAGGCTCCGACGGCGGCGGTGGAAGCGCCCGCCGCCACGCCGCGCGTGGTGGACCTGCTCAACCACGAGCGCCTGATCGAGACCCGCCCCGTGCCCCCCGGCGATCCCGCGCCGGCCGACCTCACGCGCGAGCCGCTGCGCTTTCCCGCCGACCGCGCCACCCGCCTGCAGAACCTCGCGCGTGGCGACGAAGGCTTCCTGCTGGCGATGGCCTATTCGACGCAGCGCGGCTACTCGCACAGCCATCCCTTCGTCGGCGAGATCCGCTTCGGCAGCGTGGCGCTGGAGCTCGCGCCCGAGGAGCTGGGCTTTCCCATTTCCATCGGAGAGCTGGAGATCACCGAGTGCGAGATGGTCAACCAGTTCGCCGGCAGCAAGACCGAGCCGCCGCAGTTCACCCGCGGCTATGGCCTGGCCTTCGGCCACAGCGAGCGCAAGGCGATGGCGATGAGCCTGGTCGACCGCGCGCTGCGCGCCGACGAACTGGGCGAGACGGTCGAGTCGCCTGCGCAGATGCAGGAGTTCGTGCTCTCGCACAGCGACAGCCTGGAGGCCTCGGGTTTCGTGCAGCACCTGAAGCTGCCGCATTACGTGGACTTTCAGGCCGAGCTCGAGTTGGTGCGGCGTATGCGCGCCGCCGTATCGGCCGAGGCCGAGGGAGCGGACGAATGAACGAGCAGCAGCAAGACCCCCACATCAACTTCGCCTACCTCGACGAGCGCACCAAGCGCATGATCCGCCGCGCCATTCTCAAGGCGGTGGCGATCCCCGGCTACCAGGTGCCCTTCGGCTCGCGCGAGATGCCGCTGCCCTACGGCTGGGGCACCGGCGGCATCCAGGTCACGGCCTCGGTGATCGGCCCGCGCGATGTGCTCAAGGTCATCGACCAGGGCTCGGACGACACCGTCAACGCGGTCAACATCCGCCGCTTCTTCGAGCGCACCACCGGCGTCGCAACCACCACCCGCACGCAGCAAGCCACGCTCATCCAGACTCGCCACCGCATCCCCGAGACGCCGCTGGCGGAGGGCCAGGTGCTGGTCTACCAGGTGCCGGTGCCCGAGCCCATGCAGCGGCTGGAGCCGCGCGAGACCGTCACGCGCACCCTGCACGGCCTGGCCGAGTACGGGCTGATGCACGTCAAGCTCTACGAAGACATCGCGCGCTACGGCCACATCGCGACGACGTACGACTACCCGGTGCTCGTGAACGACCGCTACGTGATGTCGCCGTCGCCCATCCCCAAGTTCGACAACCCCAAGATGCACATGAACCCCGCGCTGCAGCTCTTCGGTGCCGGCCGCGAGAAGCGCATCTACGCCGTGCCGCCCTACACGCCGGTCGAGAGCCTGGGCTTCGAGGACCATCCCTTCGAGGTGCAGCGCTGGGACGCGACCTGCGCGCTGTGCGGCGCGACCGACAGCTTCCTCGACGAGCTGATCACCGACGACAAGGGCACGCGCATGCATGTGTGCTCGGACTCGGACTACTGCCAGTCGCGGCAGCAGGCGCAGGCCGAGTCGCCGGTGCCGCTGCCGGCCGGCCACATGGAGGAGCTCGCCCAATGAGCGCAGTCATGACTGCTCCCCAGCCGCTGCTGCGCGTGCGCGGCATCGGCAAGCGCTACGGCGCCCGCGTCGCGCTGCAGGACGCGAGCTTCGACCTCTGGCCCGGCGAGGTGCTGGCCATCGTGGGCGAGTCGGGCTCCGGCAAGTCCACCCTGCTCAATGCGGTGGCGGCGCGCGACAAGCCCGACGCGGGCAGCGTGCAGTTCCAGATGCGTGCGGGCGGCCTGCGCGAAGTGTTCGCGATGAGCGAAGCCGAGCAGCGCCTGCTCGCGCGCACCGACTGGGGCTTCGTCCACCAGAACGCGGCCGAGGGCCTGCGCATGGACGTCTCGGCCGGCGCCAACGTCGGCGAGCGGCTGATGGGGCTGGGCGAGCGGCACTACGGGCGCCTTCGCGCCACTGCCACCGAATGGCTGGCGCGCGTGGAGATCGACCCGGCGCGCGTCGACGACGCGCCGCGCACCTTCTCGGGCGGCATGCGCCAGCGCCTGCAGATCGCGCGCAACCTGGTCACGCGCCCGCGCCTGGTCTTCATGGACGAGCCGACCTCGGGGCTCGACGTGTCCGTGCAGGCGCGGCTGCTCGACCTGCTGCGCCAGCTCACGCGCCAGATGCAGCTCGCCGCGATCGTGGTCACGCACGACCTCGCGGTGGCCCGGCTGCTGGCGCACCGCATGATGGTGATGCAGCGCGGACGCGTGGTCGAGGCCGGCCTCACCGACCAGCTGCTCGACGACCCGCAGCATCCCTACACCCAGCTTCTCGTCTCCTCGGTGCTGCAGCCATGAGCCGCACGGGCACGCCGAAGGTACTCCAATGAACCGACCCCTGCTCCAGCTCCAGGGGGTGGCCAAGCGCTTCACCCTCCATCATCAGAACCAGCTTTCGCTGCCGGTCTTCGACGGCGTCGAGCTCAGCGTCTCGCCCGGCGAGTGCGTGGTGCTCGACGGCGCCTCGGGCCAGGGCAAGAGCACGCTGCTCAAGCTCATCTATGCCAACTACAGCGCCAGTGCCGGCCGCATCCTGGTGCAGCCGCGCGAGGGCGAAGCGGTGGACGTGACCGCGGCCACGCCGCGCGAGCTGGTGCGGCTGCGCCGCGACACGATCGGCTACGTGAGCCAGTTCCTGCGCGTGATCCCGCGGGTGCCCGCGCTCGACGTGGTGGCGGAGCCGCTGGCCGAAGACGCCGGTGACGACGCCGAGGGCATCGAGGCCGCGCGTGCCGAGGCGCGCAGGTGGCTCGAGCGACTGCGCATTCCCGAACGCCTGTGGCACCTGCCGCCCGCCACCTTTTCCGGCGGCGAGCAGCAACGCATCAACATCGCACGCAACATGATCAAGCCCAAGCCCCTGCTGCTGCTGGACGAGCCCACCGCCTCGCTCGACGCGGCCAATACCCGCACCGTGATCGAACTCATCCGCGAGGCCACCGCGCGCGGCGCGGCGCTGGTCGGCATCTTCCATGACGCCGAGGTGGGCGCCGCGGTGGCGACGCGCCGGGTCGACGTGGCGGACTTCAGGAGCGTGGCATGAGACGCCGGGCCGCTCCCGAGTCGAACAGCACCGCAGCGCATGGCGCGGAGGTCGCCCTATGAGCGGAGCCATCGTGTTCTCGAATGCCCGCATGGTGCTGCCAGGCGAAGTGGTGCGCGGCAGCCTGTCGGTGGCAGACGGCCGCATCGCCGCGCTGCACAACGGCCACACCGGCGTGGCCACGGTCGACCTCGAGGGTGACTACCTGCTGCCGGGCCTGGTCGAGGTGCACACCGACAACTTCGAGCGCCACCTGATGCCCCGCCCGAAGGTGCAATGGGCCGAGATGCCCGCGCTGCTGGCGCACGACGCCGAGGTGGCCGCCGCCGGGATCACCACCGTCTTCGACGCGCTGGGCGTCGGCGAGGCCGACACCGAGAGCCTGCGCGGCAGCACCTGGAGCAAGACCCTGGCCGCACTCGACGACTGCAGCGAGAAAGACCTGCTGCGTGCGGACCACCACCTGCACGTGCGCTGCGAGCTGCCCGCGCCCAACACCATCGAGCTTTTCGAGCCCTTCCACGGCCATCCGCGCGTGTCGCTGATCTCGCTGATGGACCACACGCCGGGCCAGCGCCAGTGGGAGAACATCGAGGTCGCGCGCATCTACTACACCGGCAAGAAGGGCTGGAGTGCCGAGAAGTTCGAGCGCCAGGTCGCGCATGCCGCCACGCTGCAGGCCCGCTACGCCGAGCCGCACCGGCGCCACTTCGTCGACTACTGCGCAACGCACGGCATCGCCCTGGCGAGCCACGACGACACCACCGTGGCCCATGTCGAGCAGGCGCATGCCGAGGGCGCGAGCATGTCGGAATTCCCGACCACCCTGGCCGCCGCCGCGGCTGCGCGCGAACGCGGGCTCTCGACCGTGATGGGCGGGCCGAACGTGGTGCGCGGCGGCTCGCATTCGGGCAATGTCTCGGCGGCCGAGCTGGCTCGGCAAGGACTGCTGGACATCCTGTCCTCCGACTACGTGCCCGGCAGCCTGCTCGGCGCAGTGATGCGGCTGGTCGCGGACGAGATCCTCACGCTGCCGCAGGCCGTGGCCACCGTCACGCGAACCCCGGCCCGGGCCACCGGCCTGCACGACCGCGGCACTCTCGAGCCCGGCCTGCGTGCCGACCTCGTGCAGGTGCGCATGGCCGAGCTGGCGGACGGCTCGCGGCATGCGGTGGTGCGCGGCGTGTGGCGCGAGGGGCGGCGCGTGCTCTAGGGGCAGGGCTGGCCTGCATGGCGCCCTCATTCGAGGGATGCGTCGCCATCCTTGCGAATCGATTCGCGGTCGCGGTGCCTCTCATGGCGACCCAGGGTACTGTCGAGCGCGCGCCTGAGTTTTTCGCTTGCGCCGCGGAAGGCCTCGTCGATGCTCGGCGCGTGCTGCGTCACGGCCAGCGGCTGCCGGCCCGCGACACGGGCTTCCATCGCGCAGCGCTTGTCGCCCGCACCCCCCTTGTCGTGGTTCTCGTCGCTCAGGTACACCTCGACGCGCGTCACGTCGGCAGAGAAGCGATCCAGCGACTGCCTGATCTCGTCGCCGGCCCAGCGCTCGAGGGCGTCCTTGTTCTCGAGGCCGTTGCCGGTGTTCACTTGTATCTGCATGTCAGCTACCTTTCGATCTGTTGAACTCGATGCAATGCGCCTTCAGTGTTGGCGCGCATCCGGCATCCCTGCGTAGGCATTTGGCGCCAGCTCCACCCAGACGGGCGCGTGGTCGCTGGCGCCGGGGCGGCCGCGCACCTCGCGGTCCACACCGGCCGCCGTGAGCAAGGGCGCGAGTTCGCCGTTGAGCAGCACGTGGTCGATGCGCAGCCCGGCGTTGCGCGGCCAGTGATTGCGCCAGTAGTCCCAGTAGGTGTAGATCGCCTCGTGCGGATGGAGCGCGCGGATCGCGTCGGTCCAGCCCTGGTCGAGCAGCCGCGCGAACGCGGCGCGGCTCTCGGGCTGCAGCAATGCATCCTTGCGCCACGATGCGGGGTTGTAGATGTCGGCATCGGTGGGAACGACGTTGAAGTCACCCGCCAGCACCGCGGGGAGACCGCAGTCGAAGAGCCTGCGCGCGTGGGCGCAAAGCCGCTCGAACCACTCCAGCTTGTAGTCGAACTTGGGGCCGGGCCATGGATTGCCGTTGGGCAGGTAGAGGCAGCCGATGATCACGCCGTCGACCACGGCTTCGATGTAGCGGCTCTGGTCGTCCTGGCTGTTGCCGTCGAGGCCACGCCCGGTCTCGATCGGATCCTTGCCGCGCGCCAGGATGGCCACGCCGTTCCACGAGCGCTGGCCGTGGAAGACGACGCCGTAGCCGGCCTCGCGCAGCGCGGACGCCGGGAAGGTCTCGTCGGGCGACTTCAGCTCCTGCAGGCAGGCCACGTCGGGCCTGGACTCGTCGAGCCATTCGAGCAGCCGCGGCAGCCGGCTGTTGATCCCGTTGACGTTGAAGCTGGCGATCTTCATGGCGAGTGCAATCCGGTAGCGGCGGAGTCGCGATCATGGCCGCAGTTCCTGCGCGAAGCACGTAGGTGCGGTGATCCATTGCGCCGATGATTTTCGGAAGCGTGCCACGCCCGCCGGCGACTGCGCGCGGCGGACCGCTGACACGTACCCGTCGCGAAAGCGTCAAGCCCACGTCACACGGCGTGATCAGACTTCGGTTGTCTAGACGACTTAGAAGCCGACGATGGAAACAGCCCTGCGCATCCGCCAGCTCAACAAGCATTTCGCCAGCGGCAGGCATGCCCTGCGCAACATCGACCTCGACGTGCAGCGCGGCGAGATGGTGGCGCTGATCGGCGCCTCCGGCTCCGGCAAGTCCACCCTGCTGCGACACGTGGCGGGACTGGTGGCGGCCGACGGCGACACGGATTCGCTGATCGAGATCGACGGCCGCCGCGTGCAGCAGCGCGGGCGCGTCGACCGCGACATCCGCCGGGTGCGCGCGCAGATCGGCTTCGTGTTCCAGCAGTTCAACCTGGTGGCGCGGCTGCCGGTGCTGGTCAACGTGCTGGTGGGCTCGCTGCACCGCATGCCCTGGTGGCGCAGCTGGACGCGGGCCTTCACCCGCGAGGAGCGCACGCTGGCCCTCGAGGCGCTGGCCCGCGTGGGCATCGCGGACTGCCAGGCGCAGCGCGCCTCCACCCTCTCCGGTGGGCAGCAGCAGCGCGCCGCCATCGCGCGCACGCTGGTGCAGGGCGCGAAGGTGGTGCTGGCCGACGAGCCCATCGCCTCGCTGGACCCGGAGTCCTCGCGCAAGGTGATGGAGATCCTGGCGCGCATCAACCGCGAAGACCGCTGCACGGTGATCGTCTCGCTGCACCAGGTCGACATCGCGATGAAGTACTGCCCGCGCGTGGTCGCGCTCAAGCAGGGCGAGATCGTCTACGACGGGCCCTCGTCGGCCCTCAGCGCGCCGCTGCTGCGCGAGCTCTACGGCGTGCAGGCCGACGAGCTGCTGGCCCCGCCTTCGAACGAGGCGCAGGTGCACGTGCTGCCGCAGCCCATGCTGGTGCCGCTGGCGGCGGCGGCCTGATTCCTCTCTTCCTCTTTCCTTCCATCTTTCAAACCTGGAGTCACTCCATGATCAAGAAACTGTGTGCGGCCCTCGCGCTGGGCCTGGGCATGACGGCCGTGCTCGCGCAGGACATCGCCTTCGGCATCATCTCGACCGAGGCGACGCAGAACCTCAAGCAGGACTGGCAGCCGCTGATCGACGACATGAGCCGCCAGACCGGGCTCAAGGTCACGGCCTTCTTCGCACCCGACTACGCCGGCATCATCGAAGGCATGCGCTTCAACAAGGTGCAGCTCGGCTGGTTCGGCAACAAGTCGGCGATGGAGGCGGTGGACCGCGCAAGCGGCGAGGTGTTCGCGCAGATGGTGAATGCCGACGGCACCCAGGGCTATTACTCGCACCTGATCGTGCACAAGGACAGCCCGCTCAACACGCTGGACGACGTGCTGAAGAACGGCAAGTCGCTGAGCTTCGGCAACGGCGACCCGAACTCCACTTCCGGCTTCCTGGTGCCCGGCTACTACGCCTTCGCGCAGAACAAGGTGGACGCCAAGTCGCTGTTCAAGGTCATCCGCAGCGCCAACCACGAGACCAACGCGCTGGCCGTGGCCAACAAGCAGGTGGACGTGGCGACCAACAACAGCGAGAACATGGACAAGATCAAGGAGCGCGTGCCGGAGAAGTTCAAGGACATCAAGATCATCTGGACCTCGCCGCTGATCCCGCTCGACCCGCTGGTCATGCGCAAGGACCTGCCGGAGGCGACCAAGACGAAGCTCAGGAACTTCTTCTACAACTACGCCAAGACCGATGCGCGCGAGAAGGAGGTCGTCATGAAGATCTCCAAGCTCTCGGGCTTCAAGGAGTCGAGCGACAAGCAGCTGATCCCGATCCGCCAGCTCGACCTGTTCGGCCAGCGCAACAAGATCGAATCCGACAGCGCGCTCGCCGATGCGGACAAGAAGACCCGCCTGGCGGACATCGACAAGAAGCTGGCAACACTGAACTGACGCCGACGCGGGCGGCCCTCGCGCTGCCTGCCTTCGCGCATTCATCCACTCATGCTCTCGACAGCCTTGACTTCCCATCCGCCGCTGCCGGTCGTTGCGCCGCCGAAGCGCAACCTCGCCTGGCACATCTCATGGGCCCTGCTGCTGTTGCTGCTGGCCGCCTCCTGGGAGGGCGCCGACATGCGGCCCCTGGAGCTGCTGCGCGACTCCGGCAACATGGCCACCTACGCGGCCGAGTTCTTCCCGCCGGACTTCACCGACTGGCGCATGTACGCGCAGGAAATGGTGGTCACGCTGCAGATCGCGCTGTGGGGCACGGCGCTGGCGGTGGTCTCGGCCGTGCCGATGGCGCTGCTGGCGTCGGCCAACATCGTGCCCTGGTGGATCTACCAGCCGATGCGCCGCTTGATGGACGCCTGCCGCGCCATCAACGAGATGGTGTTCGCCATGCTCTTCGTGGTGGCGGTGGGCCTCGGGCCCTTCGCGGGCGTGCTGGCGCTGTGGATCCACACCACCGGCGTGCTGGCCAAGCTCTTCGCAGAGGCGGTGGAAGCGATCGACCCGCAGCCGGTGGAAGGCATCCGTTCCACCGGCGCGAGCGCGCTGCACGAGATCGTCTACGGCGTCATCCCGCAGGTGATGCCGCTGTGGATCTCCTTCGCGCTCTACCGCTTCGAGTCGAACGTGCGCTCCGCCTCGGTGGTCGGCATGGTGGGCGCGGGCGGCATCGGCGTGGTGCTGTGGGAGATCATCCGCGGCTTCAAGTACGACCAGACCTGCGCCGTGATGATCATCATCGTGGTGAGCGTGAGCCTGCTCGACCTGGTGTCCGCGCGCATCCGGAAAGTGCTGGTCTGAGGCAGCAATGGCCCTGAACGTGCAAGACATCGCCCGCCTGCTCGAGGCCAAGGGCCAGCGCCAGTACGGCCGCGAAGCCGTGAGCCAGCTCGCGCATGCGCTGCAGTGCGCCGAGCTCGCCGAGGATGCCGGCGAGACGCCCGAGACCATCGTCGCGGCGCTGCTGCACGACCTCGGCCACCTGCTCGCGCCGGAGCGCGCCGAGGAAGCGGAGCAGGCGCAGCAGCAGCGGGACGACCTGCACCAGTACATCGCGCTGCCCTTCCTGCGCGGCCTGTTCGCGCTGGCGGTGCTCGAGCCGATCCGCCTGCACGTGGATGCCAAGCGCTACCTGTGCGCGGCCGAGAGCGGCTACCGGGACACGCTCTCGCCCGCATCGAAGCGCAGCCTGGAGCTGCAGGGCGGCGTCTACACCGACGAGGAAGCGCAACGCTTCTTGGGCCAGCCCTTCGCGGCCGAAGCCGTGCGGCTGCGGCGCTACGACGATGCGGCCAAGGTGCCGGGCAAGGCGACACCGCCGCTCGCCCACTTCATGGGCCTTGCCCGCTCGCTGGCCCGAAGCTGAACGCTTCTTCGTCTTTGCAGGATCGGGCAAGTTCGCGCCACGATCCGGCATGCGGCGCAAGCTCTTCGGGGCGGATACTGTTCGGCCCAGCAGAAGGAGCATCTCAATGCGATTCAGGAAATTCGGCCGCACCGGCCTCTTCGTTTCGGAACTGTGCCTCGGCACCATGACCTTCGGTGGCGAGAGCGGGATATGGAGCCAGATCGGCAACCTGCAGCAGGGCGACGTGGATGCGCTGGTCGGCCGGGCCCTCGATGCCGGCATCAACTTCATCGACACGGCGAACGTGTATGCCGACGGCCGTTCGGAGATCATGACCGGCCAGGCGCTCAGGAATCTGCAGGTGCCGCGCGAGAACGTGGTGATCGCGACCAAGGTGCTGGGCGAAACCGGCACCAAGGGCCCCAACTCGCGCGGCCTCTCGCGCTATCACATCCTCGAGAGCGTGCAGGCCAGCCTGAAGCGGCTGCAGCTGGACCACATCGACCTCTACCAGGTGCACGGCTTCGACCCGGCCACACCGATCGAGGAGACCCTGCGCGCCCTCGACAGCCTGGTGCAGCAGGGCCTGGTGCGCTACGTGGGCGTGTCGAACTGGGCGGCCTGGCAGATCGCCAAGGCGCAGGGCATCTCCGAGCGCCTGGGCCTGGCGCGCTTCGAGTCGCTGCAGGCCTACTACACCATTGCAGGCCGCGACCTGGAGCGCGAGCTGGTGCCGATGCTGCAGAGCGAGCAGGTCGGCCTGATGGTCTGGAGCCCGCTGGCGGGCGGCCTGCTCAGCGGCAAATACGGCCGCAACAGCGAAGCCGAACAGGGCAGCCGCCGCACCACCTTCGACTTCCCGCCGGTGCAGCTCGACCGCGCCTGGGACGTCATCGACGCGATGCGCAGCATTGCCGAGGCGAAGCAGGTCTCGGTCGCCCAGGTCGCGCTGGCCTGGCTGCTGCACCAGCCGGTGGTCACCAGCGTGATCATCGGCGCGAAGCGCGTGGACCAGTTGGACGACAACATCGCGGCGACTGCGGTGAAGCTGAGCGGCGAGGAGCTGGCGCAGCTGGACAAGGTGAGCGCGCTGCCTGCGGAGTATCCGGGGTGGATGCTGGAGCGGCAGGGCGGGGCGAGGCGGCAGCAGATGGCGCAGTGAGCGTCAAGCGCCGCCACTGCGGAAAGCGCACTTCAAGGGTCCATGTCTTACCGTTTGCCGGTAAGCGCCATATAATCGCGCGGTGGCGATCCAGTCGCTTTCCTGTCCCGACACTGAAGAACTGTTCACCAGGGGCAAGAACGCTCGATTCGCCAACATCAAGGAGGTCGCGACCCGGAAGCTGACGCAGCTGGAAGCAGCACCAACCTTGAATTTCATGAAGATGCCACCCGGCAACGATCTGAAGTTCTACGACGATGCATGGCACGTGAGGATCAATCAGCAGTGGCGATTGACCTTCAAGTGGGGGGATTCAGGTCCCTACGAAGTGAAGATCGAAGACCCTCACTGAGCGCTCGCGGGCAAGAGCAGAATGCCCGGAGATTTCTTTAAACCTTGCCGCGTGTTGCGGCCCGTTGGGAGACGGCTTTTACGAAAGGTACGAGGCCATGTTCAAGAATGGAATGCGCCCGGTCCATCCCGGCGAAGTCCTTCGCGAGGACTATCTGAAGCCCCTGGGCATGAGCGTCAACGCGCTCGCCAAGGCGTTGCACGTGCCCGCCTCCCGCATCAACGACATCGTGCTCGAGCGTCGCGGCATGACTCCCGATACTGCCCTGCGCGTCACCCGCTACTTCGGTGGCGACGAGACTGACGCCCAGGGGTGGGTCAACTTGCAAGCCGCCTATGACTTCAAGACGGCTGCCAGGAACGTCGGCAAGACCATTGCCAGGGAAGTGCGTCCGCGCGACCAGGACCAGACCGCGCACGCGTAGTCGGTGTGCGTGGCCGCTCCGCCCGCATCCCGGATCGGATCGGCCTACTCCGCCCGCACGCCGTTGCGCAGCACGCCGATGGCGTCGACCTCCACCTCCACCACATCCCCCGCCTTCATCCACACCGGCGGCGTGCGCTTGGCGCCGACGCCGCCCGGGGTGCCCGTCACGATCACGTCGCCGGGCGAGAGCGGTGTAAAGGCCGAGATGTGCGCGATCTGGCGCGGGATGCTGTGGATCAGCTTGTCGGTGGTGGTGCGCTGCATCTCCTGGCCGTTGAGGCGCGTGACCAGCGTCATCACCTGGTTGTCCGCGATCTCGTCGCGCGTGACCAGCCAGGGGCCGAAGCCGCCGGTGCGGAAGAAGTTCTTGCCGGCCGTCCACTGCGGCGTGGCGCTCTGCCAGTCGCGCAGGGTTGCGTCGTTGTAGCAGGCGTAGCCGGCGATGTGCTGCCAGGCCTCGGCCTCGGGGATGCGGCGCCCGCCGCGGCCGATCACGATGGCGATCTCGCCTTCGTAGTCCAGCTTGCTCGATTCGGGCGGCAGCACGATGTCCTCGCCGTGCGCAAGCTGCGACTCGGCCACGCGCAGGAAGAGCGTGGGCTGCTCGGTGACGGTGCGGCCGGTCTCGCGCACGTGCTCGCCGTAGTTGAGGCCCACGCAGACGATCTTGCCGGGGTTCGGGATCACGGGCAGCAGTTGCACGTCGGCCAGCGGCAGCGATTCCTTCGCCTGCGCCGCGGCCTGCGCAGCCCCGGCCAGCAGGTCGGCTGCGATCAGCGCCTTGAGGTCCGCCGCACGCGTGCCGAACACGGCCCGCAGGTCGATGACGCGGTCGCCCTGCACGGCGCCGTAGCTGTCCTGGTCCTGGTAGCGGTAGCTGATGAGTTTCATGATGAAGTGGAATCCGGTGTAGACAGAAAGAAGAAGAAGGGGGAGCAGGCCTTCACGCCAGCCGCGCCGCGATGCGCCCGGCGCCTTCGCTTACCAGCTGGACCAGCTTGCGCGTGTCGACGATCGCCAGGCGCGAGGTCTCCAGCACCAGCGACAGTGCGCCCCAGGCGCTGCCGTCGCTCTTGAGGATCGGCGCGGCCACGGCCGCCAGCTGCGGCTCGAGTTCGCCCACCGAGAGGTAGTGGCCGGCCCGGCGGATCGCCGCGTAGTACTTGCGGAAGTCGCTCCACTCGCCGGGCAGGCCGCAGCGCACGGCCTCCTCTCGGCGCGCCTCGAAGACCTTGCGCAGCTGGGTCGGCGTGAAGGTCGCGAGAAGCACCTTGGGCGCACCGCCCTGGAACAGGGGCCGGGGGCGGCCGCGCCCGTAGGCCAGGGTGGCGGGCATGCTGCCCATCTCGCGATGCGTGTCGAGCACCTGCGTGCCGAAGAGGCCGGAGGTCACGCAGTCGAAGCCGGTCTGCTGCACCAGCTCGCGCATGACCGGGATGCCCTCGCGCAGCACCGGGTCGGCGCGGCGGATGTAGTGGTCCAGCAGGATGATGCGCGGGCCCAGCGTGTAGTGCGAGTTCTCCACGCGCTGCAGCAGGCCGGCTTCGAGCAGCGTGCGCACGTAGCGGTAGCCGGTGGGCAGCGAGACCTCCAGCGCGGCCGCGATGTCCTCCGCCGTGCGCGAGAGGCGCTGGTCGTCGAAGAGATCGAGCACGCCGAGCATGCGTTCGAGGCTGGAGTTGGATTTTTCTTCGCTCACGCGGTGTCCTTGCAGTCGGTCTTGCAATCAGTCTTGCAGTCATGGCGCGACCGGCAGCAGTTGCGTGAGGTGATCCAACTCGCCGGCGGTGCGCGCGACCCCGACGATATATCGGTCGGGCCGCAGCACGACCGCGTCGGCTTCGTGCGCATCCAGCCACTGCGCGAGGCAGGGATCGGGCCGGTCGATCACGATCGCGGCGGCGCGCTGCCAGCGCTCGGCCGTGGCACGCGAGACGCCCGCGATCGAGCCGTTGCGCCCGATCACCGCGATGCGCCGGCCCAGCAGCTCGTCGAGCAGGCGGCCATCGGCCAGCCGCGGCTGCGGGAAAGGGCGGCCGGCCGGCGCGCCCTGGCGGATGTCGAAGGCGCCGGCGCCCAGCGCCTGCGGCGGCAGCTCGAAGACCTCGGGCTCGCCGGCGCGGAACTTCGCGTCGCGCTCGGCCGCTGCCTGCGGGTCGGTGGTCTGGATGATGTTGCCCAGCCGCACCGCCAGCTCGATCAGCGTGCGCACGTGCGGCGCCCGTTCGCTCTCGTAGCTGTCGAGCAGCGCGGGCGATGCATGTCCGCGCAGCACCGCCTCCAGCTTCCACGCCAGGTTGGCCGCATCGCGGATGCCCGCGCACATGCCCTGGCCGAGGAAGGGCGGTGTCTGGTGGCAGGCATCGCCGGCCAGCATCAGCCGGCCGCGGCGCCAGCCTTCGGCGATGACCGAGTGGAAGGTGTAGATCGCGGCGCGCTCGAGCGTCGCTTCGGCCGGCGTGATCCAGCGGCCGACCAGCCCCCACAGCGTCTCGGGGGCCAGCAGCGCTTCGCGATCGTCCTCGGGCAGCACCATGATCTCCCAGCGTCGGCGCGCGCCGGTCACGTTGCAGTAGGTCATGGGCCGGGCGGGGTCGCAGTGCTGCACCGTGTGGTCGGGCAGGTCCACGTCCTTGCGGAGCATCACGTCGAACACCAGCCAGGGCTGGCGCAGGCCGAGGTCGTGCATCGGGCTGCCCATGTGCGCGCGCACCGGCGAGCGCGCACCGTCGGCGCCGACGACATAGCGGGCATTGAAAGCGAGCGCACGGCCGTCCTCGAGGGCGCGCACCGAGAGCGTCGCGGCGTCGTCGTGCTCGTCGATGCCGACGAGCTCATGGCGCAGCAGCACCGATACGTTGTCGAAGCGCTCGAGCCCTCGGCGCAGCAGCGCCTCCAGCTCGGGCTGGTGAAAGTAGTAGTTGTTGGCGCAGCCGTGCGGCCCCAGTGCCGCGGTGCCGCCGCGGATCAGCAGGGTCTCGCCCGCGGCATTGACGAAGTGCATGCCCTGCGTGCCGGGCCGCGAGATCGCCAGCACCGCCTCGCGCAGGCCGATGCTCTGGAACACGCGCATCACCTCGCCGTCGAAATGGATCGCGCGCGGCAGCGGGTAGATGGCGCCTTCCTTCTCGATCACCAGCACCGACAGGCCCGCTCCGCCCAGCAGGTTGGCCAGCGTGGCGCCGGTGGGACCGAGGCCGACGACTGCGACGTCGAAGACGGTCGAATCATTCACGCTGGTCTTGCTCCATCTGACGGGCGACCTGGGCCTGCCATTCGGCGCGGCTCATGAACTTCGGCAAACGCTTCGCGATCGCCTCGGCGCGCGCGAGGATCTGTTCGTCCGATTCGGCCAGGTCGATGGGCTGGCGCAATGGCTGCTCGCAGTACCACGGCGTGTCGACGAAGAGCTCGAGCCGGTTGCCTTCGGGGTCGCGGCAGTAGATGGAGATGGCGTTGCCGTGCGTGACCGGCTGCACGTCCTGCGCGCCATGCTCGACCAGGCGGCGATGAAAGCGCCGCAGCGTCGCGATGTCCGGCACGCGGAACGAGATCTGGTTGATCGGGTTGAAGGGCAGCTCGGCCGGCCGGCCCGTCGCCAGCACGATCTGGTGGTGCTCGGCCGGGTCGCGGCTCAGAAATACGAGCTGCACCGCGCCCAGGTCGCCGGCGTCGGTCTGGGTGAAGCGCAGGGCCTCCTTGTAGAAGCGAGCCATGCCCGCCAAGTCGCGCACGTAGAAGCCGATGTGGCTGAACTGCAAGGACAGGGTCGGGGGGGCGGCGTCCGGTTGTTGGCTCATGACGGGTATCTCGAGACGATAACGATGAAGGTATTGTGGAACAGAAGACCTCTAAAACACAACAAGATTATCGTATTTTGACAAAGGATCGATGTTTTCGTAAAATGCCGACGACCCCACCCTCATCAGGAGACATCCATGAAGCCACCCGCCTCGCTCGCCTCCCGCCTGCTCGCCGGCGCCACCTTCGCGCTGGCCGCGCTCGCAGTCCACGCGCAGGACTACCCGGCCAAGCCGGTCCGCATCATTGCCCCCTTCCCGGCCGGCAGCGGACCCGATGCGAATGCACGCGAGATCGCGGCCGAGCTCACCAAGGTGCTGGGCCAGTCCTTCTTCGTCGAGAACCGCCCGGGCGCGTCGAACATCATCGGAACCGAGGCGGCCGCCAAGGCGCCGGCGGACGGCTACTCGCTGTACATCGGCACCACGAGTTCGCTGTCGGTGGTGCCGCATCTCTACGCGAAGCTGCCCTTCAATGCCGAGCGCGACTTCGCGCCCATCAGCCTGATGGGCGTGCTCAACACCGGCCTGATCGCCACGCCGGCGCTGCCGGCCAGGGATGCGCGCGCACTTATCGCCGAGCTCAAGGCCAAGCCCGACTCGGTGACCGTCGCGACCGCGGGCATCGGCAGCTATTCGCACCTCTCGGCCGTGTGGTTCAACGACGCGGCCGGCGTGAAGACCAGCCTCGTGCCCTACAACAGCAACAGCCCCTACACCGACCTGCTCGGCGGCCAGGTGCAGCTGATGTTCGACGGCCTGCCCGCGGCGGCCGGCAACATCCGCGCGGGCAAGCTCAAGCTGCTGGCCATCACCGGCAAGGCGCGGCATCCGAGCTTCCCCGATGTGCCGACCTTCGCGGAGGCCGGCCTGCCCGATTACGCGCCCATCGCCTGGCAGGGCCTGCTCGCGCCCGCGGGCACGCCCCAGCCCATCCTCGACAAGCTCAGCGCCGCGATGAAGAAGGCCTGCGAGTCGAAGGAGCTCGCCGACAAGTGGCGCTCCTATGGTGGCGAACTGCGCTGCAACACGCCGGCCGAGTTCAGCGCCTTCATCGAGGCCGACCGCGCGATGTGGGGCCGGGTGATCCGGCAGGCGAAGGTCAAGCTGGATTGAGGGTGGCGCCGTTGCCGGCCCGGGTCATCGCCTCGGCCTCCTGCACGATCCAGTCCTCGAACGCGCGTACGCGCTCGGGCCGCGGATCCTGGTCGCGCCAAGCCAGGTAGTACGCGCCGGCCGTCGGCACCCGCAGCGCGAAGGGCGCCACCAGCCGGCCCGAGGCCAGGTCATCGCGCACGAAGGCGTCGAGCGCGACCATCACGCCGAGCTGGTCGGCCGCCGCCTGGTAGGCCAGCGCGGCGTTCTCGAACTTCAGGCCGCTGTTGCCGTCGATCTGCGGCGCGCCCGCTGCCGCGAGCCAGGCCGGCCAGTCCTTGGGACGGTTCATCGAGCACAGCAGCACATGCCCCGCGAGCTCGCCCGGCTCGCGCAGCTGCGGACCGCGCTCCAGCAGGCCCGGCGCGCAGACCGGCACCAGCGTCTCTCCGAACAGGCGACGGAAGCCCGGGCCCATGGGTGCCTCCGGCTCGGAATGGATGCTCACGTCGACATCCTCGCGGGTGAAGTCGGCGCGCTCGTGCGAGGTGGTGATCTGCACGTCGATGCGCGGATGCAGCGCGTGGAAGCGCGCCAGCCGCGGCACCAGCCAGCGGATCGCGAACGTCGGCGGCAGCTTGATGCGCAGGCGGCGCTCGTCGGGCTTGGCCTGCAGCTGGCGCGTGCCGTACTCGATCTGGTCCAGCGCCGCACGCACCGTGCCGAAGTAGTTCTGGCCGGCCGGGGTGAGCGAGATGCCGTGGCGTCCGCGCTCGAACAGCGCCACCTGCAGCCAGCCTTCCAGCGTTGCGATGTGCCGGCTCACCGCGCCCTGCGTGACGCACAGCTCCTGGGCGGCGCGCGTGAAGTTGCCGCATCGCGCCGCGGCTTCGAAGGCGCGCAGGGCATTGAGGGGAGGCAGTCGGCGTGGCATGTGGCGTGGCTCCTTGGGCATGAGTTTTGATCATGCCTCTCATGCCTTAATTGTGATTGCCGCGAAGCGCCTGCGTTCTTAGCATCGTCCCCACTACAAGACCGGAGACAAAGCAATGACGATGAAGAAAGCGCATGCCTGCCTGATGGCCGTGCTGCTCGCCGCAAGCGCCGGGGCGGGCGCGCAGGCCGCGGGCAGCGGCTACCCCAACCAGCCCATCAAGCTCATGGTGCCCTGGCCCGCCGGCGGCGGCGTCGACACCACGGCACGCATGATCTCCGAGCCGCTGGCGCAGAAGCTGGGCCAGCCCATCGTCATCGACAACCGCGGCGGCGCGGGCGGCAACATCGGCACGGAGCTCGCGGCGCGAGCCAGGCCCGACGGCTACAACCTGCTGATGGGCTCGATCAGCCCGAACGCGGTCAACGTCCACCTCTACAACAAGCTCGGCTTCGACCCGATCAAGGACTTCGCGCCCATCGTCTACGTCTCGGCCGTGCCGAACATCCTGGTGGTGCCGGCCTCCTCGCCCTTCAAGACCGTCAAGGACGTGATCGATGCGGCCAAGGCCAACCCGGGCAAGCTCAACTACGGCTCCGGCGGCGTCGGCTCCTCGCAGCACCTGGCGGCGGTGCAGTTCATGTCGGCCGCGAAGATCGACATCGTGCACGTGCCCTACAAGGGCACCGCGCCGGCCGAGGCCGACCTGGCGGCGGGCCACATCTCGCTGATGCTCGACACCACCACCTGCCTGCCCTTCGTGGCGAGCGGCCGCATGCGCGCCCTGGCCGTGGCCTCGAAAAAGCGCAACCCGGCGCTGCCGGACGTGCCCACCTTCGACGAGGTCGGGCTGCCCGGCGTCTATGCCTCGTCCTGGTACGGACTGATGGCGCCTGCGGGCACGCCGCGGCCGATCATCGACAAGCTCAACGCGCAGGCCAACGAGGTGCTGCAGTCGCCCGACATGAAGCGCCGCATGGCCGAGTTCGGCGCCGAGGTGGGCGGCGGCACGCCGGAGGAATTCGGGCAGTTCATCGTCTCCGAGATCAAGCGCTACGAATCGATCGTGCGCCTGTCGGGGGCCAAGCTGGACTGATGCCGATGCCTGCTTCTCCCGCTCCCCGCACCCTGTTCGACAAGATCTGGTCGCAGCATGTCGTGATGCAGCGCGACGACGGGCAGAGCCTGCTCTACGTCGATCGCCACCTGGTGCAGGACGGCTCCGCGCCCGCCTTCCAGATGCTGCGCGAGCGCCGCCTGCCGGTGCGACGCCCGGACCTGGCCTTTGCCACGCCGGACCACTACGTGCCCACCGCCTCGCGCGACCTCGGCCGCATCGCCGATCCGGAAAAGCGCGCCATGGCCCAGGCGCTGGCCGACGACTGCGCCGCGTCCGGCATCCGCTTCTTCGGCCTGGACGACCTGCGCCAAGGCATCGTGCACGTGGTCGGCCCCGAGCAGGGCCTGAGCCTGCCGGGCATGCTGATCGTCTGCGGCGACAGCCACACCTCCACGCATGGCGCATTGGGCGCACTGGCCTTCGGCATCGGGGCTTCGGAGGTGGCGCATGTGCTGGCCACGCAGACCCTGTGGCAGCGCAAGCCGCGCACGCTGCGCGTCAGCGTCGACGGCCGGCTGGGTGCGGGCGTGACCGCCAAGGACATCATCCTGGCCGTCATCGGCCGCATCGGCGCCGCCGGCGCGACCGGCCATGTGATCGAGTACGCGGGCAAGGCGATCCGCGCGCTGTCGATGGAAGCGCGCATGACGGTGTGCAACATGTCCATCGAGGCCGGCGCGCGCGCCGGGATGATCGCGCCCGACGACACCACCTATGCCTGGCTGGCCGGCCGCCCGCAGGCGCCGAAGGGCGCCGACTGGGAGGCTGCGCTCGCCCGCTGGCGCCAATTGCCCGGGGACGAGGACGCCGCCTTCGACCGCGAGATCGCGCTGCATGCCGACGAGATCGCGCCCATGGTCACCTGGGGCACCAGCCCCGAGGACGTGCTGCCCATCTCGGGCCGCGTGCCCGATCCGGCCGAGGCGGCCGATGCCGACCGGCGCGCGGCGATGCAGGGCGCGCTTGCCTACATGGGCCTCGCGGCAGGCCAGCGGCTGGAAGACGTCGCCGTGCAGCGCGTCTTCATCGGCTCCTGCACCAACGGCCGCATCGAGGACCTGCGCAGTGCCGCCGCGGTGGCGCGCGGCCGCCGCGTGGCGGAGGGTGTCGAGGCCTGGGTGGTGCCCGGCTCCGGCCTGGTCAAGCAGCAGGCCGAGGAAGAGGGCCTGGACGCGGTGTTCCGCGCGGCCGGCTTCCAGTGGCGGCACGCGGGCTGCTCGATGTGCCTGGGCACCAACGGTGACCAGGTCGCGCCGGGCCAGCGCTGCGCCTCCACCTCCAACCGCAACTTCGTCGGCCGCCAGGGCCCCGGGGCGCGCACCCACCTGATGAGCCCGGCCATGGCCGCCGCCGCCGCGGTGACGGGCCGGCTGACCGACGTGCGCACACTGCTGCAGACGCACTGAGAACGCACGCCATGCAAGCCTTCACCCAGCTCGATGCCGTGGCCGCGCCGCTGCCGCGCATCAACGTCGACACCGACCAGATCGTGCCGGCGCTCTACCTGCAGAAGCCGCGCGCCGCCGACTTCGGCGAGTTCCTGTTCCGCGACGTGCGGCACGACGCACAGGGCGTACGGCGCGCGGACTTTCCGCTCAACGATCCGGCCTATGCGCAGGCACGCATCCTCGTGGCGGGCCGCAACTTCGGCTGCGGCTCCTCGCGGGAGCATGCAGTGTGGGCGCTGGTCGACGGTGGCTTCCGCGCCGTCATTGCGCCGAGCTTCGGCGACATCTTCTTTTCCAACGCGCTGAAGAACGGCCTGCTGCCGGTGCGCCTGCCCGAGCCGCGCGTCGAGGCGCTGCTGGCCCTGCTGCAGCGCGAGCGCGGCGCGCGCCTGCGCATCGACCTGGCCGCGCAGCGCGTGCACGCAAGCGACGGCGGCTGCGATGCCTTCGAGATCGATCCCTTCGCGCGCCACTGCCTGCTCGAGGGCCTGGACGAGCTGGACTACACGCTCGGCCAGTCCCGGCGCATCGAGGCCTTCGAGCGCGAGCGCGCCTCGTTCCTTCCTACCGTTCCATCTGCCTGAAGAAAGAGTTGTCCTCCATGAAGATCGCAGTGTTGCCGGGCGACGGCATCGGCCCCGAAGTCACCGCCGAGGCCGTGCGCGTGCTGAAAGCCGCGCTGGGTTCCAGCCAGGCCATCGAGCTGGTGGAAGCGCCCATCGGCCAAGCCGGCATCGACAGTGCCGGCGACCCGCTGCCGCCGGCCACGCTCGCGATTGCGCGCGCCGCGGATGCCATCCTCTTCGGCTCCGCCGGCATGCCCGGCGACGAGGCCATCCCCTTCGCCATGCGGCCGGGCGCCAGCCTGCTGCGGCTGCGGCAGGACCTGGGCCTGTTCGCCAACTTCCGGCCGGCCTTCCTCTTTCCCGAGCTGATCGGGGCCTCCACCCTCAAGCCCGAAGTCATCGAGGGCCTGGACCTGATGATCCTGCGCGAGCTCACCGGCGACGTCTACTTCGGCGAGCCGCGCGGCAGCGGCACCAATGCGCGCGGCGAGCGCGAAGCCTTCAACACCATGCGCTACTCCGAGCCCGAGGTGGAGCGCATCGCGCACGTCGCCTTCCGCACCGCGCGGGCGCGCCGGCGCAGGCTCTGCTCGGTGGACAAGGCCAACGTGCTGGAGGTGATGCAGCTGTGGCGCGAGGTGGTGACGCGCGTCGGCGCCGAGTACCCGGACGTCGAGCTCACCCATCTCTTCGTCGACGCCGCGGCAATGCAGCTGATGCGCGCGCCGAAGCAGTTCGACGTGATCGTCACCGGCAACATCTTCGGCGACATCCTCTCGGATGCGGCCGCGATGCTGACGGGCTCGATCGGCATGCTGCCTTCGGCCTCGATGGCTGCCGGCACCAAGGGGCTGTACGAGCCGGTGCACGGCACGGCGCCCGATATCGCGGGCAAGGACCTCGCGAATCCGCTCGCCGCCATCCTCTCGATGGCGATGATGCTGCGTTATTCCTTCGGGCTCGCCGGGCACGCGGACCGCGTCGAGGCGGCGGTGCGCAAGGTGCTGGCCGAGGGCCTGCGCACCGGCGACATCTTCCAGCCCGGCATGCGGCGCGTGGGCACGCGCGAGATGGGCGAGGCGGTGGTGGCGGCGGTGCGGGGCTGAGGAGGGCGCATCAGCGCGCGAAGCTGGCCTTGAGCTGCGCGTAGGCCTTCGGGTCCTCTTCCCGCAGCGCCTCGATGTCCTGCTGCAGGCGCTCCAGCCTCGGCAGTCGCGCATTCTTCTTGATGCGCGCGATGTCGTCCGCCAGCGCCTTGAAGTCCTCGATGCGCGGATCGCCCTTCGCGCCGGCCGGGAGGCGCTCGACCAGGACCGAGATCGCATCCATCAGCCGCCCGATCTGCCGCCCGTAGCTGTGCTGCTGCAGCACATCGCGCTCGATGGCCGGCGCGGAGGAGTTGTTGTAGGTGACGTTGAACAGCGACCAGCCCGGGTTGATCTGCTGGTCGAGCCGTTGCGGCGCGACCGATGACCACGGCCAGGGCGGCACGGTCCAGTTCCACCACCCGTTTCGGGCGGCGCTCAAGTCCGCCGCGCCGCTGTCGTCTGCTGCTGCCATACGTCCTCCTGCCCGGCGCATCGGGCGCCACTCGCATCGTAGTCCAGTGGCCTGCGCCGTATCATCCGCCATGAGGGGGAGCGCATGTCCCGCAAACCAGTGGCCCTCGCCAAGCTCTCGCGGCCGCGCCTGCACGACGTGCTGCCGCGCACGCGGCTCCATGGCCTGCTCGACAAGGCAGCCAGGCGTCCTGTGGTCTGGCTCTGCGCGCAGCCTGGCGCCGGCAAGACCACGCTGCTGGCCGCTCATCTGGAGGCACGCAGGCGTGGCGGCATCTGGTACCAGGTCGATGCCGCCGATGCCGATCCCGCCTCCTTCATCTATCACCTGCGCCTGGCGGCCGGCGCACCCGCGCAGCTGCCGCTGCTGACCCCGGAGTACCTGCCTGACCTGCGCGGCTTCGCGCGGCGCTTCTTCCGCGACCTGTTCGCCGGCCTCGGCGCGGAAGCGTCGCTGGTGCTCGACAACTTCCAGGAGGTGCCCGAGGCCTCCGGCTTCCACGCGATCATGGCGGAGGGCATGGCCCAGGCGCCGCCCGGCGTCAACGTCTTCGTGCTCAGCCGCGCCGAGCCGCCCGCGGCCTATGCAGCGCTGCTCGCCGGCGATGCGCTGGCGCTGGTCGACGGGGAGCCGCTGCGCCTCACGCCGGCCGAGACGCGGGCCATTGCTCGCAGGCGTGGCGTGCTGGACGAGGCGCAGGTCGATGCGCTGCAGGCGCGCTCGCACGGCTGGGCGGCCGGCCTCACGCTGCTCCTGGCGCGCACGCCCCGCCGGGCGACTGCTCACGGGGAGGACGAGGCCGAGTCCCTGCAGCATGTGTTCGGCTACTTCGCGCAGCGTGTGTTCGACGGCACCACGGCGGAGCACCGGCAGGCGCTGATGCAGCTGGCCTTCCTGCCGCTGATCACGGTCCCGCTGGCCGAGCGGCTGACCGGCCTGCAGGGCGTGGATCGGCTGCTCGACCATCACTACAAGCGCCACCTCTTCACCGACCGGCGCCGGGTCGCGGGGCCGGGCGCGAGCTACGTGTTCCAGTTCCACGCGCTGTTCCGCAGCTTTCTCCAGCACCAGGCGCGCACGGCCTGGAGCGCCGCCGAGCTGCGCTCGCTGGCGCGCCGTGCGGCGCAGTCGCTCGAGGACCAGGGCCACTGGGAGCAAGCGTTGCCACTGTTCGAGGAAGCCGGCGACGACGAGGCCTGCGTGCGGTTGGCCGTCACGCACGCCGAGAGCCTGCTCGAACAGGGCCGGCGCCAGACCTTGATCGACTGGCTCGCCCGCATCCCGGAAGCAGCGCGCGAACGCGAACCCTGGCTGGGCTACTGGGAGGGCCGCGCGCTGATGGCGACCGCGCCGGATCGGGCCCTGCAGCGCCTGCAGGCGTGCTACCAGCGCTTCGCCGGCCAGGCGGATGGGGTGGGCCAGCTCGCCTGTGGCGCGGCCGTGGTGCAGACCTTCTGGCATGCGCGCCTGGGTTGGTCCGAGATCACGCCCTGGGTCGATCGCCTGGAGCCGTTGATGGCCGGCGAGCCGGTCTTTCCCTCCCGCGGCGTCGAGCTGCTGAGCCTCTCGGCCCTGCATGCCGCGCTGGCCTTCTGCCGGCCGGGGCATCCGGCCGTTCGCACGCTGGGGCCGCGGCTGCTGGCGCTGGTGGACGACGCGGCGATCGACTGGAACCAGCGCCTGGCGACCGCCACGCACCTGATCACCTACTTCCACAACGCGGCCGAGCACGAGCTGGCGCTGCGCCTGATCGCCAAGGTGGATCCTGCCGTCGAGACGCTGCCGGCCAGCGCGCTCAATCGCGCCTTCTGGTTCGTCTTCCGCGCCATCCACGACCTGCGGCAGGCGGACTCCGATGCCGCCGCCATGCGCTTCCAGCGGGCCGAGGACCTGGCGCGCGAGGACGGGCTGCCGCACGCCGAGTTCGCCGCGCTGCAGTTTCGCGCCTACCTCGACCTGACCTTCCGCCGCGCCGCCGAGGCCCAGGCCCGCATCGCGCGCATGGAGGCCCATCCGGCGCGCGGCAGCCCTGATGCGGAGATGAACTTCTTCGTCGCCTGCACCATGCTCGCGCAGCTCAAGGGCGAGACCCGGGCGGGGCTGGCCTTTGCGCACCGCGGTCTCGAAGCCGTCAAGCGCGTCGCCGCGGCCTACTTCCAGACCGTGTTTCCCGTCCTGTTCGCGAGCGCCCTGGCCGACGGCGGCGAGGCCGACCGCGCGATGGCCATCGTCGAGCACGCACGCCGGTTGTCGCGCGGCAGCTACCTGGAGGCGATGGAGGCCCAGCTGCTGCTGGAGGAGGCCTACATCGCCCACGTGCAGGGCGATGCCGCGCGCGCCCTGGCGCGGCTGGCCGAAGGCTTCGCGCTGGCTGCCGCCGACGGCACGCGCGCGGCCTATGCGCATCGGACGATCACGCGCAAGCCGCTGCTGCTGCACCTGGCGCTGGCGGCCGGCATCGAGACCGAGTTCGTGCGCCGGATGATCCGGCGGTGGCGCATCGCGGCTCCGGCGCAGGAGCCAGCGCAGTGGCCCTGGCCGGTTCGCGTGCGCACCCTCGGCGAATTCGAGCTGCTGGTCGAGGACCGCCCGGTCGAATTCGGCCGCAAGGCGCCGCGCAAGACCTTGGCGCTCCTGAAGGCCATCGTCGCGCGCGGCGGCAGCGCGCCCGAGGGCGTGCTGGTCGACATCTTCTGGCCCGTCGAGGCTGGCGACGCGGCAGCGCGCTCATTGGCCGCCGCGGTGCGCCGCCTGCGCGCGCTGCTCGGCGAGGAAGAGGCGGTGGTCCAGCAGGGCGGACAGCTCTCGCTCGATCGCGCGCGGGTCTGGGTCGATGCCTGGACCTTCGAGCGCGCCCTGGCGGCGGCGCACGCCGCTCCCGGCGGCGACGGTGCGGTCCTGGGCGAGGCCCTGGCGCTTTACCGCGGCGCCTTCCTGGCGGAGGAAGAGGGCGAGAGCTGGCCGGTCGCCATGCGCGAGCGCCTGCGCGGCAAGTTCATCCACGCCGTGGCCGAGCATGCCGGCCGGCTCGAAGCCGCGCGGCGCGACGAGGAGGCGATCGCCTGGTACTTGCGCGGCCTCGATGCCGACCATGTGGTCGAGCCCTTCTACCAGGGCCTGATGCGTTGCTACCACCGGCTGGACCGCCTGCCCGAGGCGGTGAGCAGCTACCGCCGGCTGAAGCAGACCCTGTCCGTCACGCTCAACCTGCCGCCTTCGGCGGGGACGGAGCAGCTCTACCTGGCCCTGCGGCTGGCCGAAGCCCGGGCGCTCAGCGCACGAACGTCGCCAGCGGCCCGCCCGAGTCGCGAATAAGTAGCCAATAAGTAGAGGCCTCCTCCGGACACTGACTCCATCGAAAGAAGGAGTCACCGTGAGAGAGATACGCAGCTACCTGATCCGGGTCTACCGCCACGAGGCCGAGTCGCTCGCCGGCGTGGTGGAGGACGTGCAAAGCAGCCGGATCGCCCCCTTCCAGTCCCTGGCCGAGCTGTGCGAGGTCCTGACCGGCCGCCGCCGCTTCGCGCGCCGCACCGTGCCCCGCCGGAGGGCGGCGCCATGAATGCAGCCCTGCACCCGCTCCAGAAACGCCCAGGTCTCCGCCCTGTGGCCGGCCAGCCTGGCGCTGGGCCTGCAACCGGGCTTCTGATCCCTTTTCCCAACCACCCGAAAGAGAGACTCGCCATGACCAAGACCCTTTCCACCCTCGCCCTGTCGCTCGGCCTCGCCGCTGCCGCGTGCCTGGCCCATGCTGCCGGCAGCACCACGCCCGTGATCTATCCCGCCAAGGGCCAGAGCGCCAAGCAGCAGGACAAGGACAAGTACCAGTGCTACGGCTGGTCCCGCGAGCAGACCGGCTTCGATCCGGCCCAGCCCGCAACCGCCGCTGCGTCCGCTTCCGGCATGCCGCCTGGCGCCTCGGTCCGCGGCGCAGCCGGCGGTGCCGCGATCGCCGCGATCAGCGATCACGACCCGGCCGGCGGCGCCGCTGCCGGCGCCCTGGGCGCCGCGGTGCGCGGTCGCATGAAGGAGCGCCAGGCCGCGCAACAGCAGCAGGCCGCGCAGACCCAGCAGAAGGCGGGCTACGACCGCGCCTTCAAGGCCTGCATGGAAGGCCGCGGCTACGTGCTGCGCTGAACCGATGTCCCTGGACGACGAGGAGCTACCGATGAATTCCAGTACCGCGCTCGCCCTGCTCGGCGCTGCTGCGCTGCTCGCCGGCGGCTGCGGCCAGAAGAAGGAGCCGGCCCACGAGGAGGTGCGTCCGGTGCGCAGTATCGTCGCGGGCGAAAGCAGCGGCTCGGTGGGCGCCACCTACTCGGGCCAGGTGCAGGCCCGCTACGAGAGCAAGCTGGGCTTCCAGGCCTCCGGCCGCATCGTGGCGCGGCTGGTGGAGGTGGGCGCCCACGTGAAGCGGGGCCAGCCGCTGATGCGCCTGGACCCGGCGCAGGAGGCGCTGCAGGTGGTCGCCGCGATGGCCAGTGTCGACGCGGCGAGGAGCCGCGTCGCGCAGAACCGGGTCGACCTGCAGCGTACCGAGCAATTGCTGGCCCGCAAGTTCGCCTCGCAGGCGGAGGTGGACCAGCAGCGCCTGGCGCTGGCCGAGTCGGAATCGCAGCTGAAGTCCGCGCTGGCGCAGCAGCAGATCCGCGTCAACCAGCGCGGCTACACCGAGCTGGTGGCGGACCGCGACGGCGTGATCGCGGCGATCAACGCCGAGGCCGGCCAGGTGGTCAGTGCCGGCCAACAGGTCGTGACGCTGGCGGCCGACGGCGAGCGCGAGGTGCTGGTGAGCGTGCCCGAGTCGCGGGTCGACGAACTGCGTCGCGCAAAAACCCTGCAAGTCTCTCTGTGGGCCCAGCCCGGGCAACGCTACGAAGGCGCGCTGCGCGAACTCGCGCCCGATGCCGACAGCGTGACTCGCACCTACTCGGCGCGCATCGCCATGAAGGACGCCCACCGCGCACTGATGCTGGGCATGACGGCCTCGGTCTTCCTTCCCGACGTGGAGGGCCGCTCGGCCATTCGCCTGCCGCTCACGGCCATCCACCACCGTGACGGCCAGCCGGTCGTCTGGGTCATCGACGCCGCCAGCGGCCGGGTGGCGCCGCGCCCGGTCGCGCTCGGCAGCGCGCAGAACGACAGCGTGCTCGTGGCCAGTGGCCTGCAGGGCGGCGAGAACGTGGTCACGGCCGGCGTGCACATGCTGCACGAGGGGCAGAAGGTGAAGCTGGCAGCGACACCTTCGGGAACCGCGGGAGGCCAGCCATGAGCCGTATCAACCTCTCGGAGTGGGCGCTAGAGCACCAGCAGATGATCATGTTCCTGCTGCTCCTGCTCGGCCTGGCCGGCGTCTTCGCCTATGGCCGGCTGGGGCAGAAGGAGGACCCCGAATTCACCGTCAAGACGATGGTGGTGCAGGCCTCCTGGCCCGGCAGCTCGGCGCAGCAGATGGCCGAACAGGTCGGCGACAAGCTGGAGAAGAAGCTGCAGGAGATCGCCGAGATCGACTACACCAGCAGCTACGCCAAGCCCGGTGTCACGCAGATCAAGGTCAACCTGCGCGAGGACACGCCGCCGCAGGCCGTGCCCCAGGTGTGGTACCAGGTGCGCAAGAAGCTGGGTGACATCCAGACCTCCTTGCCCCAGGGTGTGCGCGGGCCCTTCTTCAACGACGAGTTCGGCGACACCTTCGGCAACCTCTACGCCATCACCGGCGAAGGCTTCGGCTATGCCGAGCTGCGCGACTACGCCGACGCGGCGCGCAACGAGTTCCTGCGCGTCGCGGACGTCAACAAGGTCGAGCTTGCCGGAGCGCAGGACCCGAAGATTCACGTCGAGGCCAGCAACGCGAAGCTGGCCTCGCTGGGCATCGACCCTGCGCTGATCGCCTCCACGCTCGCCGCGGCCAACACGGTGGAGGCGGCCGGCACGGTGCAGACCGCGTCGGAGCAGCTGCGCCTCGCGGTGAGCGGCGAGTTCGACTCCGTCGAGAGCATCAGGAACATGGGCATCCTCGCCGGTGGGCGCATGTTCCGCCTGGGCGACATCGCCGAGGTGCGGCGCGGCGTCGTGGACCCGCCCACCTCCAAGATGCGCTTCAACGGCCGCGAGGCCGTGGGCCTGGCGGTGAGCATGCGCAAGGGCGGCGACGTCATCCGCCTCGGAGAACAGCTGACAGCCACCGTGGCGCGCATCCAGGCCAACCTGCCGGTGGGTGCGGAGATCCATGCGGTGTCCGATCAGCCGCGGGTGGTCGCGGAGTCGGTGCACGAGTTCAAGAAGAGCCTGCTGGAGGCAGTGGCCATCGTGCTGCTGGTGAGCTTCTTCTCGCTGGGCCTGCGCACCGGGCTGGTGGTGGCGCTCAGCATCCCGCTGGTGCTGGCGCTGACCTTCCTCGTGATGTACGTGCTGGGCATCGAGCTGCAGCGCATCTCGCTGGGCGCGCTGATCATCGCGCTGGGCCTCCTGGTGGACGACGCGATCATCGCGGTGGAGATGATGGCGCTCAAGCTCGAGCAGGGCTGGGACCGCTTCCGCGCCGCTACCTACGCCTACACCGCGACCGCCTTTCCGATGCTCACCGGCACGCTGATCACCGCGGCCGGCTTCCTGCCGGTGGGCTTCGCGAAGTCGGGTGCGGGCGAGTACGTGTTCTCGCTGTTCCAGGTGGTGGGCATCTCGCTCATCCTGTCGTGGATCGTCGCGGTGCTGTTCACGCCGTGGATCGGCTTCAAGCTGCTGCGCGAGCAGCCTCATGCGGCCGGCCATGACGAGGACGCGATCTACCAGCGCGGCTTCTACCGGCGCTTTCGCGGGCTCGTCGAGTTGTGCCTGGTGCATCGGCGCTGGGTGATCGGCATCACCGTGCTGCTCTTTGCCGGCGCGATGGCGCTCTTCGGCGCAGTGCCCAAGCAGTTCTTCCCGGCCTCCGACCGGCCCGAGCTGATGGTCGATCTCTGGCTGCCGCAGTCCGCCACCTTCGAGGCCAGCCAGCGCCAGGTCGAGGCGCTCGAGGCACAGCTCAAGGCCGACCCCGACGTGGTCGCCGTCACCAGCTACGTCGGCACCGGCAGCCCGCGCTTCTACCTGCCGCTGGACGTGCAGACGCCAAACCTCAACCTCGGCGAGCTGATGGTGATGACCAAGGGCGGCGAGGCGCGCGAGCGCGTGCTGACCAAGATCCAGCAGCTCTTCGACAACGGCTTTCCGCTGGTGCGCGGGCGTGTCAACCGGCTGGAGAACGGGCCGCCGGTGGGCTACCCGCTGCAATTCCGCGTGTTCGGCCAGGAGCCGCAGAAGGTGCGCGCCATCGCCGAGGAGGTGGCCGCGATCCTGCGCGCCGAGCCGCATGTGCGGCGCGTCAACCAGGACTGGGGCGAGCGCCAGAAGCTCGTGCGGGTGGACATCGACCAGGACAAGGCGCGCCAGCTCGGCATCAGCTCGCGCCAGGTCAAGGCGGCGCTGCAGGGCTCGCTCTCGGGCACCTCGATCACGCAGTACCGCGAGGGCGACAAGGACCTGGACGTGGTGGCGCGCCTGATCGCGCCGGAGCGTACCGACCTCAACAACCTGAAGGACGCGCGCATCTACCTGCGCGACGGCAAGTTCGTGCCGGTCTCCCAGGTCGCGCATCTCTCGCTCGACAGCGAGGACAGCGTGCTGTGGCGCCGCAACCGCGTGCCCACGCTCACGGTGCGCGCCGATGTGGCCGGCGCCGAGGCGCCGGACGTGGCGCTGGCGCTGAAGCCACGCATCGCGCAACTGGCCGCGGGCCTGCCGCTCGGCTACGGCATCGACGTCGGCGGCGCGCTGGAGTCGAGCAGCAAGTCGCAGGCCTCGATCTTCGCGGTCATGCCGCTGACGGCCGCGGCCGTGCTGCTGCTCCTGATGGTGCAGCTGCAGGACCTGAAGAAGACGGCGCTGGTGCTCTTCACCGCGCCGCTGGGGCTGATCGGCGTGGCGGGGATGCTCTTCGCCTTCCGCATCCCCTTCGGCTTCGTCGCCATGCTGGGCGTGATCGCGCTGGCCGGGATGATCATCCGCAACTCGGTGATCCTGGTGGTGCAGATCGACCAGGACGTGCAGGGCGGCGTGCCGCTGTGGACCGCGATCGTCGAGTCCGCGGTGCGCCGCATGCGGCCCATCATCCTGACCGCGCTGGCGGCCATCCTCGCGATGGTGCCGCTCACGCGCTCGGTCTTCTGGGGACCGATGGCCTGGTCGATCATGGGCGGGCTCTTCGTCGCGACCCTGCTCACCCTTCTTTTCCTGCCCGCGCTCTATGCCAGCTGGTATGGCGCCCAGCGGCCGGCCGCCGCATGACTCCGCCGATGGGATCGATGATGAACAAGCGCTTTCTCTTTTCCATGCAACGCGGCGCCGTGGCGGCGCTGCTCGCCGGGCTCTCGGGCGCGGGCTTCGCGCTCGACCTCGTGGCCTCCTACGAGCACGCGCTGCGCGCCGACCCGGCCATGCGCGCGGCCGACGAGGCGGTGCTGGCCGGCCGCGAGAAGGCGGTGCAGGGTGACGCCTTGCTGAAGCCGCAGGTATCGCTCTCGGCCAGCCTGACGCGCGTGAGCGAGAAATCCACCGTCACCACCTCCACCGGCAGCTCGCAGTCGGACACCAGCGGCAACGTGCGCCAGCTGGCGGTGCAGCTGGTGCAGCCGCTCTACGACGCCAAGGCCGGCGCCGACAGGAAGCAGCTACACCAGCAGACCGCGCTGGCCGAGGTCGGCTGGCGCGATGCGCAGCAGGACCTGGTGCGGCGCGTGGCGGAGGCCTACTTCAACGTGCTGCTTGCGCGCGAGACCCTGCACGTCGCGCAGGCCGAGAAGACCGCGGTGGCGATGCAGCGCGACCGCGCCCTGGCCCGCTTCGATGTCGGCCGCGGGCGCATCACCGACCTGCAGGAGGCGCAGGCGCGCTACGACACCGTGCTGGCCCGCGAGGTCTCCGCCCAGAGCACGCTGGCGCTGCGGCAGGCGCAGTACCGCGAGCTGACCGGCGTGCCAGCCGAGGGCTTGGCGGCGCTGCGCGTCGGCTTCGTGCCCGTGCCGCCGCAGCCGGACAGCCTCGAGGCCTGGCAGACCCTGGCGCTGGACCGCAACACCCGCGTGCAGGTCAAGCAGGGCGAGCTGGTGATCGCCGGGGTGGAGATCGACAAGTACAAGTTGAGCAGCCGCCCGACGGTGGACCTGGTCGCCAGCCTCAGCCGCAAGGGCCAGAACGGCAGCCTCTCGCCCGCTGTCTCGCCCGACAGCGCGCGCGGCGCCAGCGTGGGCGTGCAGCTCACGGTGCCGCTCTATACCGGCGGTGCCCTCGACTCGCGTTGGCGCGAATCGATCACGCGCAAGAACCAGGCGGAGCAGGAGCTCGGCGTCGCGCAGCGCGAGGCCCGCCTGCAGGTGCAGGACGCCTTCCTCGCGGTGAAGACCGGCGTGGCGCGCATCGGGGCGCTGGAGCAGTCGGTGCTCTCCGCGCGCACCGCCCTCGAAGCCACCACGCTGGGCCGCGACCTGGGCACCCGCACCGAGCTGGACGTGCTCGATGCGCAGCAGCGCCTCTACACGGCCGAACTGGACCTCGCACAGGCGAAGAACGACTATCTGCTGGGCCGTGTCCGGCTCGCCTCGGCGGCGGGGGAGTTGCGCGAGGACGATCTTCGCGCGCTCAATGGCTACCTAGTTCGCTGAACCCGGCGGACCAGATCGGTGACACAAGACCAAGGAAGGAGACACACCATGGACTGCGATGTCCTCATCGTCGGCGCGGGCCCCACCGGCCTGATGCTGGCCAACCAACTCGCGCGCCGCGGGGTGCGCACGCTGATCATCGACCGCCATGCCGGCCCCGCGCGCGAGACCCGGGCCCTGGGCGTGCAGGCGCGCACGCTGGAGATCTATTCGAAGCTGGGCGTGGTGAAGCGCGCGCTCGACCTGGGCAAGCGCGGCGACGGCGCCAACATGTGGGCGGAGGGCCGCCGCATGGCGCGCGTGCCCCTGGCGGACGCCGGTGCGAGGCTCACTCCCTATCCCTACATCCTCGTGCTCGGGCAGGACGACAACGAGAAGATCCTCGGCGAGCGGCTGCACGACTTCGGCCTGTCGGTGCAGTGGAACACCGAGCTGCTCGCCCTCACCCAGACGCCCGGGCGCGCCGTGGCCACGCTCAAGCAGCCCGACGGCAGCCTGCGCGAGATCGGGGCCGCCTGGGTGGCCGGCTGCGACGGTGCCCGCAGCGCGGTGCGTGAGCAGAGCGGGATCGGCTTTCCGGGCGCGCCCTACGAGCACGTGTTCTTCGTCGCCGACGTGGAGGCGACCGGCAGCATGGTGCCCGACGAGGTCAACGTCTACCTGTGGAAGGACGGATTCCACCTGCTGTTCCCGATGCGTGGCCAGGACCACTGGCGCGTCGTCGGCATCCTGCCGCCCGCGTTGCGCGGCAAGGAGGGCGTGCGCTTCGAGGATGTGATCCCCTCGTTGCGCGAAGAGGCGGGCGCGGGGCTGGCCTTCAGGGAATGCAGCTGGTTCTCCACCTACCGCATCCATCACCGCAGCGCTTCGCGTTTCCGCGAGGGCCGCGCCTTCGTGCTCGGCGATGCGGCGCACATCCACAGCCCGGTCGGCGCGCAGGGCATGAACACCGGCCTGCAGGATGCCTACAACCTGGGGTGGAAGCTGGCCCTGGTCGTGCAGGGCCGTGCCGATGCGGCGCTGCTGCAGTCGTACGAAGCCGAGCGACTGCCGGTCGCGCGGCGCCTGCTCGACACCACCGACCGGGGCTTCAAGCTCGTGGTGTCCGACAAATGGTTCGCCGGCCTGCTGCGCACCGAGGTGCTGGCGCGCATCGGCGCGCTGGCCATGAGCCGGCCGCGCATTCAGCGCATGGCCTTCCGGGTGGTCTCGCAGATCGGCATCCACTACCGCGCGAGTGCCCTGTCGGTGTCGCTGGACGACCCGCCCCAGGGCGCGCCGCGCGCGGGCGACCGTCTTCCGTGGATGCGCTTGCGCTTCTCGGCGGACGGGCCGCAGGAGGACGTGTTCGACAAGCTCGACGACCTGCATTTCCACCTGCTCGTGTTCGGCCAGCCTGGGCCGCAGCAGCCCCTGCTGCTTCCCGCCGAACTCGTGCGCGTCCACGCAGTGCCTTCGGACCCGGACAACGCCGCAGAACTGGCACGGCAAAAGATGCCGGCGACTTCGTTCTACCTGCTGCGACCCGATGGCCATGTGGCGCTTTGCGGCGGGCACCTCGACCTCGCGGCCCTGGCGCGCCATGCGGCCGGGCCGCTGGGGCTGCGGACGCTTCCCCTTGGGTAGGATTGCTGGCGTCGCGGGCTCTCGCCAAGGTCGGTGCCGCCCAATGCCCAAAGGACGGTTCACCATGGCCTCTACGCTGACGCGCTGCATCGCCACCGCCCTGCTCGGGCTGCTCGTGCTGGCGAGCGCATGGCCTGCCCACGCCGGCACCACCAGCGCCTTCACCTTGTCCCCGCAAAGCTATTCCGGCTCGCGCGAGCGCCAGTACAAGGTCTACGTGCCCGACGGCCTCGCCACCCCGGCGCCGATGGTGATGGCGCTGCACGGCTGCCAGCAGACGCATGACGACGTGCTGCGCGACTGGGGCCTCACGGCCGCGGCCGACCGCTTCGGCTTCATCCTCGTCGCCCCCTTCATCACCAGCTACGACGGCCTGCGCAACACCAACTGCTGGGGCTTCTGGCTCGACCAGCACCGCCACCAGGGCCGCGGCGAGCCCGAGGACCTGCACCAGATCGGCCGGCAGGTGGAGGCGCGCTTCGGCATCGACCCGCGGCGGCGCTACGTGACCGGGCTGTCCTCGGGCGCGGCGATGGCGGTGGTGCTCTCGGTCACGCACAACGAGTATTTCGCGGCGGTGGCCAGCGCCTCTGGCCTGCCCTATGGCGAGGACGCGGCCTCGGTGTCCTTCTCGGGCTGTCCGGGCAACGCGAGCTTCCACGCAGTGAGCCAGGTGGTGGCGGACATGCGGCGAGAGCGCAATGCAGGCTACGAGATCCCGCTGCTGGTGTTGCAGAACAACCAGGACTGCACCGTGATCCAGCCCGCCGGCCGCAATCTTCGCGACGCGCAGCTGCAGCTCAACGGCGGCGCGGCGCACGACACGCCGGCCGAGGCGCTGGCGCAGCAGCGCCCCTGCACGCCGGTCAACGGGCCGGACTACGGCTGCCAGCAGAGCTTCTATACCGTCGATGCGCGGCCCGGCAGCCGCTCGCTGGTGGAGACGGTGTTCTACAACGGGCCCACCGCCACGCCCGATCCGGCCGACACCGACCACGGCCACTACTGGATCGGCGCGCAGGCCGGCCGCGACGGCAAATGGGCGCTGCAGCGGGGGCCGAGCTATCCGGACATCGTGTGGGACTTCTTCTCGCGCCATCCGGCCGACACGAGCAGCCCGCCTCCTCCGCCTCCGCCTCCGCCACCACCCGGCTGCACCAGCGTGGTCGCCGCGCCGGGCGCCCATGTCGGCGCCGGCCGCGCCACCGCCGGCGGCCCGTTCGGCATGCGCGCGATCAGCACCGGCGACAGGCGCGACATCGGCTTCGCCTGGGACTACTTCTTCACGAGCGTGGCCCTGCACCAGGGCGCGGATGGGCGCTGGTTCGCACGGCCGCCCGCCGGCTGCGGCTGAGTGACCCTAGCCGCGGGCGAGCACGCCCGCCGGCAGCTCGGGCCGTTCCTCGCTGCCGTCCGGATGCCGTGCAAAGCGCGCCGCATCGCGCCCATGCACCGGCGCCGTGTCGGGCCAGGGCCAGCCGCCGAACTGGGTGCGGCGGTAGTCGGCCATGGCTTGCGCGATCTCGGCCTGGGTGTTCATCACGAAGGGGCCGTACTGCGCCACCGGCTCGCCGATGGGACGGCCCTGCAGCACCAGGAACTCGCTCTCCTCGTCGCCATTGATGAGCTCCACGCGGGCATCCGCGCGCAGCTCGATCGCGGCATGGTGGTCGACCTTGTGCCCCGCCACGCTGACCGAGCGGCCCTTGAAGAAGTACAGGGTGCGCCGCGTGCCCTGGCCGGTCGCGGCGGGCAGTACCCAGCAGGCATGGGGCTCCATCTTCAGGGTCCAGATGGCCACGTCCGCGTCGGGCTGCGCGGCCCACGAATCGGGCGGTGGCGCCAGCGGACCGCCGGCGCCCGGCTCGCCTTCGATCGGCGGGATGCGCCCGGCGATGCTGGCCACCTCGGTCGAGCTGCCTTCGGCGTCCATCGCAGTGAAGCGCGGGACGTCCTCGGCCCAGAACATGGTGAAGTGCGGCTGGGCCATCTTGCTGCGCGCCGGCAGGTTGAGCCAGATCTGGAACAGCTCGAGCGGATTGGGCCCGGCCCGGTCGAGCAGCGGGAACATCTCCGCATGCACGATGCCGCGGCCCGCGGTGAGCCATTGCACGTCGCCGCCGCCGAAGCGCGCGGTCGCGCCCAGCGAATCGGAATGGTCGATCAGGCCCTTGCGCACGATGGTCACCGTTTCGAAGCCGCGATGCGGATGCGCCGGGAACCCCGGCACCGAGGTGCCGTGATACATGCTCCAGCCGTCCTTGCGGCTGAAGTCCTGGCCCAGGTCGCGGCCGGCCAGCGAGGCTTCGGGCCCCATCTGCGCATTCGCGCGCGGGTAGGCGTCGTCGTGGTAGGCGCAGAACAGGAAAGGGTCGATGGTCTTCCAGGGGAAGCCGAGGGCTTCGAGGCGGACGATGGGGCCGGCGGGGCTCATGGTGTTCTTTCCTGTGCGACAGGCATTCATTCTGATCCGATCGGAGCGACCGGGGCATGGTTCACCGCAGGTGGGGGTAATCCTGGCCGGTGGAAGTGCCGGGCGCAGGACGCTGTCCCCTCGCGAACGCAACGATCAGCACCGCGATCACCGTCCTGTTCGCGCAATGAGCGTCGGCTGGGCGGGCCCACAATCGCCGCAAACGGGGGCTTGGAAGCCCTTCGACATAACAGCGAGAGAGACCGCCGAGAGCCACAACAACATGGACCAGCACCCGCTTCAGCAGCGCAACGAGCACCGCCGTCATGGAGAGGGCGGCGTCTCCACCCGCACCATGTGCACGCAGCCCTTGCCGCTGCTCGTGCCGGACCAGGCGCCGCGCCCGGCGCCAGGTCCGGTGAGGCGCTTCGCCACGCCCTTCCTGGCCGTGCTGGGGCACTACGCGGTGGGCGTCTGCACCTTCTCGGTCATGGCTGCGGCCAACGTGCCCGGCGGCGACGTGTCGCAGCTCATCTGGTCTGCCGCCGAGAACACCGGCCCGATCGCCCTGGCCGTCGCGCTGGCCGCCGGGTGCTGGTGGGTCTGACACGAAGCCGGGACGGCGCCGCGTCCGGGCCACGGCGCCTTCCTACAGAGGGCCCGCGCGACCGAGGGATACCTTGCAATGAAGCAAGGAGTCATCCGACATGCCCATCGCCACCCCGCCCCCGGATTTCGATCCCACCATCGTGCCGCCATCGCCCAGGCAGCCCACCCAGGCGGAAGCTTGGGAAACCGGGATCGCGAGCGACCCACCTGCAAACGCCGACGCGCCTGCGAGCGACGCCAAGCGCCTGACGGACCTCGTCAAGCTGTGGCCGCAAGACCGCTCGAAGGCCTTCCTGGCGGCGAACTCCCTGGAGGCGCCTGGCGAGGGAGCGGCGTGATGGTCGCGATCCTCGCCATGCGCTACCTGTGGCTCCAGGTCACGGACAGCCGCGTCCGCACTCAGTGATGGTGCCCGTGCTCGCCATGCACGTGGCGATGCGCGATCTCTTCCTGCGTCGCGGCGCGCACGCCGGTCACGCTCAGGCTGAACTTGAGTGACTTGCCCGCGAGCGGGTGATTGCCGTCGAGGATCACCTGCGGGCCCTTGATCTTCACCACGTTGAAAACCTGCGGCTCGCCCTGGTCGTTGCGACCCTCGAGCTGCCCGCCGACCTTCACGCCGGGCGGGAAGTCCGCCTTCGAGATGGTGCGCATCAGCGACTCGTCGCGCTCGCCGAAGGCATCGCCGGGGGCCAGGTGCAGCGTGGCCTGGAAGCCCGCTTCCTTGCCCTCCAGCGCGGCCTCGATCTTGGGGAAGGTGTTGTTGTAGCCGCCATGCAGGTAGACCATCGGGTCGCGGCTTTCTTCGATCAGCTTGCTCGTGGTGGCGTCGGCGACCTTGTAGCGCAGGGTCACGACGGTGTCTTTCTGGATTTTCATGGTGGAAGAGGGGCTTGACTGTCGGAAGCGGGATTCTCGGTCAGGTCGGGCTTGTCATCGATCGCCCACATGGCGACGGAGCCGGCTCCCACGAGGCGTGCGCCGGGCGGACCAGATAACGGTTCCAACTCATCTGTGGAGAAGCCCGCCATGTCCCTCACTGCTTCCCCCCCGACCCCTTCCGCGTACCAGCTCTCCCCGGTCGTTGTGGTCACCGGCGCATCCAGCGGGATCGGGCGCGCCACCGCGCTTGCGTTCGCCGGCGAAGGCGCCGACCTGGTGCTCGCTGCCCGCGAGCGCGAATCGCTCGAGGTCGTTGCCGCCGAATGCAGCGAGGCGGGCGCGCGCGTGCTGATCCAGCCCACTGACGTCACCGACCCCGCCGCGGTCAAGCGCCTGGCCGACGCGGCCCTGGAGCGCTTCGGTCAGATCGACGTATGGATCAACAACGTGGGCGTGGGCGCCGTTGGCCTGTTCGACCAGACGCCGATCGAGGCGCATCGGCGCGTGGTCGAGGCCAATCTGCTGGGCCACATCTACGGCGCCCATGCGGTGCTGCCGCACTTCCGCGCGCGCGGCTGCGGCACGCTGATCAACATGATCTCCGTGGGCGGCTGGGTGTCGTCGCCCTATGCCGCGGCCTACAGCGCCAGCAAGTTCGGATTGCGCGGCTTCTCCGAGGCTCTGCGTGCCGAACTGGCAGACCTGCCGCAGGTGCATGTGTGCGACGTCTACCCCACCTTCGTCGACACGCCCGGCGTGACGCACGGCGCGAACTACAGCGGCCACCGGCTGAGCCCGCCGCCGGGCCTGGTCGATCCACGGCGGGTGGCCAAGGTCCTGCTGTCGCTCAGCCGGAGACCGCGCCCCTCGACCTATCTGGGCCTCGGGGCGCGGCTGGGCATCTGGGGCCATGCGCTGGCGCCGAACCTGATGGGACGGCTCATGAGATGGGTGACCGAGCGCGCGCTGGAAAGCGCCGAGCCGCGGCCGCAGACTGACGGCAATCTGTTCGCGCCCTCGCGCGGGCATGCGATCGACGGGGGCTTCATGGCATCGAGGCCGAGCCATCGCACCGCCGCGACAGTGGGCATCGCGGCCACCGCGTTCGGCGCGGCG
Organism: Variovorax stachyos; assembly: GCF_051400855.1. NCBI lineage: Bacteria > Pseudomonadati > Pseudomonadota > Betaproteobacteria > Burkholderiales > Comamonadaceae > Variovorax > Variovorax stachyos. The sequence goes on along the minus strand of NZ_JBLFFN010000006.1, from coordinate 216,842 downwards.
GCGCTTGCCAGCTGGTGGGCGCTGCGGCGGCGCAGGCCGGCCAGCTACTAAGCGCGCCTGGCGGCGCTGCCGCCTCCAGGCGCTCAGAACTCCTGCGACACCGGCCGAAGCACCACTTCGTTGATGTCGACATCCGCAGGCTGCTCGACCGCATACACCACCGCCCGCGCCACGGAATCGGCGGGGATCTGGCTCGCTTCGTAGAAGGCCTGCACGCCGGCGGCGGTCTCGGCATCGGTGGTGCCGAACTTCAGCTCGGACTCGACTGCGCCGGGCGACACGATGGTCACGCGCACGCCGCTGTTGCCCACTTCCACGCGCAGGCCCTCGGAGATCGCCCGCACCGCGAACTTGGTGGCGCTGTACACGGTGCCGATGGGCGTGAACACCTTCAGTCCCGCGATCGAGGCCACGTTGACGATGTGCCCGCTGCCCTGCGCCTGCATGCGCGGCAGCACGGCGGCGATGCCGTACAGCACGCCCTTGATGTTGACGTCGATGGTGCGGTCCCACTCGTCGACCTTGAGCTTCGCCAGCGGCGACAGCGGCATCACGCCTGCGTTGTTGACCAGCACGTCGATGCGGCCGAAGGCCTCGACCGTGGCCTGGGCCAGCTTCTCGAGGTCGGCGCGCTTCGCCACGTCGGTGGCGACCGCGATGGCCTCGCCGCCGGCTTCGCGGATCTCGGCGACCAGCTGCTCGAGCCGGTCGGTGCGGCGCGCCGCCAGCACGACCTTTGCTCCGCGCGCGGCCAGGTGGCGCGCCGTCGATTCGCCGAGCCCGCTGCTGGCGCCCGTGACGATGGCGACCTTGCCCCGGATGTTGTCTTGAACGGATGTCATGGAAGCTTTCCTTTCGAAGGGTTGAGGAGGAGTGGCGTCAGTGTGGAAAATCCTGGCATTCCCGTAAATGAAACTTCTGGGCGTTCTGAATTCCAGTTTCCGGAACGCTGCCCCTCTTGAAAGTCCGCTGCAATGTCCAACCGTCTCGAAGCTTTGCGCGTCTTCTGCGCCGCCGCCGACGCGGCCAATTTCCGCGATGCGGCGATCCGCCTGTCGGTCTCGCCGCAGGTGGTGACGCGCGCGGTGCGCGAGCTGGAGGAGGAGCTCGGCGAGCCGCTGTTCCACCGCAGCACCCGCGGGGTGCAGCTCACGGACTTCGGGCGCGCCCTGGTCGAGCGGGCGCGCACCGCGGTGGGCGGCGTGGATGCGCTGTTCCATCGAACCGACCGTCGCGCGCTCTCCCAGCACGCGGGCACGGTGCGGGTGACCGTGCCCAGCGTGTTCGGCCGCCGATTCATTCCGCAGCTGCTGGCGCCGGTGCTGGCCGGCCATCCCGGGCTGGTGCTGGACCTGCGGCTGTCTGAGCAGATGGCCGATGCGGTCGACCAGCAGATCGACATCGGCGTGCGCGTGGGCAGCCAGCCCGACAGCCGCTTCGTGGCGCGCACGGTGGAGCGCATGGCGCTGATGGTGGTGGCGGCGCCGGCGCTGGTGGCCCGCACCGGTGTGCCGCGCAGCATCGAGGACCTCCAGCACCTGCCCCTCACGGCCCTGATCGACCCCAGGACCGGGCGGCCCTGGCACTGGGCCTTCAGCCGCAAGCGGCAGATGCCGGTCTCCGCGCCGGCCTTCGTGACCGACGACACCGACGCCGAATGCACCGCCGTGCTGGCCGGCCTGGGCTTCGGGCAGCTGGTGGCGCCCCTGGCCGAGCCTTGGCTGCAAGCCGGGCAACTGGTCTCGGTGCTCGATGCCGAGGCGCCCGAGCCGTGGCCGGTGCACGTGTGGCGCGCGCAGCGCTCGCCGGTGCCCGCGCGCGTGCGGCTGGTGTACGACACGCTGGTGCGCGCATGGGCTGGTGGCGCGAAGCCGACGCGCTGACGTGCGGATGGGCGGGCGCCTACTCGATCTTGCAAGCTTGCCGCACGGCGCCGGCAACGGCGCGGAACAAATTGGCCTCAACGAACTGAGAGGCCGCCATGAAGCTCAAGCACCTCTACGAACTCTGCCGCGAATCCGTGAACGCCTGGATCGACGACTACGCGCCGAGCATGGGCGCCGCGATCTCCTACTACACGATCTTTTCGCTCACGCCGCTGCTGGTGATCGTGATCGCGATCGCCGGCGCGCTGTTCGGACGAGAGGCGGCGCAGGGACAGATCGTCGAGCAGATCTCGGGCCTGGTCGGGCGCGAAGGGGCGACCGCCGTCGAGGCCATGCTGCGCAGCGTGAGCGAGCCCGACAAGGGCCTGATCGCGGGGCTGATCAGCGCGGCGGTGCTGCTGGTCGGCGCCACCACGGTGTTCGCCGAACTGCAGAGTGCGCTCGATCGCATCTGGCATGTCCCCGAGCGCGAGAAGCCCTCCGGCGTATGGGCCGTGCTGCGCGCGCGCCTGCTGTCGTTCGGGCTGATCCTGGGCCTGGCCTTCCTGTTGATCGTGTCGTTGTTCGTGAGCGCCGCGCTGTCGGCCTTCGGGAGCTGGTTCGGCGGGCTGCTGCCCGGCTGGGAGCTGCTGCTGCACGCGCTCAACCTGGTGATCTCGCTCGCGATCCTGACGCTGCTCTTCGCGATGATCTTCAAGCTGATGCCGACCGCGCGCATCGCGTGGCACGACGTCTGGATCGGCGCCTTCGTGACGGCCGTGCTCTTCGAGCTCGGCAAGTTCGGCATCGGGCTGTACCTGGGCAAGAGCGGCGTCAACGAATCCTTTGCTGCGGCCGGCTCGCTGGTGCTGCTCGTGGCGTGGGTGTACTACGCGGCGCAGATCTTCCTGCTCGGCGCCGAGTTCACCAAGGTCTACGCCAACGCGCACGGGTCGACCTCGGGCACGAAGGCGGTCGCGGCCACCAAGGTTGCGGCAGCGCACGCGGACGCGGGAACCGACCGTGTCGATGGCAAAGTCCCGCAGCCGGTGCTCGCCGAACCGGCGCCGGACTACTCGGTCATCGGGCGCACGGCACGCACGCAGGAAGAGATCGACCGCCGTGTGGAACGCGCGAGCGCCACGCTGCTGCGACAGATGCTGTGGCTGGGCGCGCTCACCCTCGGCAACGTGCTGGCCGAGCACTGGACGCGGCGCCAGCGCAAGGCCGGGCGCCGCCGCGCCGCTACACCGCCCCGACGCTCCCGGTGACCGGCAGCACGATGCCCGTGATGTAGCTTGCGCACGCAGGCGCCGCCAGGAACACGTAGGCCGGCGACAGCTCTTCAGGCTGCGCGGGCCGCTTCATGTCGGTCTGCTTGCCGAAGTTCTGCACCTCCTCGGCCGAGCGGTCGGCGGGATTGAGCGGCGTCCACACCGGGCCGGGCGCCACCGCGTTGACGCGGATGCCCTTGTCCAGCAGGTTGCTGGCCAGCGACTTCGTGAAGGCATGGATTGCGCCCTTGGTGGTCGAATAGTCCAGCAGGTGCGCGCTGCCTTCCAGTCCGGTGACCGACCCGGTGTTGATGATCGAGCCGCCGCGCGGCAGGTGCGGCACGGCGGCGCGCGCCATCTGGAAGTAGCCGTAGATGTTGGTCTTGAAGGTGAGGTCCAGCCGCTCGTCGGTGATGTCCTCGATGCTGGCCGCGTGCAGCTGGAAGGCGGCGTTGTTGACCAGGATGTCCAGCTTGCCGAAGGCCTCGATCGTTTCCTTCACCGCGCGCTGGCAGAACGCCGGGTCGCGCACGTCGCCGGGGATCAGCACGCAGTGGCGGCCTTCTTCATGAATGCAGCGACGGGTTTCCTCGGCGTCGACCTGCTCGTCCTCGAGGTAGACGATCGCCACGTCCGCGCCTTCGCGCGCGTAGAGCAGTGCGACCGCGCGCCCGATGCCGGAGTCGCCGCCGGTCACCAGCGCCACCATGCCGTCGAGCTTGCCGCTGCCGAGGTAGCCGGAGGCCTGGAAGCGCGGCTGCAGGTCCATCTCGGCCTCAATGCCGGGCTTCTCCAGGTGCTGGGCGGGCATCGGGTTCTCGGGTTCGGGGCGGTGGCCGGCCTGCACCGCCTGCTTGCTGGGCTTGGCATCGCCGGCCTTGCGGTCCTTGGCGTCCTGTTCTCGCTGCACCTTGCGCTGCTGCTCGGCGGCCTCGCTGGTGTCCTGCGAGGAAGTGTCCTGGGGGGATGGCATGGAGGGGCTCCTGCTGGTTGCTGAGTGGGAAATGAAATCCACCGTAGCCAGCAGACCGCACGCGCCATGTCGTCCGATGCCGCATCGCCCGCGCAGACTCGACGACGTCCCACAGGAGAACGCGGCCCGAGCCTATGCGGTGCCCCATGCACCCCGGCGACGTTGCGCCAATATTGAACTCAGCAGTCGAGGAATCCACGATGAGCACCCCACCCCTCAGCGGGACTCCACTCGGCGCCGGCGAAGGCCGCGGCCGCTGGTGGAGCCGGCTGGGGCCAGGGCTCATCACGGGCGCCGCCGACGACGACCCGAGCGGCATCGCCACCTATTCGCAAGCGGGCGCCCAGCTGGGCTATGGCGCGGGCTGGACGCTGCTGTTCACCTATCCGCTGATGGTGGGCATCCAGCTCGCCAGCGCGCGCATCGGCCGCGTCACCGGCAGGAGCCTGCCCGCGAGCTTCGCGAAGTTTTGCCCGCGCTGGCTGGTGGCCGCGCTGGTGCTGCTGCTGCTGACGGCCAATGTCATCAACCTCGGCGCCGACCTCAACGCGATGGGCGCCGCCGCCGCGCTGGTGCTGCCCGGGCGGGCCGACGCCTATGTGGTGGGCTTCGGGCTGGCCTCGCTGCTGCTGCAGGTCTTTCTGCCCTATCGGCGCTATGTGCGCGTGCTCAAGTGGCTGACGCTCTCGCTCTTCGCCTATGTGGGCGTGGTGTTCGCGGTGCACGTGGACTGGCCCGCCGCGCTGAAGGGCACCTTCATGCCTTCGTGGGAGTGGAACAAGGCGTATGTGACCACCGTCGTCGCCATCCTGGGCACGACCATCAGCCCCTACCTCTTCTTCTGGCAGGCCGCGCAGGAGGTCGAGGAGATCAGGCGCGTGCCGCGCGACCAGCCGCTGCGCGTGGCGCCCGAGCAGGCACGGCGCCAGCTGCGAAGGCTGCGCATCGACACCGCCGTGGGCATGGGTTTTTCCAACCTGGTGGCCTACTTCATGATCATCGCCACGGCCGCCACGCTGCATGCCCACGGCATTACCGACATCGAGACGACCGAGCAGGCCGCCGAGGCATTGCGGCCCATTGCGGGCGAAGCAGCCTTCCTGCTGTTCGCGCTCGGCATCATCGGCACCGGCATGCTCGCGCTGCCCGTGCTCGCTGGCTCGGCGGCCGATGCGGTGGCCAGCTACTTCCATCTCCGCAAGGGCCTGGACCTGCCGCTGGCCGAGGGCCGCAGCTTCTACGGCATTCTCACGGCCGCCATGATCCTCGGGCTGGCCATCGGGCTCTCGGGCGTGAACCCGATCTCGGCGCTGTACTGGTCGGCCGTGATCAACGGCGTGATCGCGGTGCCGGTGATGGTGGCCATCATGGTCGCGGCCACCAGCCGCAAGGTGATGGGCTCGATGGTGCTGCCCCTCAGGTGGAAGGTGCTGGGCTGGCTGGCCACCGCCGCAATGGCCGCGGCTTCGCTGGCGTTGGGGGTCGTCTCGGTCGGCTGAGCCGTTGTCGCGGCCTCAGGCCTTGGAGCGCCGGTGGTAGTGGGCGATGCGCTGCAGCGCGTAGTCCGCCGCGGCTTCGCGGATCTCGTTGCGTTCGCCGTGAAAGCGCTTCGTCTCGGAGAAGATCTGCGTGCGGCTGCCGTCGCGGAAGGCCCATGCGAAACACTGGGTGCCGGCCGGGATGGCGGCGTCGGTGTCGTCGGCCACGCCGGTGTTGGCGATCGCCAGGCTGGCGTCGCTGTGCGACAGGGCGCCGCGCGCCATCTCCACGGCCACGGGTTCGCTGGTGAGGTTGAAGCGCTCCAGCGTTGCCTTCTTCACACCCAGGTAGCGGTGCTTGGCCTTCGGGTCGTAGACCACGAAGGCCGACTCCAGCACCTTGCCCGCGCCCGGCGCCGAGGCCAGGCGCGAGGCGATCAGCCCCGCGGTGCAGGACTCGGCCGTGACCAGCACCAGCCCGTGCTCCTGCAGGTAGCGCGCAGCGGCCTTGCCTGCGCCGTTGCCGTCCGTGTGGTCCATGAGGCGTCCTTTCAGGCGTGCTTGGCCGTGCCGGGCTCGGCCTGCTTGCGGTGCTGCTCGGCCAGTGTGTCGGAGGGCGTGACGTGCGACAGGGCCACCTGCAGCTTGTTCTTCCAGCCCGCGATCACGTCGGCCTCGCCCTTCATCATGGCTTCGTAGCCCACCTTGGCCACCTCGGTGGGATCGGCCTTGTCTTCCTGCTGGCCGAACCTGGTGTCCAGCATGTTGGCGCGCGCGAAGAAGTGCGTGTCCGTCACGCCGGGCATCAGGCAGCTGACCGTGACGCCCGTGTCCTTGAGCTCGTTGCGCAGCGCGAGGGCGAAGGAGTCGATGAAAGCCTTGGTACCGTTGTAGACGGCCTGGAAGCTGCCGGGCTGGAAGCCCGCGATCGACCCGGTGATCAGGATGCGGCCGCGCCCGAGCTTCACCATCGCGCGCGCCACCTGCTGCAGCAGGTAGATGGTGCCGGTGATGTTGGTGTGGATCACATGCTGGACGTCGTCGAAGTCCTGATCCAGGAAGGCGCCGCCCAGGCCATGGCCTGCATTGGCGAACAGCGCCTCGATCGGGCGCCCGTCCGCAGCGGCCAGCAACTGGTCGACGCCTTGCCGGGTCGCCAGGTCGGCCTGCACGCTGCTGACCTGGGCGCCCAGCGCCTGCAGCGCGGCCTCGGCCTGCACCAGCGGCTCGTCGGCGCCGATCACCAGGTCGAAGCCGTTGCGCGCGGCCTGCTTCGCCAGTTCGAGGCCGATGCCCGAGGAGGCGCCGGTCACGACAGCGAGCGGGCGAAGATCGGATGCTTCCATGGGTGTCTCCTGTTCACGGGGTTCACCACGCTAGGAAGCGGCGGGGGTACGGCGTGTCCGTGCTGCGCGAGGACTGCTGTAGGACGGGCTCGGCGCGCCGGCGACTGTATATTCATCCAGATTGCCGCATGACGACCGATCCCTCCTCCTTGCCGGCCGCCGAGCCGGTGCCCGGCGCCGAGCTCGCGGTCTCGGTCAAGGCGCTGTGCGCCTTCGCTGCACGGGCCGGTGACCTCGACCTGCGCTTCGTGCCGGTGCCCAGCGCGCAGGAAGGCGTGGCAGGCCATCGCCTGGTGCAGGGACGGCGCGGCGCGGCGTACGAAAGCGAACTGAGCCTCGCGGCGTGCTTCGGCCGCCTGCGGGTGCGCGGCCGGGCCGACGGCTACCACCCGCAAGGCCGCCGGCTGGAGGAGATCAAGACCTTCCGCGGCGACTTCGAAGCCATCCGCGCGAACCACCGTGCGCTGCACTGGGCCCAGGCGCGCTGCTACGCGTGGATGCTGTGCGAGGCGCGCGGCCTGGAAAGCCTCGAGGTCGCGCTGGTCTACCTGGACCTGGGCTCCGACGAGGAGCACGCGCTTGCCGAGACCATGACGCGCGAGGCCCTGCGCGCCCACTTCGAGGCGCTGTGCGGCCGCTACCTCGCCTGGGCCGAGCAGGAGGCCGCGCACCGGGCGGCGCGCGATGCTGCCATGGACGCGCTGGCCTTCCCGCACGCGGGCTTCAGGCCGGGCCAGCGCGAACTGGCGCAGGCGGTCTACCGCGCCGCCATCGCGGAGCGCTGCCTGCTGGCACAGGCGCCCACGGGCATCGGCAAGACGGTTGCCACCCTCTTTCCGCTGCTCAAGGCCGGGGCGCGACAGCGCATCGGCAAGCTCATCTTCCTCACGGCCAAGACCTCGGGGCGCGCGATCGCGCTGGAGGGCCTGCGCCTGCTGGGCGGCGGCGCGGGCCGCCCGCTGCGGGTGCTGGAGCTGGCGGCGCGCGAGAAGGTCTGCGAGCACCCGGACAAAAGCTGCCATGGCGAGTCATGCCCGCTGGCGCGCGGCTTCTACGACCGCCTGCCGGCCGCGCGCGCCGAGGCCGTGGGCGCGGCCTGGCTGGATCGCGCCGAGCTGCGTCGCATCGCGCTGGCGCATGCGGTCTGCCCCTACTTCCTCGCGCAGGAACTGGCGCGCTGGTGCGATGCCATCGTCGGCGACTACAACTACTACTTCGACGGCAGTGCCTTCCTGTGGGCGCTGGGCCAGGAGGAAGGCTGGCGCGCCGCGCTGCTGGTGGACGAGGCGCACAACCTGCTGGACCGGGCGCGCGGCATGTACAGCGCCCGTCTCCATGCGGCGGCACTTGCCGCGGTGCGCCGCCAGTCGCCTGCGCTCGTCAAGAAGGCGCTGGGCAAGCTGCAGCGGGAGTGGCAGCGGCAGCAGCAGACGCAAGTGGAGCCCTACCGCGCCTCGGACACCGTCCCGGCGGCCCTGGCGCGTGCGCTGCAGGAGGCAGTGGTCGCGCTGGGGGACCACTTCGCGGCCCAGCCGCAGGAGGCACAGGGCGCGCTGCAGCAGTGCTTCTTCGACCTGGTGCAGTTCGCGCGTCTGGCGGACTCCTTCGGCGAGCACTCGGTCTTCGAGTCGACGCTGGAGGAAGACGACGGCGGCGAGGCGCTCGCGATCCGCAACCTGGTGCCCGCGCCCTTCCTGCGCGGGCGCTTCGCGGGCAGCCTCAGCAGCACCTGCTTCTCAGGGACGCTGGCGCCCTTCTCCTTCTACCGCGACATGCTCGGCCTGCCCGACGACACCGCCACGCTGGACGTGGGCTCGCCCTTTCGCAGCGAGCAGCTGACAGTGCGCATCGCGATGGATGTCTCGACGCGCTTTCGCGACCGCGCCAGTTCGCTGCAACGCCTGGTCGGCCTCATCGCCGCGCAGTACGCGCAGCAGCCGGGCAACTACCTCGCGTTCTTCAGCAGCTTCGACTACCTGTCCAGCGCCTTCGAGGCCCTGGCCGCGAGCCATCCCGAGGTGCCGGCGTGGGCGCAGGCCCGCGGCATGCGCGAGCCCGAGCGCGAGGCATTCCTCGCGCGCTTCGCGCCCGGTGGGCAGGGGGTGGGTTTCGCGGTGCTGGGCGGGGCCTTCGGCGAGGGCATCGACCTGCCCGGCGACAGGCTGGTCGGCGCCTTCGTCGCCAGCCTGGGCCTGCCGCAGCACAACCCGGCCAACGAACGGATGCGCGAACGCATGCAGGCGCTGTTCGGCGAGGGCTACGCCTACACCTATGTCTATCCGGGGCTGCAGAAGGTGGTGCAGGCGGCCGGCCGCGTCATCCGCACCGAGCAGGATGCGGGCGTGCTCTACCTGCTGGACGACCGCTTCGCGCGCGAGGACATCCGCGCGCTGCTGCCCGCCTGGTGGCGGGTGCAGCCGCTGTTCAGCGCTTCGCGTCGCCCTTCGCGTCGTCCTTCTTCGGCGTGATGACCTTGTCCACGGTGACGGACACCGGATCGCTCGCCGGGAAGGATTCCTCGACGCCGTTGTCCAGCGCCTCTTCGCTCGGCTCCTCCGCCACCGGCTTGTGCTGCTCGGGCGGGGCGTCGTGCTTCTCCGAAGTCGGAAAGGGGAAGGGTTCGTTCGATGTCGTGCCCATGGGGCCTCCTCGTGGTCGTGGAAATCCAAGCTAGGACCCGCTGCTGCGCGGTGCTGTAGGAAGCCGCGCCAAGGCCCTGCCGAGATTCGCCCCGCGACAGCGCGCGCGAATCCGCCTACGCCGCCGGGGAGTGCCGGACTGCGTCAGCCGCACGGCGCAGGCGGCAGGCTGAAGAACAGCTCCAGCTTCATGGATCGAAAGGAGATCTCAATGACCGACACCAAGGCCGACAAGGCCGCACGACCTGCCCCACCGACCCCGCTGGGCGAGCACGAGGCCCGGCTCGGCGATCGCGGCGATGCCTCCGGCCGCAACATCGAGCAGAACCGCGCACTGGGCCAGGACGACCCGCTTCACGGCAGCCGCATGGGGCGCCGGCTGTACGACGGGACCGGCCAGCCCGGCACGCCCGACATCGGCACCGACGCGGCGCAGCTCGAGGAAGCGGAGCGCGCGGAGCGCGACGGCAAGCGTTGAGTTGCGCGATCAAACTGCGCAACTGCGCAGAGGCACGCGTGCACGACGGAGGACGCTGACGTGCAATGCATCGGCGTTCCTACCTCGCTGCCTGCACGTCGGCGCAGCATGCAAGGGTCGACATCCTTGAAGGAGTGACCATGCCCAGAGGTGACAAGTCGTCCTATACGGACAAGCAGAAACGTCAAGCCGAGCACATCGAGGAAGGCTACGAGAAGCGCGGCGTGGGCGAGAAGGAAGCGGAACGCCGCGCGTGGGCCACGGTGAATGCCGAAACCGGCGGTGGCAAGAAGAGCGGCTCCGGCCGCGGCAAGGCCGAGAACCATGCGCCCTCGCGCAAGGGCGGCCACAAGGGCGGCGCCGCCTCCGCAGGCCGCACCGCCGCGCAGCGCTCGGCCTCGGCCAAGAAGGCAGCCGCCACGCGCAAGCGCAACGCGGCGGCCCACTGATCCACGAGCGGGGCGCTCAGGGCAGGGGCTGCGCGCCGCCGCGCTTGAGCAGCTCCGCCAGCTGCAGCTCGACGGCGAACAGGCGCTCGTTGAGCACCGCCGTCTGCAGCCGCACCGCTTCGATGATCGCGCGTGTCGCCGGGTCGGGCGCGTTGTTCGAGAGTTCCTGCAGCTCGTGCAGCTTCCTGCGCAATTCATTGCTCATCGTGGTTCCTCCATTGGCGATCAAGCGGATGAGATCGTAGGGGCATGAGACGTGCTCCGCCAAGCAATGAATCCGGGCATTTCGCTCCCAGCGCGTTGCCTCTGCCTTGTGGGAGGCGATCGACTTCAGCGTTGACCAGGCTCCTCAGGGCGCCAGCTCGACATGGTGCGCGCCATGCGGCACCGGGATGCGGCCCAGGTGCGTCAGTCCCGGTGACGCAGCATCCCCCACGCGCCAGACTTCGACGCCGCCCTGCGGCGCATCGCTGTCCGCGTATTCGAAGACCGACGCCAGGAAATGCCGGCCGCTGGCGTCGAAGCTGCCGCCCTCCGGCAGCATGCCCTCGAAGGGGTAGTCGCCGATCTTGGTGAGCGCGCTGCGCTCGGGGTCGAACCGGAAGTAGCTGACCGATGCCTGCCTCGTGTAGCGCGGCGAATCCGGCGCGAGCGCGGTCTCGCGCATGTTGACCGTGGCCACATGGCGGCCGTCGCGGCTGATCGCGAGGCCTTCGGAGGAGCGGTCGCTGTCCACGCTGACGGCGACTTCGTGCCGCGCCGCGCGTCCCGTGTGCTCGCGGGGCGCCAGCCTGATCAGCGACAGCCGCGAGGGCGCCGAAGGCAGCCGGCCCTCCAGGCTCCCGGCCTGGAAGTCGCGGCCCCAGTCGGCCGAGAGGTAGTGGCCGCCATCGGGCGTGAAGCGCCCGACGAAGGGATCGCGCCCGACCTCGACCGGCGCGCCCCAGGGCGCCAGCGTCACCTTTCCGTCCGGCGCGGCGGTCACTGCGAGAAAGAGGATCTGGTTGCGCGTGTTGAGATTCACCGACAGGAAACGCCCGGAGGGATGCCAGTCCGCGAAAGTGGCGTCGATGCTGCCGCGGGGGGCGCCTTCCCTGCGCGCGATGCCCAGCTCGCTCAGCTTGAAGGACTGCGGTGCGCCGAGCCGGCCGCCGTTGGTGGGAAGGATCTGCACCATGGCGTCGTCCGCGCTGTTCGCGGTCAGGGCCAGGAAGCGGCCGTCCGGGCTGACCCGCACGGACTCGAGCATGGGCCCGGCCTCGGCCGTCCCGGCGATCCTCGGCTTGGCGGGGTTGCGGATGTCGATCGCGCTGATGCGCCGGCCGGGCGGAAGGTCCCGAACCCGCCGCACGGCCTCGCTGCGCTGGCCGAGGCGTTCGACCACGTAGACGAAGTGGCCGTCCGGCGAGAGGGCCATGACTTCCGGCGGCCCGGTCACGGAGTTCGACGCCGGGACCGCGACGCGCGACGCAGGCCGGCCAGGGCGGATAACCGTCAGCAGGTCGCGCCGCTCGGGTGAAGGCGCGGCGAGCTGGCCATCGCGGTAGCTGCTGGCGCGGAAGTCGCCGTCCGAGATCACGGCAATGGCCTTCGCATCGATCTGCGACACAAAGGCCGGAAGCGCTTCGTCGGCAACGGCCGACGACACGAGGCCGAGCGCGAACACGCCGGCCGCCAGGGGGAATGCAGTGGAGAGGAAGTTCATGGCTGCTAGCCTATGGACTTCCGGCTTTGGCAAGCCATCGGCTTTTCGAATACCTGGGCGCGTCCCTGACGGAGCACGGCGTGGAACTCAAGCAATGGCGATGCTTCGTGACGCTCGCCGAGATCGGCAACATCCGGCGCGCCGCCTCGCTCCTGGCGCTGTCGCAGCCGGCGCTGAGCGTGCGCATCCAGCGCCTGGAGGAAGAGCTCGGCTATGCGCTCTTCGACCGCCAGGCGCGCGGCGTGCGGCTCACGGAAAGCGGCACCCGCCTGCTGCGGCATGCGAGGCAGCTGCTGTCGGGCGCTGCGGAAACCGAGGAGGCCGCGCGCGCCATCGGTCGCGGCGCCTTCGACCGGCTGGAGATCGGTGTCACGCCGATCGCGGCCCTGTCCTTCTTTCCGGACGCGGTGCGCGCCTTTGCTGCCGGACAGCCGGGGGTGGCGCTGGCGCTCACCGAAGGGCTGTCGGACGAGCTCGAGGAAGCAGTGGCGCATCGCAGGCTCGACTTTGCCCTCGTCCATCCGCCCTCCTCGCGCGACGACCTGGTGGTGCGCGAGGTGGCACGCGAGCGCTTCATGGTGGTGGTGCCGGCCGCTCATCCGCTGGCGGATGCGACGAGCATCGGCGCGGCCGAGCTGCGCCGGCATGCGCTGCTCGGCGTCCGGCGCGAGGTCGGGCCGGTGGTCTTCGATCGCATCGTGGGCTACTTCTCGCGCGCCGGGATCACGGCGCAGATCAGCCAGTGCGCAACCTCGTCGATCTCGCTGGTGGGGCTGGTCGCGGCGGGCGTGGGCATCGGGCTGGTCGTCGAGTCGCTGCGCTGCATCGCGCGACCCGACATCCGCTTCGTGCCGCTGGCCGACGAGCCGCCGACGCTGGGCTATGCGCTGTGCCATCGGCCCGATCTGCCGGATGACCTGCGCCACGGCTTCGCGCGCGCCGTCGCGGCGGCCCTGGCCGGCCGCGGAGATCCTCACCCCGGCGGCAGGCTCTTCAGGTAAAGGAAGAGCGCGCGAACGTCCGTGTCGTTCATCTGGCCGAGGGAGCCGAAAGGCATGACCTTGATCGGCGTGCCGTCGGGCCGGTTGCCGGTCTTGAACATGCGCGCGAAAGCGTCGGCATCGGCATAGCGCGTCATCGCGTTGTCTTCGCCCGGTACGAGCCGGGCGGCGGGCGGCCAGTCGGGCGGCGTGCCGGGGATCTTGCCGCCGGTGAGCTTGGCGCCGTGGCAGCCCACGCACATGTTGGCGACGTAAGCGCCGTGCGCCACGCTCACGTCCTCGGGCACGGCTTGCGCAGGCGGCAGCGCATGGTCGATCTTTGCGGCGGCATCCTGCACCAGGCCGAAGCCGTAGAAGACGCGCACGGGCAGGGGCAGGTCGACCACGGCGGCGCCGCCCGTGGCGGGCGGGAGCTGGCGGATGTAGGCCACCAGCGAGGCCAGGTCCTCGTCGGTGAAGCGGTTGTAGTCCTCGCTGGGCATCACCATCAACGGCCGGCCGCCGCGGGCGACGCCATGGCGAATGGCGCGCGCCCAGTCCTCGGGCGTGTAGCCGGCAACCACGCTGCCAGGGCCGGGGCTGATGTTGGGGCCGGCGATGCGCATGCCTTTGCCGTCGTCGAGGAACATGCGGCCGTTGCCCTGCGCGCCGTGGCAGTCGACGCAGCCGCGCGATGCGAAAAGATAGCGCCCGCGCTCGACGGCCGCCGAATCCTCGCGGTACGGGACCGCCTTGACCGCAATGTCCAGCTTGCGCTGCATCTTCTGGTGCGCGAGCCGGTCGCCCGCGAAGAGCACGGCGGCGGCGATCGCGACCAGGACGAGCAGCGCCAGCGCGCCGCGCTTGAGCCAGCGCCGGGCGGTCGTCGTCATGCCAGCTCCTTTGCGCGGCGCGGCGCGCCGGAGACCCGGAGATGGGGCAGCCGAGGACGAAAATCGGGGGACATGGCGAACTCGCTTTCGTGGACAGTTAGAGTAAAAATGGTGTTTGTGTCTAAAAATGGATGATGATTTGAATTTCGGAGTTCAGTCAATACCACCTTTGCCAGATGCCCTGGCCGAAAGCGTATGGCGGGCGCAACCGGGTCTGGCCAAGCGGGAGAGGACGCGGGTCCAGCTGGTGCAGGCGGCGATCCGCGTGTTCACGGCGCGCGGCTTCGCCGCCGCGACCATGCAGGAACTGGCGGCGGTCGCCGGCGTGACCACCGGCACGGTCTACAACCACTTCAAGACGAAGGACGAGGTGGCGGGCGCGGTGGCGCTACTGCTGGCCGACACGCTGTGCCGCCGCATCGACGACAGCCAGCAAGGCATCACGGAGGGCGCGCAGCGCATGGCGATCGGCAACCAGCGCTACATCTGGCTGGCCGAGCAGAGTCCGCAATGGGCGCTGATGACGCTGGACGTGGCGGCCGCCGCGCCCGAGCTGCTGCTCGAGATCCGCCACTACGTGCTCGCCGACCTGCGCTTGGGCGTGAAGCAGAAGGCCTTCCGCATTCCCAATGAGGCAGCGGCGATGGACATGATCAACGGCACCATCGCGCAAGCCATGCGCAGCGTGGCCTTGGGGCTGGCGCCGCCGAACCATGGCCGCGCGGTGGCGACCTGCGTGCTCCGCGGGCTGGGGATGGACGCTGCGGCGGCCAAGGAGGTGGCGCATCGGCCGCTGCCGCCTTTTCCGCCACTCGCGGAGGCGCCCGTTGCCCGCAAGAAGGTGCAGGCAAGGACGAAGCGCGCCTAGGGCGGGCGGAGGCCGAAGCGCGGGAACCTGGGCGAGAGCGCTATTCCCCGAGCGCGTAGCGTGCCGCCCGCACGATGCTCGCCGCATCGACACCGAAGAAGCGCCGCAGCGCCGCACGCGTGTCGCTGCGCCCGAAGCCATCGGTCCCCAGCGTGACATAGCGCCGATCCGCCGGCAGGAAGGCACGGACGCTTTCGGGCACCGCGCGCACGTAGTCCGTGGCGGCGATCACCGGCCCGCTGCCGCCGGCGAGCTGCTGCGCGATGAAGGGCTGGCCCGGCTCGGCCTCGCCCGCCAGCGCGCGCGCCTCGCAGGCCTGCCCGTCGCGCGCCAGCTCGCTCCAGCTGGTGACGCTGAAGACCTCGGCATCGATGCCTTCCTCGGCCAGCTGCCCCGCGGCCTTGAGCACCTCGGTCAGGATCGCGCCCGAACCCAGCAGCGTGATCCTGCGGCCCGCTCCGGCGGCGGCCCGGAAGCGATAGCACCCGCGCAGCACATCGGCTTCCACCCCCGGCGGCAGGTCCGGCTGGGCGTAGCTCTCGTTCATCAGCGTGAGGTAGTAGAAGGCATCCTTCTGCTCGACCATCATCTCGCGGATGCCGGCATCGACGATGACCGCCATCTCGCCCGCGAAGGCCGGGTCGTAGGCCTTGCAGTTCGGGATGGTGGCGGCGATCAGGTGGCTGGTGCCGTCCTGGTGCTGCAGGCCCTCGCCACCCAGCGTGGTGCGGCCGGAGGTGGCGCCCAGCAGGAAGCCGCGCGGGCGCTGGTCGGCGGCGGCCCAGATCTGGTCGCCCACGCGCTGGAAGCCGAACATCGAGTAGTAGATGTAGAAGGGAAGTATCGCCAGCCCGTGCACGCTGTAGCTGGTGGCGGCGGCCGTCCAGCTTGCGATGGCGCCGGCCTCGCTGATGCCCTCCTCGAGGATCTGGCCGTCGATCGCCTCGCGGTACGAGAGCACCGAGCCGATGTCCTCCGGCGCGTAGCGCTGCCCCACGCTCGAATAGATGCCGACCTGCTTGAAGAGGTTGGCCATGCCGAAGGTGCGCGCCTCGTCGGCCACGATGGGCACGATGCGCGGCCCGAGCGCCGCGTCCTTCATCAGGTTGCCCAGCATGCGCACGAAGGCCATGGTGGTGCTCATCTCCTTGCCCGCGGCGGCCACTGCGAACTGCGCGTAGGCTGCGATGTCGGGCTTGGGGACCGGGTCGCACGCGGTCTCGCGCCTCGGCATGCTGCCGCCGAGCGCGGCGCGCCTGTCCTTCAGGTAGCGCATCTCGGGGCTGTCCTCGGCCGGCTTGTAGAAGGCGGCCTGCGCGGCCTGCTCGTCGGTGAGCGGCAGGCTGAAGCGGTTGCGGAATTCGAGGAGGTCGTGCTCGCCCAGCTTCTTCTGCGAGTGCGTGGTCATCTTGCCCTGGCCCGCTTGCCCCAAGCCGTAGCCCTTCTTGGTGTGGGCCAGGATCACGGTGGGCTGGCCGCGATGCGTGGCGGCGGCCGCATAGGCGGCATGGATCTTCACCAGGTCGTGGCCGCCGCGCTTGAGGCGGTCGATCTGCTCATCGGTCATGCCCTCGACCAGGCGCGCCAGCTGCTCGTTCTGGCCGAAGAAGTTGTCCCGGTTGTAGCGGCCGTCCTTGGCGGCGAAGGTCTGCATCTGGCCGTCCACCGTGTTGGCGAAGGCGCGCACCAGCGCGCCGTCGGTGTCGCGCGCGAACAGGCCGTCCCAGTCGCTGCCCCAGACCAGCTTGATCACGTTCCAGCCCGCGCCGGCGAAGAGCTTCTCCAGCTCGTCGATGATGCGGCCGTTGCCGCGCACCGGGCCGTCCAGGCGCTGCAGGTTGCAGTTGACCACCCACACGAGGTTGTCGAGCTTCTCGCGCGCTGCCAGCGTGAGCGCGCTCATCGATTCGGGCTCGTCCATCTCGCCGTCGCCGAACACGCCCCAGACCTTTCTTCCGTCGCAGTCGAGCAGGTGCCGATGCGTGAGATAGCGCATGAAGCGCGCGTGGTAGATCGAGCTGATGGGGCCTATGCCCATCGAGCCGGTGGGGAACTGCCAGAAGTCCGGCATCAGGTAGGGGTGCGGGTAGCTGCTGAGGCCGCGCGCACCGCTGCCGCTTGCGAAAGCGGGCGCGCTGAGCTCCTGGCGGTAGTGCTGGAGGTCTTCCTCGGTGAGCCGGCCTTCCAGGTAGGCGCGTGCATAGACGCCCGGCGCGCTGTGCGGCTGGAAGAACACCAGGTCGCCGCCATGCGAGCCGTCTCGCGCACGGAAGAAGTGATTGAAGCCAGTCTCGAACAGGTCCGCCGCACTGGCATAGCTCGCGATATGGCCGCCCAGCTCGCCATAGGCCTGGTTGGCGCGCACCACCATCGCGAGCGCGTTCCAGCGCATCAGCGAGGCCAGGCGCTCCTCGATCGCGAGGTCGCCCGGGAACGGCGGCTGCTGCTCGACCGCGATGGTGTTGACATAAGGCGTGGCCAGCTCGGGCTGCCAGCCAATGCGACGGGTGCGGGCGATGCGCGCCAGCTCGTCCAGCATCCAGCGCGCGCGCTCGGGCCCGTGCGTCTCGGCCAGCGCGACGAAGGCCTCGCGCCATTCCGCGGTTTCGGCCGGGTCGGAGTCGTTGAGGGGCGTGTCGAGCAGCGCACGCAGCTGGTCGGTGGAAATCGGGGCATTCATGAACCGCACTTTAGGCCGTCGTTCGTGGAATGAGCTGCCGTTTGGTCAGCATCCATGCCTTTGTCGCGGCATAAGATGCCGCAGTTTTGGATTTTCAAGGCATCTCATGCAACTGGACACGATCGACCTGCGCATCCTCGACGAACTGCAGCGCGACGGCGCGCTGTCCAACGTGGAGCTCGCGCGCCGGGTGCACCTGTCGCCCTCGCCCTGTCTGGCACGGGTCAAGGCGCTGGAGGCGGTCGGCGTGATCCAGCGCTACGTGGCGCTGGCCAGCGCGGCGGCGCTGGGGCTCGGGCTCAATGTGTTCATCTCGATCAGCCTGCGCACGCAGAGCAAGCAGTCGCTGGCCGACTTCGAGCAGCGCATCGCCGAGCATGAGGAAGTGATGGAGTGCTACCTGATGACCGGCGACAGCGACTACCTGATCCGCGTCGCCGTGGCCGACATCGCGGCGCTCGAGAAGTTCATCCTCGAGCAGCTGACGCCCATTGCGGGCATCGAGAAGATCCGCTCGAGCTTTGCGCTCAAGCAGGTGCGCTACAAGACGGCGCTGCCGTTGCCGGCGGCGCCGTCCTGATGGCGCTTACAGCCCGACGATTCCGCCGTCGTCCTTGGTGATCACGACCGTGGCCGAGCGCGGGCGGGCATTGCCGCCGTCGGGCCAGTGGCTGCCGAACTGCGCCGGGTTGGCGATGCTGGCCGTCGGCGTGGTCTCGCCCGGGTGCTGGATGTTGACGAAGAGCGCGCGGCCGTCGCCCGACTCGGCGATGCCGGTGATCTCGCAGTCCTTCGGGCCCACCAGGAAGCGGCGCAGGCCGTCGGTGCCCGGCGCCTTGCCGACGAAGGTGGCCTGCTGCCGCGTGGTGGCGCCGTCGACGTTGGTGATGGTCCTGGCCGCGCCGTCGCCCACCTTGCCCGGAACGGCGGCGAGCAGCATGCAGTTGGTGACGTCGGTGTAGGCGCCGTCGTCGGTCTCCAGCCACAGCAGGCCGCCCGTGGCCTCGCTGAACCACAGGCCGTCGGGGCTGGAGAAGTCGTTGTCGGCGACCAGGCCCGAGAGGTTGACGTCGGCAGACGCGCCGGCGCGGGCGCCGAACAGGTACACGTCCCACTTGAAGCTCAGGGCCGCCGGGTCGCCGTTGTCGTCCACAAAACGCACGACGTGGCCGTTGGGGTTGCCGGTCTGCGCGGTGGCAGCGGCGCCCTTCGGGTCGTTGTAGAAGCGCGGGTTGGCGGCGTCGGTGGCCGTGATCGGGCGCGCGGCGGCATTGGTGTTGGTGAGCGTGACGTAGACCTCGCCCGTCTTCGGATTGACGGACGCCCACTCGGGGCGGTCCATCTTGGTGGCGCCGGCCGCATCGGCCGCGAGGCGCGTGTTGATCACCACGTCGGCCGCGTCGGCGAAGGCGTAGGCGGCGTTGCTCGAGGTGATGCCGTTGACGCCGAGCTTGAGCTCCAGCCACACGCCGGTGCCGTCGGCGTTGAACTTGGCGGCGTAGAGCCGGCCGTCGTCCATGTACTTGTCGCCGGCGGCCAGGCCACCGTTGATGTCGGCCGCGTCCCAGTTCTTCGTCGAGACGAACTTATAGATGTACTCGTTGCGCGAATCGTCGCCCATGTACCAGACGAGGGGCTTGCCGACGACCACCGGGCCGAGGCAGGCGCCTTCGTGGCCCATGCGGCCGAGCGCGGTGCGCTTCTTCGGCGTGCTGCCGGGGGTGAAGGGGTCGATCTCCACAACCCAGCCGTAGGTGTTGGCGCCGTTGCGGTAGTCGTCCGCGGCGGTGGCGCCTGTGACCTGCGCATTCCATCGGCCGTAGATGTTGTCGGCGGTGTCGGGCGTCGCGGTGGCCCACAGCTCACGCCCGGTGCCGGCGACGCCATAGCGGCTGAAGCTGGCGAGTTCCCTGGCGCTGCGGTTCGGGTTGTCGGTGGCGGCGATGCGGCGGAAGTAGCCGGCCCAGTTCTCCTCACAGGTGAGGTAGGTGCCCCAGGGCGTGGTGCCGTTGGCGCAGTTGTTGAGCGTGCCGCGGGTCTTGCTGCCGTCGGGGGAGAACTTGGTCACCAGGTAGCCGGTCTTGGCGGCGGGGCCCGAGAAGGTCATCTCGGTCAGCGTGTGGACGCGGCGGTTGAAGGCCGAGTCCTGCTTGTAGCTCCACGCGCTCGCGCCCTTGTTGACCTCGATCACGCTCACGCCGTGCAGGTAGAACTCGCGCAGCACTTCATCGGGGACGGTGCGCACCTGCGCGTTGCCGGTGCCGGTGGTGGTCTGGCCGGCCGGGTGCAGGAAGAGCGGCGTGATGGCTTCGTGGTTCATCGCCAGCAGGCCGCGCGTGGCGCTGGTCGGCGCCCACTTGCCGGACGCATCCATGCCGAAGAAGGTCATGCCGTCATGGTGGTCGCCGGCGCGGCGATCGAAGGTGGCGGCGGCATCGGTGCCGTCGTTCACGTAGGCCGGCACGCCGGGCGCGATCGGATCGCCGAGGCGGTACAGCACGGTGGCTGTGTAGCCTGCCGGGACCGTGACGACGTCGGCCAGGCTCTTGGGAACTGCGGTGAAGCCGAGCTTGGGTGCGGCGGGCGCCGGGGCCGGTGCAGGTGCGGGAGCCGGCGCGGGCGCCGGTGCGGGCGGCAGTACCGGGAAACCGTTGCTGCCGCCGCCGCCGCAGGCCTGCAGCAGGGCGGTGCCGGCCGTTCCGACGCCCAGGCCGAACAGGTGGCGGCGGCTCAGGCGGGACGCGAGCAGGTCGGTAAAGGAGGGGTTGGAACTCGGGTTGTGGCCGATGTCGTCGGGGTCGATGGGGAGGACGTCATGGCGGGTCTTGGCGGTCATGCGCGAATCTTTCAGTGGGGACGTTGTTGCGTAACCCCCGAACGCTAAAAGTTCAATATGACGCCAGGAAGTCAGCCGCGGCTCGGATGCCCGGCCGCACGCGACGGCGGCGGCGCGGCACCCACCGCTCAACGCGCGTGCTGCAGCAGTCGAATCGCCGTCTCGTACATGGCGGCGTTGTGGAAGGCCGCGAGACCCGCCGCCGCGAGCGCCATCGCCGCAGCGAGCACGGGCGGCAGCGCATGCGTGGCGAACACCGCGACCGCCATCAGCAGCGGCAGGAAATGCGCGGCGTACAGGAAGGTCTCGTCGCCATAGACCAGGTGCAGCAGCACCTGCGCGCCCAACGTGAGCCCGAGCACCGCGGCGAAGCGGCGCCAGCGTGAGTCGCGCAGCAGGCCGACGAGGCCGGCCGCGAGCAACAGGCTCCACAGGACGAGCGCGCAGACACCGGCCCACCCGCCCGAAGCCGGTGCGCTCAGCTGCACCGTGACCCAGTCGAGCTTTGGCGGCACGGATGGCACGCTGAGCACCTCCGGCAGGCTGATCGGATGCCAGAACATCGCGGCCAGCTTGTTCAGCACGGTGCCGGAGCGCTCCAGGTTTATGTAGTCGGCCTCCTCGCTGCTGCCGAGAAAGAAGAACTTGGCGAAGCGGTAGAGAAAGCGCTGCGCCACCGAGGCGGCGGCGACGATCACGAAGGCCGCGGCGCTGATCGCGAGCGCGCGCCGCCAGGGCCGATGGACCACCGCCAGCGCCAGCCCCGCGATCCAGTTGGTGACCGTGATCGCGAGGCTGGCGATGCTCGCGGCCAGCAGCAGCCGGTCGCTCACGGGCCGGTGCACCGCGAGCGCCGCGACGAGCAGCACCCACAGCAGGGTCAGCGATCCGATGCCGTAGGTCTCCGGCACCGAGAACCAGAACTGGAAGGCGGCACTGCCGATGGCCAGCAACGAGAAGCAGGCGCCCGCGATGCGCCCGCTGCCCAGCAGGCGGCACAAGGCGTAGAAGGACAGCACCCACAGTGCGGCCACCAGGTAGGCAAAGCGCATCGCCGCCTGCAGGTCGCTGCCGGGCCACAGCGCGCGCAGGCCCGTCACCACCGGATGGATGAGGATCGAGGCGATCGGATGGACCTTGGTGCGGTAGTGGTTGCTCCCCGCGTCCACCATGTTGGCCAGCGCCCGCGGGGTGTCGGACTGGAACCAGGCGTCGAGGCCGCTCTCGTGAACGAAGAGGGCGGGCGGCAACTGGCGGGCGAGCGTCGTCAGCAGGACTACGGCCGCGAACGCCAGCCCGGCGGCGATGAGTGCATCCAAGGTCAGCGCGCGTTTGGGCATCAGTCCGCCGCCCACAGCGCAAGGGCGGCGATGCCGACCGTAAGGCGGCTGACCCAGTCGCGCGCGGCGAAGACCACCGGGTCGTCGTGCAGTGCGCCGCGGATTGCCTTGAGCCACACGCGCATGGTCCAGAACAGGAACAGCGGGATCAGCACCCAGAGATATTCGGGATGGTCGTAGCGCGCCAGCATTTCCTGGTCGTGCAGGTAGAGGCCGAGCAGCAGCACCGACATCTGGCCGGCCGCTACGCCGGTGCACAGCACGAAGGTCTCGTCCCCCGGCTGGTAGCCGCGGTCGCGCTTCATGCGCTGCGCCTCGCGCGGCGGGCCGGTCAGCTCGACGTAGCGCTTGGCCAATGCCAGGCTCAGGAAGATGAACATCGAGAAGGACAGGATCCAGAAAGACAGCGGCAGCCCCGTGGCCGCGGTGCCGGCCGCGACACGGATGGTGTAGAGCCCGGCCAGCGCGAACACGTCGACCACGGCGCGGCGCTTGAGGAACAGCGAGTACGCGCTGGTCAGCGTCATGTAGAGCAGCAGCACGCCCACGAAGGCTGCGGGGAGCAGCGCGAGCGACAGCGCCAGCGATGCAGCGCACAGCAGCCCCGCGACGGCCAGCCCTTCGAGCGCGGTGATCTCGCCGGAGGCGAAGGGCCGCAGGCGCTTGCGGTGGTGCCGCCGGTCCGATTCCAGGTCGAGCAGGTCGTTGAGCACGTAGATGGCCGAGGCCATCAGCCCGAAGGCGAAGAAGGCCAGCACCGCATTCAGCACGATCGGCTGCGTGAGCTCGTGCAGCACCGGCATCAGCGGCAGGAAGATCAGCAAGTTCTTGAGCCACTGGTGCAGCCGCGCGCCATACACGTAGCGCTTGAGCGGGGTGCGCGGCGGCACGATCCGCCCCTCGAGCGTGGTCAGCCCGGCCACGCGGCGCGCCAGCGGCTCGGAGCGGCTGACCACCACTGCGGCCTCGGCCCCCCGCCAGACCGCGAGGTCCATGTGATCGTTGCCGGCATAGCTGAAGCCCCGGCCGCCTGCATCGGCCTCGATGGCGGCGCGCTTGCCTGCGCCGCGCAGGTTGTGCTCGCCGTCGGAGGCGAGCACCGCATCGAACAGCCCCAGGTGCGAGGCGATCGCGCGCGCCAGCCTGCCGTCGCTGGCGGTGGCGAGCACCGTGCGCCGGCCGGCGGCGCGGGCCCTGCGCACCAGTTCGAGCACCTCCGGCCGATAGGGGAGCGTCTGCACGTCGATGGCGGCCCGGCGCGCCACCTCCTGCTTGAGCGCGGCCTTGCCGCGCAGTAACCACAGCGGAAGCCACAGCAGCGATGCGGGCGAGGCGCGCGCCAGTTGGAGCAGGGATTCGTGCAGCGAATCGGTGGCGATCAACGTGCCGTCTAGGTCCACGTAGAGCGGGCGCATGGGTTCATCCCCTGCTCAACACGACCACGCCGACCAGGATGATGGCGATGCCGAGTACGCGCGTGGCACTCAGCGATTCGCCGAAGAGCTGCCATGCGAGCAGGGCCGCGATGACGTAGCCCATGGACAGCATGGGATAGGCGATGGTCACATCGACTCGCGTCAGTGCGAGGATCCATAGCCCGGCGCTGATGAAGTAGCAGACCAGCCCGAGCACGATCCAGGGCTGCGTGGCCGCGCTCCATGCGGCGGCCGTCAGCGAGGCGCTGCTGCCCATCGCGACGGTGCCCAGCGTGCGGGCACCGGCCTTGAGCATCAGCTGCGCGGCTGAATTCAGCAGCACGCCCGCAAAGATGATCGAGAAGGTGTGAAGGTTCATTGTGCTCCCTGTCTGCCCAGGCAGGGATCATGCCCCGCCGCCCCTTCATTTTGGCCACAACACCCACAAGCGAAGTGGCTGATTCACGCGTGCGGCCAGGCGCCCTGCTTCGGCACCGGTGCCGGCGAAGAAATCGGCGCGCACGGCGCCCACGATGGCGCTGCCCGTGTCCTGCGCCACCACCAGCCGCGCCAGCGGCAACGCCGGGCCCGGCGAGGCCAGCCACACCGGCGTGCCGTAGGGAATGCTGTCGCGGTCGACCGCGATCGAACGGCCCGCGGTGAGCGGCACGCCCTGCGCGCCGACCGGGCCGGTGCCGGCATCGATGTCGGCCAGCGGCTCCTCGCGGAAGAAGACATAGCGCGGATTGCTCCACAGCAGCTGCGACAGGCGCTGCGGGTTCTGCGCGACCCATTGCTTGGTGTCGTCGGGCCACAGGCTGACCTTGGTCGCGCCCTGGCTCTGCAGCCATTGCTGCACGCTGCGGTAGGGTTGCTCGTTGGTCGCCGAGAAGGCCACGCGCACGGTGCGCTGCGAGCCGTCAGCCTCGGTGATGCGCAGCCGGCCCGAGCCCTGGATGTGCAGCATCAGCACGTCGATCGGGTCTGCCAGCCACGCGATCTCGCGCCCGCGCAGCGCGGCCTGCGCCTGCGGCAGCGTGTCGATCTCCTGCCGCGTGAACCACGGGCGGCGCGCGACCAGGCCGGCGGGGGCCTGGTAGAGCGGCACGGTGTGCTGCGCGGTGGGACGGCGCGAGGCCTCGAAGACCGGCTCGTAGTAGCTCGTGAGCTTGCCTTCGGCAGGGCCCGAGAGCGGCTCCACGCGGTAGGGCTGCAGGCGCTCGCGCAGCCACTGGCGCTGCTCCTCGGTCTCGGCCAGCGCCAGCTGGCGCACCTCGCGGCACAGCGGCGCAAAGGCGGCGTTCGGGCGGGCGCAGTTGGCGATCATCGCGCTCCAGCCTTCGTGCAGCGCATCGTCCTCGAAGCCGGGCAGCTCGGACCAGGGCACCGGCACCCAGCGGCTCTTCGGATGGTTGAGCGAGCCGGTCAGCGGGCCCAGGTCGCGCGCGGGCGGCGCGCTCGAAGGCGCGGTCGCGACGGGTGCCTCGGGTTGCAGGGTGCCGACCGAACAGCCGGCCAGCGTTGCTACGATCGCGAGCCCGACCAGCCACTGGAGTCCTCTTTTCATGGGTTTGATTTTGCTCGAAGCGCTCGGCGCTGGAATCCTGCTGGTGCTGATCGTGTGGTGGACGATGTTCTCCGGCCGCAAGCGCGGCGAAATGCCTGAGGCGGACGAAGATGAAAACGCGCCTCCGTCCGACGACCCGCCGGCGGGCGGCTCCAGATAATGCCCAATTGCTGATCAAACGAATGTAGGAGCACACATGAAGAAGTTCGTCCTCGCCACCACCGCCGCAGCCGTCGTCCTGTCGGGCTGCGCCGGCATGAGCGACACGCAACGCAGAACCGGCATCGGTGCAGGTGTCGGCGCCCTCGGCGGGGCCGTGATCGGCTCCGCGACCGGCGGCGACAGCCGCGCCATCGGCACCGGCGCCGCCGTAGGCGCAGCCGCCGGCGCGCTCGGCGGCTATCTCTGGTCGCAGCGCATGGAAGCGCAGAAGCGCGAAATGCAGGCCGCCACCCAGGGTACCGGCATCGCAGTCACGCAGACGCCCAACAACGAGCTCAAGCTCGCGATCCCCAGCGACGTCTCCTTCGACACCGGCCGTTCCACGATCAAGCCGAACTTCGTGCCCATCCTCAACCAGTTCGCCAATGGCCTGCGCAACAACCCGAATGCCGAGGTCCGCATCATCGGCCACACGGACAGCACCGGCACCGACGCCATCAACAACCCGCTGTCGGTGGAGCGCGCGGCGAGCACGCGCGACTATCTGATCGCGCGCGGCGTGCCGCAGCAGGCCTTCCGCATCGAGGGCCGCGGCTCGCGCGAGCCGATCGCGGACAACAGCAGCGATGCGGGACGGGCGCAGAACCGGCGGGTGGAGATTTACGTGGGCGAACGGCCACAGGGCTGAGCGGTACGCCAGTACGGCTGGCGCTCTGGAGCGGGTGGTCCCGCACTTGCGCTGAGGTCAATCTTTCGCTGAAGGCTGCTGCACCGCTTGCTGTATCTGGCGGCGGCTCGCCAACGCATGCCAGGGTGCCCATGCCCTGGTTGTTCGCACACTGCGCACGCCTTCACGAAGCGGCTCTCAGCGCACCAGCCTGTGTGACCGGCAGGGCGGTTCGGTTCCACCACGTGCCACGGCACACGCGGCCTGGACGCTTCCAAGGCCAACACTCATTCAAGGAAGCACTCGAGGAGGGCCTCGCCGCGCCGTCGGTCAGAGGGGCCTCAACAGATTCGCCAGCTCCACCGCCGACTTCACTTCCATCTTCTCGAACACCCGCGCCCGGTGCACCTCCACCGTCCGCACGCTGATCGAGAGCTGGTCGGCGATGAGCTTGTTGGGCAGGCCCTCGACCACGCGCCGCATCACGTCACGCTCGCGCTCGGTCAGCTCCTCGATGCGGCGCATCAGCAGCCGGCGCGCGCGTTGCGCTTCCACCGCGCGCAGCGAGGTGCCGAGCGCATGCTCGATGCGGTCGACCAGCGCGTTGTCGGAGAAGGGCTTCTCGCAGAAGTCGAAGGCGCCGCGCTTCACCGCGTCGACCGCCGTGGGCACGTCGGCATGGCCGGTGAGGAAGATCACCGGCATCACCTCCAGCAAGCCGCGCTCCGCCAGGCGGTCGAACAGCGCGAGCCCGCTCATGCCGGGCATGCGCACGTCCAGCAGCAGGCAGTGCGGCTGATCTGCCAGCGGACCCTCGGCCAGGCGCAGCTCGAAGTCCTCGGCGCTCGCGTATTGCTCGCTCACCAGCCGCCGCGAGCGCAGCAGCCAGGCCAGCGCCTCGCGCACGCTGGCGTCGTCGTCGACGATGAAGATCAGGGCATCGATCAAGGGTTGCATCAAGGAAGAAAAGGAAGACGGGAGAGTGTCAGGCCGCCGGCAGCGTGAACCGGAACACGGTGCCGCGCGGCCGCTGCGGCTCGAAGGCCAATGCGCCGCCGTGCTGCTCGACCACCGTGCGGCACAGGCTCAGGCCCAGGCCCATGCCGTCGGGCCGCGTGGTGAAGAAGGGCGTGAAGAGGCGCGCCGCGACCTCCTCGCTGATGCCGGCGCCGCGGTCGGCCACCGAGAACTCGACCCAGCGGCGCGCGTCGGCCTTGTCGGGGGTGTCGCCGCTTTCGCCGACGGCGCGGGCGCGCGCGACGCGCAGGTGCAGCACGCGCTCGCTGAGCTCGGGCAGGTCCATCGCCTGCATCGCGTTGCGCGCCAGGTTCAGCAGCACCTGCTCGACCAGCGTGCGGTCGCACAGCACGCGCGGCAGGCGCTCCTCGTAATGCACGTCGACCCGCACGCCGAGCTTGCGCGCCTGCAGGCGCACCAGCGGCATCACGGCATCGATCAGCGCCTGCGGCGCCACGGCCTCGCGCATGCGGTCGCGGCGGCGCACGAAGTCGTGCACGCTGCGGATCACCTGGCCGGCGCGGTCGGCCTGCTCTGCGATGCGGCGCACGGCCATCGCGACCTCGCCGTGATCGCCGCCGGACGATGCGCCGGCACTGCGCAGCAGGTTGAGCGAGCCGCTGGCATAGCTGGCGATGGCGGCCAGCGGCTGGGTGAGCTCGTGGCTCAGCAGCGAGGCCATTTCGCCCACGGTCGCGAGCCGCGCGCTGGCCTGCAGCCGCTCCTGGCTGGCGCGCGAGAGCTCCTCGATGCGCCGCTGCTCGCTGACATCGATGAAGGCGCTCATCCAGCCGGTCTGGGCGCCCTGCGCGTTGATCAGCGGCGCCTCGAAGATCAGCACCGGGAAGCGCCGGCCGTCCTTGTGCATGAAGACCGACTCGAAGCCCTCGCGGGGCGGCACGCCGCCGGCCAGGCGATGGGCCTGGCGCTGGCGGTATTCCTGCGCCAGCTCGGTCGGCCAGTAGGGCACGTCGCCGCTCGCGTGGTCCATCAGCTCCTCGGCGCTAAAGCCCACCATCTCGCAGAAGGCGGGGTTCACGTAGGTGATGCGGCCCTGCAGGTCGCGTGCGCGCAGGCCGGTGATGACCGAATCCTCCATGGCCTTGCGGAAGGCCAGCGCGTCGGCCAGGTCGTGTTCGGCGCGCAGCCGCCGACGCGTATCGCGCGCCAGCAGCACCAGCACCGAGACCAGCGCGATCGAGATCGCGGTGACCAGCCCTGTCAGCAGGTTGGGAAAGAGATCGGGCGCGGCGCGCCAGCCGTCCACGCGCAGCATCAGCGCGTTGCCGGGCAGGTCGACGAGCTGCTGCGCGGTGAAGACGCGCGTGCCGACGCGGCGCGCCGCGCCCACGGCCACCAGGCGGGTGCCGTCGGGCTCGGTGAAGGCGACCTCCTGGCCGCGCGTGAGCGTGGGCGCGACCAGCTCGATGAGCGTGTCGCGCAGCGAATAGGTGGCCACCAGGTAGCCGCCGCCATCGACCGGCACACACAGCTCCATCACCTCGAGCCCGCCGCTGGGCACGAAGGGCACGTAGTGGCTCGGCGAGTACGCCGGCGCGCCCGCCTTGCGGGCGGCGGCGCAGGCCAGCGCGACGTCGGCCTGCTCGCGGCCCCGGTTCGCGTCGTCGAACACGCGCCGGCGATAGGGCGTGTCGACGGCCGCCAGCGGGCGCAGCGCCGCGTCGCGCCATTCGAGCCGTAGCCATTCGCGATGCTCGCGCAGCAGCGCCGCGGCCTCCATGGGCCAGCGCTCGCGGTCCGTGCCGTCGACCTGCGAGGCGCGCAGGCTCTGGGCATTGCGCTGGAGGCCGCTGCGCAGGTCGGAAACTGCATCGGCGGTGTCGCGGTCGAGCGCGCTCTGCACCTGCTCGACCTCGTGGCGGCCAGCGAGCCACACCACGGTGGCAAGCAGCGCGACGACCAGCACCGCAAGGATCACCCACAGGAACCAGCGCTGCCACAGCGAATGCAGCGAGCGCAGCGAACGAAGGCCGGAGAAGGCCCCCCGGATCGTTCTTGCGATGGGCAGCGTGGTCGAGGACACCGGATTCAGGCGTCAGAGCACGCGATGCGAGAGCGCGGGCAGCTGCGTACGCGTGTGCTCCACCTGCCCGGCGTCGAGTTCGAAGCTCACCACGCCGTCCTCGACCGCGCGCTGCGCGACCACCGCACCCCAGGGGTCCACCACCATCGACTGGCCCCAGGTCCGGCGCCCGTTCTCGTGCGTGCCGCCCTGGGCCGGGGCGACGACCCAGCAGAGGTTCTCGATGGCGCGTGCGCGCAGGAGCACCTCCCAATGGGCCGAGCCGGTGGTGTGGGTGAAGGCGCTGGGCACCAGCAGCAGTTCGGCGCCCTGGCGAGCGAGTGCGCGGTAGAGCTCGGGAAAGCGCAGGTCGTAGCACACGCTCATGCCGATGCGCCAGCGGTGGCCGTCGCGCGAGGGCAGGTCGAAGCAGACCGGCTCGGTGCCGGGCGCGATCACGCGGCGCTCGTCGTAGCGCTCGCGGCCGTTGTCGTAGAAGAAGAGATGGATCTTGTCGTAGCGCGCCACGCACTCGCCGTCCGGCGAGTAGGCCAGGGAGCTGTTGAACACATGGCGTTCGTCGCCGGTCTCCAGCGGCAGCGTGCCGCCGACGATCCACAGCCCGAACTCGCGCGCTGCATCGGCCAGGAAACCCTGCACCGTGCCGGCTCCGTCGGTCTCGCGGAGGGCGAGCTTGTCGATGTCGCGCGCGCCCATCGTGCAGAAGTACTCGGGCAGCACGGCCAGCTCGGCGCCGCCGGCGGCGGCCTCGCCCAGCAACGCGTGGGCGCGGGCAAGGTTGGCCTCGCGTGCGATGGCCGAGACCATCTGGATGGCGGCGACTTTCATGAGCGCTCCGTTTTCTCTCTGTGCCTGGTGTTCGTCCTGCGTCAGCGTAACGCGGGTGCGGCGGGCGCGCCCTGCGCTGCCGGCAGCAGCCGGCGCGGGATCTTGGTGATCTTGGGGTCGGCCCAGGTGCCGTCGATCTGGAACTCCTGCGTGGCCGCGGCGATGAGCGGCCGGCTCAGCACCATCTGCGCCAGGAAGGTGCCGAGCCCGATCGCGGGATTGATCGCGGTTGCGACCAGCGCGGCGGTGCCGGCGTTGATCTCGGGCACCACGACGACGCGCAGGCTCTGCGTCTCGCGGGCGATGTCGGCCGAGCCGTCCATCAGCACCGCGGCGTTGACGCCCTTCATCTGCAGGTTGTTGGTGCTGGCCACGCCCTGCTCGATGCGGGCGTCGCCGCGCAGGAAGTCGAAGCTGAAGCCCTGGCTGAACACGTCGCGGAAATCGAGGGTGAGGCGCCGCGGCAGCGCCTGCAGGCTCAGCACGCCGAGCAGCTTGGCGATGCCCGGGTCGGCCTTGAGGAACTGGCCGGATTCGACGTCGATCTTCAGCTGGCCGCCGAGGCTGGGGTAGTCGAGCGCAAAGGGCGAGCCGCTCCAGTGCACCTGGCCCTCGAGCCGGCCGCGCCCGGCGCGTACCACGTCCTTCATGCCGAAGCGCCCGAGCAGGCCGCCGGCGTCGGCGATGTCGAGCTTGAAGTCCATGGTGGTGCGGCGCGGCTCGCCGCGCCCCCGCGTGCCGCTGCCGGCGGGCGCGGCAGCCCAGGCGCCCTGCGCGGTGAAGCTGGCTTCGGGTGTCGTGAAAGCCAGCTTGTTGAGCCGCCACTCGCGCCCGGCCCCGCCGCGGTTGACCGCATCGATCTCGGCACGGCCGAGGCGCCGGCCCAGCAGCTCGAAGTCGTCGACCACGATGTCCAGCGCGGGCAGCGTGCCCGGCTGCTCGTCCAGCAGCGACTCGACGGCGTTGGCCGTGCTGGGCGCGATCTTCAGGCGCGCCAGCCGCGCATACAGGCGCCCCGCCTGCGCGCTGCGGTACTCGGCGTAGCCGCTGAGCTCGGTGGCATCGATGTTGGCGTGCCAGAGCGCGCCCTCGCGGGTGCCGCCGAGCACCACGTTGTGCAGGGTGCGGCCGCCGACGGCGAGCTCCTGCGCACGCAGCGCGAGGATGGTGGGCAGGTAAGCCGAGGCGTCGTCGCTGCCCGCGGACGCGTCGGCCGGCTTGCCGGTGGCGTCGCCGAACAGCGCCTGCCAGGCCGGCACGTCGATGCGCGCGAGCTGGATGTTGGCGAGCACGCCGCGTTCGGGCGGGGTGGCGGATTCGCCTGCGGACAGGCCGATGCCGATACTGCCGCGCAGCACCCGGGCCTCGCCGCCTGAGATGTCTCGCACGTAGGAAGCCGAGCCGATGCGGCCCAGCTCGATCGAGAGCCGGTCCTGCAGCAGCGGGGTGGCGCCGGTTCGGGTCTCGCGCTGCACGATCTTCTTCTCGATCGCGAGCGGCATCGTGTCCTCCGGCGGCTTGGCCAGCGGTGCGGGCAGTTGCAGCCCCAGGCCCTGCAGGCTGCTGGCCAGCGAGAACTCGGAGGCGCCGTCGCGCATCGAGAAGGCGGCGGTGTAGGGCGTGCTGCCGCTGGCGTGGCGGGCCAGGCGCGCCAGCCAGTCGAGCTCGCGCGCCGCGCGCATGCCATCGGCGCTGGCAGTGCCCTGGGCGCGCAGGCTCAGCTCCTGCGCGGCGCCCCAGCGGCCCGCGCCCTCGATGCGCAAGGCGCCGCCGAGTGCGCGCGCCTGCACGCCGGCCAGCGAGAAGCCGCCCTCGGTGAAGCTCAGCGTGCCGCGCGCCTGGCTCAGCGTCGGGGCCTCGGGCAGGATCTGGATGTCGTTGTCGGCCAGGGCGACGCTGGCCTGCACCTTGGTCTTGTCCATGGCAGCCAGCGGCAGCTCCAGGCGCAGCCGGTAGTCGGCGTTCCCGGTGGCGCGGGCGCGCGCCAGCGTGGGGCCGGCCTCGCCCGCGAGCGGCGATCCGGCGCGCAGCAGCTCGGCCAGCGGGCCCTTCGCCTGGGCGTCCACCTTCACCAGCACGGCGTGGTGGCCCATGTCGGGGATCTGGGCTTCGGCCTTGACCACCTCGATGCCGGGCGCGCCTGCGAGGCGCCCGCGGGCGTTGCGCACCTGCATGCCCGCGCGC
Organism: Variovorax stachyos; assembly: GCF_051400855.1. Lineage (NCBI taxonomy): Bacteria > Pseudomonadati > Pseudomonadota > Betaproteobacteria > Burkholderiales > Comamonadaceae > Variovorax > Variovorax stachyos. The sequence continues at coordinate 185,154 of NZ_JBLFFN010000006.1, read as the reverse complement.
TCGAACACCAGCTCGCCGCTCAGTCCCGTCAAAGCCGGCCAGGTCGTCGCCGAGCCGGCCCGCGGCGGCGCGTAGGCGTAGTGCACATCCGCCACCCGCGCGGCGATGCGGAAGTCGCCCAGCTTGGGGTCGGCGAAGGGCATGTCGTGCAGATCGCCCTTGACCTTGAAGTCCACCGCGCTGGCCGTGCCCTTCTGCACGGCCTCGCGCACGTAGTCGCGCGTGTCCTTCGGAATGTGCTGCGGCAGGTAGCGATAGACGCGGGTGCCGTCGGCGCGCGTCAGCTTGCCCTGCAGGTCGAGCACGCCTGGAAAGCGCGAGCGGCTGCTGGAGCTGGCAGGGTCGCTGGTGCGCCAGCTGGCCTGGGCCTCGCCCTCGGCATCGGCGTTGGCGAATCGGAGGCCGGAGACCTGGAGCTGGGACTTGTCGCCGTCGATCCTCCACAAGAGCTGGGCGGACAACTGGTCGACCGCGATCACGGGATCCTCGAACACGCCGGGGAAGTCCAGCGCACCGTTGGCGATGCTCAATGCGGCGCTGCCGCCGAGCTGGGTGGCGTCGAATTCGATGGTGGCGCCGCGAATGCCGGGCGCACCGGCCGGGGGCGCCGGCGCTGCGGTGTTGGCCGCGGCGGCCGCCGCTGGGGAGCGCGGCCCGGAGGCCGCCGCAGCCGCGGGCACGGTGCCGGTCTCGGCGGCCCGCGACTCGACGCCGAAGCCGCTGACGCGGCCCCTTGCCTGGTACTTGTCGGGCGCGCCCAGCGGGCCCTGCCAGCTGGCATCGATGCGCTCGACGAGGCCGCGCGGCACCAGGCCGTCGATCATGCTGCGGCTCTTGTCGTCCAGGGGCAGCCGGTCGGCGATCATGGCCAGGGCCGCGAGGTCGAGCTGGTCGGCGCGCAAGGCGCCGCGCTCGGCGATCCGGCCCTTGGCCGGCAGGTGCTGGAACCAGAGGTTGCCGCCCGGCCAGCGCATGCCGTCGGGGGTCTGGAACTGCAGGTCGGTGGTGGAGAACTCCTGGGCCTCCTGCGTCATGCGCCCGGCCAGCCGGCCGGTGACGTCGCGCAGGACCAGCGGCTCGAGCGACTTGCCCAGCGACGCGTCCACCCGCAGCAACGCGAGGTCGGCCGTGCCGCCGGCGACTTGGCCGTCGTCGATATCGGCCCAGATCCGCAGCGCGCCGTTGCCTTCGCGGATGCGGGCATCGAGCGTGACGTACTGGCCCAGCTGCCGGATGTCGATGCGCGGCAGCTCGGCGTAGGCGGTGCCGTCCCAGCTTTTCCAGTTGCCGCTGCGCACCGACAGCAGGGGCTGGCGGAATGCGCCGCGCAGGGTGAAGCGCTCGCCCCAGCCGGGCGGCGGCGTGGCGTCGAGCCGCATGGTGTGGCTGCGCGAACCGTTGCGGGCGATGAACTGGACATCGGACAACAGGAGCGACGGGGCACCCCGGCTCTCGTCAGTCCAGCGCACGAGGCCGCCCTGGATCACGAACTCGCGCTGGGCGAAGAACCAGTCGGCCCCGCGGCTCTCGCCTGTGGTGTCGGTGTCCATGCTGAGGCCGGCCACGTGCAGCTTGCCGGCGGCATCACGGCGCACCTCCAGTTCGGGACGCTCGATGTAGACCTGCTCGAAGCTAAGGCGCCACAGCGAACGCGGCGAAACGCTGGCCACCACGCGCGCCAGGCGCAGGGCCTCGCGCTGCTGCGGATCGTGCAGCACGACGTCGCGCAACTCGAAGCTGGGAAACAGGGTACCGCCCTTGGCGGTGATCGAGCCGATGCGCACCGGTACCCCGATGGCCTTGCTGGCCTGCGCTTCCAGGGCGCCACGGTACTCGCCGATTCGCGGCACAATCCACGCGTGTAGGACTAGCACTGACAGCGCAATCAGCAGCCATGCACCGACCAGCAAACCCAACAACCAGTGTGCCGCCACAGCGGTGATCTTGAGCAGACGTGAAGGGGAAGACGTCGTGTCGTTCATTGAGGATCGCGCTGTGACAGGAATTATGACTGCGAGCCTCCCACCCGGTTCCACCGATATCCATACTGAAGACGGCGCAGCGGATGGGCCGCGCATGCCGCTCGCGGCCTCTTCGCGTTTCGTGCAGCGCCTGCGGCGCCGCTACGCCGGCGAGCTGGCACTGCTGCCGGCCGGCGAACCGCGGCACGCCGCCATGGCACAGGCCTACGCCGCGCTGCGCGCGCGCGGAGACGGCGTGGCCGATGCGCTGCGCATCGTGCGGCAACTGGTGATGGAACGGCTGATCACGCTCGACTGTGAACAGCAGGCGGCGCTGGCGGTGGTCACGACCGCGGTCACCGAGCTTGCGGAGTTCGCCCTCGACATCGCCTGCCGCGAGGCCTGCACCGAGCTCGAGGCCGCGCACGGCGCACCGCTCGGCTCCGACGGCCAGCGCGCCCAGCTCTGGGTGGTGGGCATGGGCAAGCTCGGCGCGCGCGAGCTCAACGTGTCGAGCGACATCGACCTGATCTATCTCTACGACCACGACGGCGAGACCGCGGGCGACACGCAGGGGCGCGCGCGGCTGGCCAACCAGGAGTTCTTCGCGCGCGCCGTCAAGCGCATCTATGCGCTGGTGGGCGACACCACCGAGCACGGCTTCGTGTTCCGCGTCGACCTCGCGCTGCGGCCCAACGGCAACTCGGGCCCGAGCGTGGTCTCGCTCGATGCGCTGGAGGAGTATTTCCAGGTGCAGGGGCGTGAATGGGAGCGCTTCGCCTGGCTCAAGAGCCGGGTGGTGGCGCCGCGCAGCGTGATCGACGATGGATCGGCCCAGGCGCTGCGCGGCGCGGTGCTGCCCTTCGTGTTCCGGCGTTACCTGGACTACAGCGTGTTCGATTCGCTGCGCACCCTGCACCGGCAGATCCGCGAGCAGGCCGCGCGCCGTAGCGCCGGGCGACCCGAGCGCGCCAACGACGTCAAGCTCTCGCGCGGCGGCATCCGCGAGATCGAGTTCATCGTGCAGCTGCTGCAGGTGGTGCGCGGCGGCCAGTTCCCCGAGCTGCGCACCCGGCCCACGCTCGACGCGCTGCAGCGCCTGGCGCGCGCCAACCTGATGCCGCAGGAAACGGCCGATGCGCTGGCCGCGGCGTACGAGTTCCTGCGCCGGGTGGAGCACCGCATCCAGTACCTGGACGACCAGCAGACCCATGTGCTGCCGGTGCAGGACGAGGACCTGCGCTGGATCGCGCACACGCTGGGGTACGAGGGCTGCTGTCCCTTCCTGGCGCAGCTCGATGCGCATCGCGAGTTCGTGGCCCAGGAGTTCGACAAGTTGCTCGGCGGCAAGAAGGAGCCCTGCAAGCGCTGCAACGGCACGTCGGCCGGCACCGTGCCGGGCGACCTGAGCGACCTCATCGAGGAGTTGCCGCCGCCCTTTGCCGAGCGCATCCAGGCGTGGCACGACAGCCCGCGCGTGCAGGCCCTGCGCGACGAGACCCGCGCCCGCCTGCGCCAGCTGGTGCAGCGCACCGGCCAGTGGCTGCGCGAGCCCGACGGCGAGGGCCCGGGCCAGATCGCCCACCATATCGACGGTGCCTTGCGCTGGGCCGACTGGATCGAGCCGCTGATGCGCCGCGAGAACTACATCGCGCTGCTGGTCGAGCGCCCGGCGGTGCAGGAGCGGCTGCTGCGCCTGCTGGGCTCGGCGCGCTGGCCGGCCCGCTACCTGATGCAGCACCCGGGCGTGATCGACGAGCTGGCAAGCCATGAAATGCTGGCCGGCCGCTTCTCTGCCGCGGAGTTCGAGCGCGAGCTGGAAGCGCGCCACCTGTCGCTGCGCCAGACCGGCGAGGCCGACGAGGAGCGCCTGCTCAACCTGCTGCGCCATGCGCATCACGCCGAGCTGTTCCGCACGCTGGCGCGCGACGTCGAGGGCCGCATCACGGTCGAGCAGGTGGCGGACGACCTCAGCGCGCTGGCCGACGCGGTGTTGCGCGTGACGGCGCGCTGGTGCTGGCCGCAGGTGCGCAACCCGCACCGCCAGACGCCGCGCTTCGCGATCATCGGCTACGGCAAACTGGGCGGCAAGGAGCTCGGCTACGGCAGCGACCTGGACATCGTGTTCGTCTACGACGACGACGACGAGCGCGCCGGCGAGGTCTATGCGGCTTACGTGCGCAAGCTCATCAACTGGCTGACGGTCAAGACCCGCGAGGGCGACCTGTTCGAGATCGACACCGCGCTGCGGCCCAACGGCAACTCGGGCCTGCTCACCACCAGCTTCGACGCCTACGAGAAATACCAGCTGGGCCGCGGCAGCAACACCGCCTGGACCTGGGAGCACCAGGCCATGACGCGCGCGCGCTTCGTGGACATGGCTTCTGGGCCCGACGGCCGCGGCGACTGCTCGCTGTGCGAGCGCTTCGATCGCATCCGCGAGGCGGTGATCGCGGCGCCGCGCGACCGCGCCGCGCTGAAGGCCGAGATCGTCGCGATGCGCGAGAAGGTGCGTGCCGCGCGGCCGGTCAAGGCCGATCGCTTCGACGTCAAGCACAGCCCCGGCGGCATGGTGGATGCCGAGTTCGCGGTCCAGTTCCTGGTGCTCTCGGAGGCGAAGGCCCATCCCGAGCTGATCCCGAACGTGGGCAATATCGCGCTGCTGATCCGGGCCGAGGAAGCCGGCCTGCTGCCCGCGGGCATCGGCCGCAACGCCGCCGCGGCCTACCGCGAGCTGCGCCGGGTGCAGCACCGGGCGCGGCTCAACGAAGAGCCGACGCAGGTGCCGATGAGCGCGCTGGCGGCCGAGCGCGAAGCCATGCTGGCGCTGTGGAAGGCAGTGTTTGGTTAGCCCCGCGAACGCACGCGCCCTCGCGCTGGCTGCCGGCGCGGCGCTGGTGCTGCTGCTGGCGGGTTGCGCAAGCGGTCCGCGTGGCGGCACCTCGGCCATCGACCGCGATGGCGCCGACGCCAATCCGCCCGCCGGCCTCGGCCAGGTGCCCGATGCCGAGCCGCGCGTCGAAGCCATCCGCGGCAGCGGCGGCACCAGCAAGCCCTATGTGGTGCTGGGCCGCTCGTACGTGCCGATCACCGACGACCGGCCCTGGCGCGAGACCGGCCTCGCCTCCTGGTACGGCCGCAAGTTCCACGCGCAATCCACCGCCAGCGGCGAGCCCTACGACATGTACGCGATGACGGCCGCGCACAAGACCTTGCCGCTGCCCAGCTACGTGCGGGTGCGCAACCCGGCGAACGGGCGCGAGGTGGTCGTGCGCGTGAATGACCGCGGGCCCTTCCACGACGACCGCATCATCGACCTGAGCTACACCGCGGCGTACAAGCTGGACCTGCTGCGCGGGGTGGCGCCCGTGGAAATCGAGCGCATCACTAACGCGGACATCCGCGCCGGCACCTGGCGGCGCGGGGACACCGCGCTGGCGCAGGCGGTGCCCGCCCATGGATCGGTGGCGCTCGCCGGGCCTCCTGCAACCCCGGGCACCGCCGACGCCGTCGCCGTGCCCGTCGCGTTGACTTCGCCGGTCGTCGCCGCGCCGGGCGCGGAAGTGCGCGAACTGGACGCCCTGCCGCCGCTACCGGCAGCGCGGTCCGAGCCGTCGCCGGCCCGGGCCGAGTCCGAATCGGCGCGGGCTGCGCCCACAGCGGGCTTCTGGATCCAACTGGGCGCCTTCAGCCAGCGTGACGGCGTGGAGCGCTTCCAGCAGCAGGTCGCGCGCAGCCTGCCCGTGTTGGCGGGCGCGCTCAACGTGTTCGCCGAGCGCGGCACCTATCGGCTGCAGGCCGGGCCTTACGCATCGCGCGACCAGGCGCGCGACATGGCCGAGCAGGTGCGCAACGGGCTGCAACTGGCGCCGATGATCGTCGAGCGGCGCTGAGGCGCGTTCGTCCACACCTTCTCAGGCCCGGTCCTCAGGCGGCGCGGCGGTCCGCAGCGCCTCGAGTTCGGCACGCGTGATGGCCGGCACCGAGAAGCGCGCGGCGATGCGCGCCAACTTTTCCGGATTGCGTTGGGTGCGGATGCGCAGGATCCGCTCGCCATCGGTCTCGATGGTCTGCACCGACTCCAAAGCGCCGTTGTAGAAGCGCAGCAGCCCTGGCTCGCCGTTGACCTCGGCGAGCTCCAGCCGGAGCCCGCCGCGCAGCAGGCGCGGCACGGCGTAGAAGTACTGCGCGATGCGCTGGGCACCGCGCAGCATCTTGCGGAAGGCCGGCACCTTGCCTCCGCTGTCTCCGATCAGCTCGGCGTCGTCGGCGAGCAGTTCCTTCAGCCGGCGCATGTCGCCGCTGGCCGAGGCTTCGGCAAAGCCCTGCATCAGCCGCCAATGGGTATCGCGCTCTACCGCGAAGCGCGGGCGCTCGTCCTGGATCTGGGTTTTGGCGCGGTGCACCAGCTGGCGGCACGCCGCCTCGGTCTTGCCCAGGGTGCGCGCCACGTCCTCGTAGTCGGCGTCGAACACCTCCCGCAGCAGGAAAGCTGCGCGCGCCTCGGGGGCGAGGCGCTCCAGCACCGCCAGGAATGCCACGGAGATGTTGTCCGCGCGCTCCAGCATCTGCTCGGGCGATGCCGGCGTGTCGGTCAGCAGCGGTTCGGGCAGCCAGGTGCCTTCGTAGTGCTCGCGCTGGAGCTTGGCGGCGCGCAGCCGGTCGATGGACAGGCGCGTGACGACCGTGACCAGCCAGGCCTCGGGGTTGTTCAGGGCGTCGACGGTCGCGTCGTTCCAGCGCAGCCAGGCATCCTGCACCACGTCTTCGGCATCGGCCGCCGAGCCGAGCATGCGGTAGGCGATGCCCAGCAGGCGCTTGCGGTGGCGGTCGAAGGTGCGGGTGGAGTCGTCCATACCGGCAAGACGGACGAAGTGCCCGCCTTGTGACAGGCGCGCGGCGGACGCTCAGGCGCCCTGGTACTCGGCCCTCGGGCCGAGGTTGGCCGTGACTTCCTTGCGGTACCGGTTGAGCTCCTGCACGGTCTTGAAGCTGCGGTTCATCAGCAGGCTCAGGTTGTGCAGGATGCGGTCGCCGACCTTGTTTTCCCACACGGCATCGAACTTGATCTGCTTGTCCAGCCAATGCTCCAGCCAGTCCGGGTCGGGCACGCGGCTCTGGATGGTGTCCTTGGGGAAGAGCGCCTTGTTGACGTGCAGGTTGGTCGGGTGCAGCGCCTGGGCAGTGCGCCGGGCGCTGGCCATCAGCACGCCGACCTTGGTGAAGGCGGCGCGCGCCTCGTCGCCGAACTTCTCGAGCGCGCGCTTCATGTAGCGCAGGTAGGCGCCGCCGTGGCGGGCCTCGTCCTGGCTCAAGGTGGTGTAGATGTGCTTGATGACGGGCTCGGTGTGCCACTCGGCGGCCCGGCGGTACCAGTGGTTGAGGCGGATCTCGCCGCAGAAATGCAGCATCAGCGTCTCGAGCGGCGGCGCCGGGTCGAAGTCGAAGCGCACCTCATGCAGTTCCTGCTCGGTGGGGGCGTGCTGCGGGCTGAAGCGCTTGAGGTATTCCATCAACACCAGCGAATGCTTCTGCTCCTCGAAGAACCAGATCGACATGAACGCGGAGAAGTCGCTGTCGTGGCGGTTGTCGCGCAGGAACATCTCGGTGGCGGGCAGCGCCGCCCACTCGGTGATGGCGTTCATCTTGATGGTCTGGGCCTGTTCCTCGGACAGGCGGCTCGCGTCGAAGGACTGCCACGGGATGTCCTTGTCCATGTCCCAGCGGACGGATTCGAGCTGTCTGAAAAGTTCCGGGTAGAGCATCAATGACTTTCTGAACCGGGCGATTTTAGACGCGGGGTTTGGCGTCCTCGTGACAAGCGCGCGATGATGCGGTATAGCCCTACATTCATTCCAGAAACTGCCATGCGAAGCCTCCTGCGACGGCCTTTTGTTCCTCCCCTTTTCGCAACTTCCGCGGCTTTCGCAGCGGCGGCCTGCCTGGCGCCCGCTACCGCCGGCGCCCAGGGAGCCGCAGCGCCCGGTACGGCGGCGACCATCCCGGCCGGTTGCCCGCCCATCCTGCAACACACCTTCCCCCGCTTGCAAGACGAGAAACCCCAGGCGCTGTGCCAATACGCGGGCAAGGTGGTGCTGGTGGTCAACACCGCGAGCTTCTGCGGCTTCACTCCCCAGTACAAGGGCCTGGAGGCGCTGGACAGCAAGTACCGTTCGCGCGGGCTGGTGGTGCTGGGCTTCCCCTCCAACGACTTCTCGCAGGAGACCGGCACGAACAAGGAAATCGCGGACTTCTGCGAAAGCACTTTCGGCGTGAAATTCCCGATGTTCGCGAAGTCCTCGGTGCGCGGGCCGGAGGCCAATCCGCTGTTCAAGGAACTCGCGCAGGTCTCGGGCACGACGCCCAAGTGGAATTTCTACAAGTACCTCATCAGCCGCGACGGGAAGGTGGTGGAGTTCTACTCCAGCATGACCTCGCCGGACGACAAGGCCTTCGTTCGCGACCTGGAGAAGCAGCTCGGCCCGCAGTGAGGCTTGAGACTCCGGACCGCGGGCGCTCTTTCGTCACAAACGCTTACCACTAGCCCGGGAACCGCTCCGGGCGGGTGGGGCTCTTACCGGCTCGGGTGTAGAAACCCGCAAAGTTTTTATGTTGCGAGGCCTTTCGGGCGCCAGACGTCCGGATGAAATCCCGAGGCGATTCTTCTCCTCCTCCCTCCCTCCCTCCTTCGTTTCGGGGCGCCTCGCAGCATCTTTATCTCGCCCCCAGGTTGGCCCACTTCGTGTGGCCGCCCACCCCCTTCCGGGGCAACACCAGCGGCCCGGCAAAGCCGGTTCCGCGGTGTTCACCAACAAAAAGCCCCGCAGGTGCGGGGCTTTTGCTTTGGGGCGGCCTGGGGCTCAAGGCGCGGTGTCGGCGAAGCTGGGGCGAAGCATCAGCTTGTCGTAGAGCTTGCCGAGGTTCGGATGCTCGCCGCGCCAGTCGATTTCCGGGAAGCGGAACCCGATCCACCCCAGCGCACAGCCGACCGCGATGTCCGACAGGCTCAAATGAATGCCGCTGCAGAACGGCTTGTCGGCAAGCCCCTTGGCCATGGCGCGGATGCCGGCCTCGACCTTGGCGCGCTGGCGGTTCATCCATGCCTGGCTGCGCTCGCCGTCGGCGCGGCGGGCCCAGGTGGCCTCGAGCCGCCAGAGCACGCCGGCGTCCATCACGCCGTCGGCCAGGGCCTCCCAGGTCTTGACCTCGGCGCGCTCCCGGCCCTGCTGGGGGATCAGCTTCCCGACCGGTGAAAGGGTGTCGAGGTACTCGACGATCACGCGGGAGTCGAACATGGCCTCGCTGCCTTCCATGATGAGGCACGGCACTTTGCCCAAGGGATTGGAGCTGGCGATGGTGGTGTCGTCGGACCAGACGTCTTCGATCACGAACTGGTAGTCGAGCCGCTTCTCGGCCATGACCACGCGCACCTTGCGCACATAAGGGCTGGCATTGGATCCGATCAGTTTCATGCGGGCTCTCTCCCCCTGGGGGTCGTCGTTGTAGCGTTTTGATTCTAGGGGAAGGCGCGCAGTGCAGAATCCGGCTTCCATGCCAACGAGGGAGAAGGTGAAGGAACATGGTCACAGAAGCGCCCATCGATACAGACCCCGAGCGCCATCCGATCGAGTTCACGGCCAGCGGCAGCGAGTACTTCCGCATCTGGATCGTGAACCTGCTGCTCATCGTGGTCACGCTCGGCATCTATCTGCCCTGGGCCAAGGTGCGCAAGCTCAAGTACTTCTACAGCAACACCTGGGTCGGCGGCGACGCGCTGGACTTTCATGGCGAGCCCGCCAAGATGCTGCGCGGCACGTTGATCGCCGCCGGCTTCCTGATCGCCTATTCGGTGGGCAGCAACTTCTCCGGCTGGGCGGCGCTGGTGGCGGCGCTGGCCTTCGTGGCGCTGTGGCCGGCCTTGTTCCGGGCGGCAATGCGCTTCAGGCTGGCCAACACCAGCTGGCGCGGCCTGCGCTTCCGGTTCGCGGGGGACACGGCCGGCGCCTACGCCTGCATGCTGCCGCCGCTGGCTTTGGCGCTGCTGCCGGTGGCCCTCGCGGGCGCAATGGCCGGCGTGTCGGCGGACGGCAAAGCGCCTGCGCTGCCTGCCGTGGCCACTGGCCTGGTCGGCCTGGGCATGCTGGCCTTCGTGGCGGGCCTGCCTTATTTCCTTTGGCGCGTGCGGCGCTACCAGCACGACAACTACGCGATCGGCGCGCTGCAGACCCGGCTCAAGGCCGACGTGGGCGTGCTCTACGGCGTCTTCATCAAGCTGATCGCGATCAGCCTCGCGGCCTTCGCGGTCATGCTGATGGTGGCGGGCCTTTTCGCCTTCACGGGCCGCAGGACCGGCACCGGCGCGACCTTCGTCGTCGTGGCGGCACTCATGGGCATCGGCGCGATCCTGCTCATCAACATCCTGCCCAAGTCCTATCTGCAGGTGCGGCTGCAGAACCTGCTGTGGTCGACCACCGGCAACGAGGTGCTGCGCTTCGACAGCCGCCTGAAGTTCGGCAGCTACCTGGGCCTCCAGTGCAGAAACTACCTGCTGATCTTTCTCACGCTCGGCCTGTACTGGCCCTTCGCTGTGGTGAACACGCGGCGGGCCCAGATCGAGGCGGTCGAATTGCACACGCGCATCGGCCTCGACCAGCTCAGCCAGGCGGCTGGACGGGAAGACCCCGGCGCCGCGGGCGACATGGCGGCCGACCTGTTCGGGCTGGACATCGGGCTGTGAGCTCTGTACTGCCGGCTGGATGAGCTCCGCTCTCGAGGTTCGTTTCTTCGACGGCCGCAGCAGCCGCCCGCACGCGGCGCGCCTGCACGTCCAGGGCGATGTGCTGACCATCGCGCCGGCGCCCGGCGAAGACTTTGCATCGTTCAACGTGCCGCTGGCACGGCTGCGCTGGCCCGAGCGCACGCGCCACGGCGGCCGGCTCCTGCAACTGCCGCAAGGCGCCAGCGTGCAGGCTCTCGACGTCGCGGCCTGGGACGCGTGGGTCGCGCAGCTCGGCCCCAGGGAAAGCTGGGTGGTCCGGGCCCAGCAGAACTGGCGCGGCGTGGCGCTGGCCCTGGTGTTGCTGCTGGCGGCCACTGCGGCGCTGTACCAGTGGGGCCTGCCGTGGCTCGCGCGCGGCGTGACCGCGGCGGTGCCGGCCGGCGTGGACGCGGCCATCGGCGCCGAGGTGCTCGAATCCATCGACCAGTCGCTGCTGGCGCCCAGCGCGCTCCCGGCAGAGGAACAGGAGCGCATTCGCCGCAGCTTCGCGCGAATGGTGCAGGCGGCCCATCCCGAGGGCGCGCCGGCCTGGAAGCTGGAATTCCGGCGCGCCCGCGACAAGCGGCTGGGGCCCAATGCACTGGCGCTGCCCGGCGGCACCATCATCCTGACCGACGAGCTGGTGCAGCTGATGCCCGGCGATCCGGATGCGGTGCTCGGCGTGCTGGGCCACGAGTTCGGCCATGTGCGGCTGCGGCACGCGATGCGGCAGCTGGTGCAGGCGTCGGCGATCGGCTTCGCGGTGTCGGTCGCCTTCGGCGACTACGGCACGCTGATCGGCAGCGCCCCGGTGTTGCTGGCCACGCTCGGCTACTCGCGCGATGCGGAGCGCGAGGCCGACGTGGAATCGGTGCGGCTGATGCGCGCCGCCGGCATCTCGCCGCGCGTGATGATCGGCTTTTTCGAGGCGGTCGAGCGCTGGCGCGCCGGGCAGAAGCGCGCCGGGCTGGACGACGACGTCATTGGCCTGGCCTTCTCCTCGCACCCGGCCACGGCCGAGCGCATCGCCTTCTTCCGGGAAGCCGCGGCGAACTGAAATCGACGACCTGGTGCCGGCACCTAAAATTCGGCGCATGAGTTTCTCTACCGTCTCCGCCCTTTCCCCCCTCGACGGCCGCTACGCCGCCAAGCTCTCGGCCCTGCGTCCGCTGATGAGCGAACAGGGCTACATGCACCGGCGGGTACAGGTCGAAGTGGCGTGGTTCATCGCGCTGTCCGACTGCGGCTTCCCTGAATTCAAGCCCCTCACCGGCGGCGCGCGCAAGTACCTGCTGGGGCTGGTCAACAATTTCTCCGAAGCCGACGCCATCGCGATCAAGCAGATCGAAAAGACCACCAACCACGACGTCAAGGCGGTCGAGTACTGGATCAAATCCAAGTTCGAGGCGCGGCCGGAGCTGCTGGCGGCTTCGGAGTTCGTGCACTTCGCCTGCACCAGCGAGGACATCAACAACACCAGCCACGCACTGCAGATCCAGGCGGCGCGCGAGAAAGTGGTGCTGCCCGCGATCGACGGCCTGATCGCCACCCTGCGCGACATGGCGGGCCGCTTCGCCGAAGTGCCGATGCTGTCGCGCACGCACGGCCAGACCGCCAGCCCGACCACCGTCGGCAAGGAAATCGCGAACGTGGCCGTGCGCCTGGCCAAGGCGCGCGAGCGCATCGCCGGCGTGGCACTGCTGGGCAAGATGAACGGCGCGGTGGGCAACTACAACGCCCACATGGCGGCCTGGCCCGAATTCGACTGGGAGGCCTTCAGCCGCAAGGTGGTCGAGACGCCGGCGCCGCTGGGCCTGGGCCTCAGCTTCCAGCCGTACAGCATCCAGATCGAGCCGCACGACTACATGGCAGAGCTCTTCGATGCAGTGGCGCGAGCCAACACGATCCTGATCGACTTCGCGCGCGACGTCTGGGGCTACGTCGGCCTGGGCTACTTCAAGCAGCGGCTGAAGAAGGGCGAGATCGGCTCCTCGACCATGCCGCACAAGGTCAACCCGATCGACTTCGAGAACGCCGAAGGCAACCTGGGGCTCGCCAACGCGCTGCTTCGCCATCTGAGCGAGAAGCTGCCGATCAGCCGCTGGCAGCGCGACCTGACCGACAGCACCGTGCTGCGCAACATCGGCGTGGCCTTCGGCTATGCGGTGCTGGCCTACGCGAGCCTGGCGACCGGCCTTGGCAAGCTGGAGCTCAACGAGGAGGCGCTCGCCGAGGATCTCGACGCCTCCTGGGAAGTGCTGGCCGAACCGATCCAGACCGTGATGCGGCGGTTCGGCGTGCAGGGCGCGTACGAGCAGCTCAAGGAGGTCACCCGCGGCAAGACGGTGACGGCCGAAGCGCTGCACCAGCTGATCCGCTCGCTCGAGATTCCCGAAGCGGAAAAGGAACGGCTGCTGGCCATGACGCCGGCCAGCTACACCGGCAAGGCCGCCGAACTGGCGCGGCGCGCGCAGACGCCCTAAAGAAGGTGTGAGCGAGCACGCCTGGACAGGCTGCTCGGGCACGCCGGATTCACTCACACCTTCTGAGCCGAGATGGCGGGGCCGCCTACACTCGCGACCCCATGGCGCTCAAATCCACCATCTTCAAGGCCACCCTCGCGGTGGCCGACATCGACCACGGCTACTACGCCGACCATGCGCTCACGCTGGCGCGCCATCCCAGCGAGACCGACGAGCGGATGATGATCCGGCTGGTGGCGCTGGCGCTCAATGCGCACAAGCTGCAGGACGTCTGCCAGGGCGACGGCACGCTGGCTTTCGGCGCGGGCCTCTCGAACCCGGACGAGCCTGACGTCTGGCTGCGCGACTTCACGGGCGCGGTGCGCCTGTGGATCGAAGTCGGCCAGCCGGAGGACAAGCCGGTCATCAAGGCCTGCGGGAAGGCGGACGAGACGATCGTCTACGCCTTCCACCATGCGGCCGAAATCTGGTGGCGCGGCATCGAGAACAAGCTCTCGCGGCCGCAGAACCTGGCCGTCTACCGCGTGCCGACGGCCGCCTCGCAGGGACTGGCCGCGCTGGCGCAACGATCGATGCAGTTGCAGGCCACGATCCAGGAGGGCACGCTGATGCTGGGCGACGGCACGCACAGCGTGGACATCGAGCCGGTGCGCTGGAAGTAGTCCTTCTCAAGGCTCGCGGGGCATCATCGCGCCGCAGTGCCAGCACTGCTCGAAGCCGCCTTCGACCAACTCGCCGCAACCGCACTGCCAGCGCCGCTGGGGCCGGTGCTGCAGTGCGTGGAGCAGCTGCTTGGCGCGCTCGAACTGGGCTTCGTCCTCGACCCAGACCTCCGGCAGGCACTGGTCGGGCGGCAGCTGGCCGGCGGCTGCGCCGAGGTATTCGCGCTGCACCGAGGCCTCGACGCCCTCTTCCCGCAAGGCATCGGCCCAGAGGGTGGCGATTGCCAGGTTGGGGGCTTGCGCGAGGCGGCGCATGGCGCTTGCGTCCGGTTCAGCGCGGCAGCTCGGCCGCTTCGCCGAGCGCGGGCTCGTCGTCCGGCCAGGCAGGCTCGGCCTCGCGCGCTCGCTCGGCATAGCGGTTGAAGCGCCAGGCCTTGTCCTGCATCGTGATGCGGCGCCAGGTGGCTCGCTTCTCGCCCGGCGTCATCGAGGGCCAGTGCTGCACCTCGTCGAAGCTGCGGCCGCAGCCCTTGCATTCGTCATCGCCCTGGCTGGTGGAGCAGATGGCGATGCAGGGGGTGTCGGGTGTCGTCTGATACCAGGCGAGCCAGGCGTCCCAGGCCTTGGGCGGAAAGCCGACCTCGTCGGCCTCGTCCTCGTGATGGAACACCATCAGCGCGTAGACCTCGGCCAGCGCGCGCAGCTCGGGCGCGAGGGTGATGCCATCGGGCGAGGGCTTTTTCTCGCGCCAGTAGTTGATGGCGGCCTCGATGTCGGTGATGTGGATGGCGGCCATGAGGGTCGGAAAAATGCGGCTGGGCATCATAGTCCCGGCAAAGCCCGGCAGTGGGCGAAGGTCATGCATTGCTCTCGAATCCATAGCGGCAGGCGCTCTGGTGGTGCAACGTCCGAAGGCTTTTTTCTTCAAAATCTTGGAAAAATCCGGTTGCCAGCCCAGTGCCCTCGATGCTCTAATCGCCCACCGAAGGGGAGTAGCTCCCACCGTCCTCCACGAGGACGAAAATCGACAGGTCGTCAATACGAAGACAACACTTCCGGCCTGTCGGGCAGCCCAGCTGCCGAGCAAGACCTTCGATTAGAGCTCGCGCGGGTTCGATCGAAGCGTTTGCATGTCCGGGACCCGTGGGTCCTCATTCAGCCGCTTGATCCAATCCACACGGGATGAAGCAATCCGAACAGAGGACGCTATGGAACAGTTCATGACCCCAGAATTCTGGGTCGCCGTCGGTCAGATCATCATGATCGACATCCTCCTCGGCGGCGACAACGCCGTCGTCATCGCGCTGGCCTGCCGCAAGCTGCCCCCCGCGCAACGCACCCAGGGCATCCTGTGGGGCACGGCGGGCGCGATCCTGCTGCGCGTGATCCTGATCTTCTTCGCGCTCACCCTGCTGGCCATTCCGTTCCTGAAGCTGGCGGGCGCGCTGCTGCTGGTGTGGATCGGCGTCAAGCTGCTCGCCCCCGAGCATGACGACGCGCACGGCAACATCGCCGCCAGCGACAAGCTGTGGGCCGCCGTCAAGACGGTGATCGTCGCCGATCTGGTGATGAGCGTGGACAACGTGATCGCCATCGCAGGTGCCGCACAGGGCGCCGGCGAGGGCCACCAGATGCCGCTGGTGATCTTCGGCCTGCTGGTGAGCATTCCGATCATCGTCTGGGGCAGCCAGCTGGTCATCAAGCTGATGGACCGCTTCCCCATCATCATCACGGTGGGCGGCATGCTGCTGGGCTGGATCGCCGGCACGATGGCGGTGTCCGATCCCGCGGTGGTCAACCCCGCCGCCTGGACCTGGGTGCCGAAGCTGCCGCAGACCGACCTGGTGCGCTACATTGCCGGTATCGTCGGCGCGCTCTTGGTGCTGTTGATCGGCAAGTGGGTGGCGATGCGCCGGCCGAAGCCGCAGGACACCGCCACTGCGTGATCTCTCCAACAAGGAGCACCCATGGAAAAGATCATTCTGTATGTCGACGATGCAGCCTACGCGCGCGAGCTGCTCTCGCGGCTCACGCCGGAAGCGGTCGGCACGGGTGCCCGCCGTTGGGTGCTGGTGGCCTGTGCCCCGCGCATGACGCATCGCATCAGCAAATGGGTGAGCCACAGCGCGCGCGAGAACTGGCGCAACAAGTGGCTCGCGAAGACGCAGGAGCAGCTGCTGCCGCTGCTGCAGCTTGAAGGCGGCCAGGTCACCTCCGTGCTGGCCAAGGGCCCCCTGGCCGAGCTGACGCAGCGCCTGAAGATGGAGCACGGCGCAGCCCGCGTGATCGATGCGCGCCGCCCGAAGATCGGCGTGGACCTCGAGCCCGTGGCACCCGACGTGAAATCGCCCAGCCAGTCCGGCTGGACGGTGCCCGGCGCGGTGCTCGGCATGGGCGCGCTGCTGGTGCTGGCCAACGAGCTGTCCGAATAAGGCGCGCGCCACACCGCACGCATGCGCCTCGTCATCAAATGGCTGCTTAGCGCCCTCGCGCTGCTGGCACTGACCTACATCTACACCGGCGTGCAGGTGTCGAGCTTCACCTCGGCACTGATCGCCGCGGCCGTGATCGGCCTGCTCAACATGGTGGTGCGGCCGGTGCTGGTGGTGCTGACGCTGCCGGTCACCATCGTCACGCTGGGCCTCTTTCTCTTCGTGATCAACGCCCTGCTGTTCTGGGCCGCCTCGGGGCTGCTGCCGGGCTTCCACGTCAACGGCTTCGTGGCGGCGCTGATCGGCTCGCTCATCTATTCGCTGCTGGGCCTGCTCATCGAGGCTGCGCTGGGCGGGCTGTTCGCCAGGGCCTGAGCGCTATTTGAGCGGCGGCTCCGCCGCCTGCTCCCTGACCAGCACCTCGATCGCCCGCGCACGGGTGTCGACGATCGAGGCCTCGTAGTGGTCGATGGGCCCGCCTCCCCTGTGGATGAACTCCTGCGCTGCCTTGAAGCGGTCGCGCGCCCCCGGATAGTCGAGCACCGCGACGTTGGCCTCGGCATCGGCGCGGATGGCGCGCAGCGTGTCGTTCTGTGCGCCGTAGAGGCGGCCCAGCATGCGCCACGCCGTCGCATCGCGCGGATGCGACGCCACCCAGTCGCGCAGCGGGGCCACCATCGGCGCTGGCTGGCGGGTGGCGGCGGCGGCCTGCGCGGCCAGCAGCATCTCGGGCCGGTCCTTCGCCTGCGGGTCGAGCAGCGTGGCCGCCTTCGCAGCGGCATCGGCCGCGAGCTCGATCTCGGCCGAGAGCAGGCGCGCCAGCCGCGCGGCGCGCGCGTCTTCGCCCGTCCGGGTCCGCAGCCGCTCTGCCAGCGCGCGGGCCGACTTGTAGTCGCGCAGCTCGTTGGCAGCGAGCGCCGCCGCGTAGAGCGTGCCGGCCTGCTGTGCCGGCGAGCTGCGCGCGAACTCCCCGCTGCCGGCCGCGTCGATCCACAGCCGCAGCACGTCCACGCCGGGGCGCACCAGCACGCGGGCGCGCGCGGCGATCATCGCGTGGTCCATCGCCAGCGGCATGGCGATGCCGCTGCCGGGCCGGAACTGGTAGCGGCCCTGCATGTCGGCGATCCGTTCGCTGTTCAGGGGGTGGCTGCGCAGGTAGGGATAGGAGCCGTTGTCGTTGAGGCGCGCCGCGTACTGCAGCTTCTCGAACATCGCGGCCGCGCCCTGCGGCGCATAGCCGGCCTGGGTCATGACGCCGAAGCCGATGCGGTCGGCCTCCCGCTCCATGTCGCGCGAAAAGCTGAGCTGGCTCTGCGCGAACGCGGCCTGGCTGCCCATCAGCACCGCCTGCCCCGCATCGCCATTGCGGCTCTTGCCGGCGGCGATCATCCCCAGGATCATGCCGGCCAGCAGCAGCGGCATCTGCCGGCTCTGCTTGGCCATGATGCGCGAGATGTGGCGCTGCGTGACGTGCGAAAGCTCGTGGCCGAGCACGGTGGCGAGCTCGTCGCGGCTGCCGGTGACCGAGATCAGCCCGAGGTGCAGGCCCAGGTAGCCGCCTGGCAGCGCGAAGGCGTTGATGCTGCGGTCGCGGCCCAGCATCACCGTCCAGGCGAAGCGCTCGTCCAGCTCGGGCGTGACCTCCCCGCGCAGGCGCGCCGCCGCCAGCAGCCGCTGCCAGATGTCGTCCACATACTCGACCAGCACCGGGTCGTCGATGTAGTCGGGGTCGCGGTACAGCTCGCGGGCGATCTGGTCGCCGAGGCGGCGCTCGGTGCTCGCCGTCATCTCGCCGTCGCCCATGCCCGGCAGCAGCTGGGCCTGCGCCAGCGGCGGCATCGCGAGCTGGGAGGCGATCAGGAGGGAGGCGCAGAGCGTCCGCAGCAGGCGCTTCGGCTTGCGGGTCGGAGGGATGGAAGGAATCCGGCGCAGCATGAGAGAGTCGATGGCTGGGCCTCGTATGATGCTTCACTCCGCCGAACGTTCAAGCATGAGTTCTCTCACCCATTTTGATGCCCAGGGACAGGCCCACATGGTCGACGTGGCCGCCAAGCCGGCCACCCACCGGATTGCCATCGCCACCGGCCGTATCGAGATGCAAGCGGCAACGCTGGCGCTGATCGAATCGGGCACCGCGACGAAGGGCGACGTGCTGGGTATCGCGCGCATCGCGGGCATCCAGGCGGCCAAGAAGACCAGCGACCTCATCCCCTTGTGCCATCCGCTGCCGCTCACGCGGGTCGCCGTGGCGTTCGCGCTTGCCGAGGGCGGCACGCCGCAGGTGGCGTGCACCGCCACCGTCGAGACCGTCGGACCCACCGGCGTCGAGATGGAAGCCCTGACCGCCGTGCAGGTGGCGCTGCTCACCATCTACGACATGTGCAAGGCGGTAGACCGCGGGATGACCATCAACGGCGTGCGCCTGCTTGAAAAGCACGGGGGCAAGTCGGGGAGCTACATGGCATCGCGCCCCGCGAAGGGCTGAGGCGCCTGAGGCGCCGAGGCGCCCTACTCCGACGGATCGTCCATCGCCTCCCTGGCGAGCCAGCGCGCGTACTCGTCGGGAAAGGCGATCCTGAAGCGCGTGGCCTGCTCGGAGGCCTCCACCTCGCGGCCCAGCAGCATGGCGCTGTCGATGAGCTTGACGATCACGCGCGGCTCCGGCGAGAAATGAACAAGGCGCTGCGCCAGGGCATGCACCTCGCCTGCATTGGCCGTCGTGACCGGCATCAGCGCGAGCTCGGCGAACTTCACCTGGTTGGCGAAGAGCCAGGAGTCCTGCACCTTGGCCAGCGTGTCGTCCCGCCAGGCCGGCACGCGCTCTTCGCGGGCCAGATAGAGCTGGCTGACGCGGGTGTAGTCCCAGGCGGCGTAGGCGACGATCGCCATCAGGGCCAGCGCAGCGGCCAGCGAGGGCGCGAAGACCGGCCGACCTTCCGGAGAGGCGACAGTCTTCTTCGGCGATGAGGGCCACAGGAAGCCCAGGCACAGGCCGAAGACGAGCTGGAACGGGCCGTACCACAGCGGGTATTCGAGCAGGCTGTGAAGCACGATCGCGGCGAGCAGGCCCCATGCCATCAGCCTTGCGGGATCGGACTCGCGCCACGGCCGCGCGGCCAGCACCAGCCACCCGAAGCCGCCGCAGATCAGGACCGCCGCCGGGATGCCCAGCTCGACCGCCAGGTGGAGCGGCAGGTTGTGCGCGTTGTCCAGGATCTCGACGAAGCGCGGGCCTTGGTAGAGCGTGCTGTAGTGGGCGAAGCTCAGCTCGCCCCAGCCCCAGCCTGTCCAGGGACGCTGGGCGATCAGCTCGAGCACGTTGCGCCAGAGCAGGAGGCGGCTGTGCGCGGCGGGCGCGCCGTCGCGCAGGCGGTGCATCATGCCTTCGACGCCTGAGCCTGCGAGCAGGGGGAGCAGCCAGGCGGCGAAGAAGTAGGCGGGGATGAGCGCGAGCAGGGACCAAGGGGGCGGCAGGCGAGCGTCTGTTGAGCTTTCCTTCTCTTCTTGATAAGGCCGCCTTTCGCGCCAGGCGAGCCAAGCGGAGATGGTGCTGATCAGCAGTAGCTGGAGCAGGCCGGTGCGGGATGTTGAGGCGGCAAGGGCGAGAAGCAAGAGGGCGGCGGCCGGGACTAGTGCGAGGCGGGCGCGGCTGCTGCTGTTGGCGTGCAGCCAAAGCGTCGCGATGAGCGCCATGCTGATCAAGGTGGCGAACTGGTTGCGCTGGCGGAGGTTGCCGTAGGCTTGACCGAGGTCTGGGACGGTGGTCCAGGGGAACAGGGGTGCAGCGAGGCCGTAGTACTGGAGGAGGCCGAGCACCGCACTGAGAAGGCCGGCGGCGAGGAGGGCGTAGGCGATGGCGACCGGCCGAGCATTAGTGGCCGGGCGAGAGAGGCCGGTACCTACGCCAGCAGCTAGGGCAATGATCCCCAGCCCCGCGCAGGCCGGCAACCACGCTCCGAGTCCACTGTGGTTGGCTAGGGCGATAGCAACGACCCCAGCAGCCAGCCACAGGAGCAGCAGGCGCCCGGGCCATCGCGCCGGCACCAACAGCAGAAGCAACGCCACGCAGGCCCCTGAGGCAAGCAGTTGCCAGACGTTTGCTGAAGGGCCGGCCGCAAATGGGAAGAGAAACGGCGTGGCGACTGGCAGGGCCGCGAGCAATGGCAGTGCCTTGGTGCGCGTCTCGGACGCCGCGGAGCTATAGGAAACTGTCCGGTAGACGATCATCTGCCGGCATTTTGCCGGCCTGTCCACGAGCCCTCTTCGCGCAACTTCAGTTGAGACACCTCGAGCCGGTGCCGCTATAGGCCAAAGTACCCGAATTGGTCTTGGTATATGAACCGCACGGATCCCCATTCAGCGGACCCGTGGTCGTAGGCGCTGCAGTGATGGTGTAGCCCGCGCCCGCATTCTGGATCGTGAGCGTGATGGTGTACCGCGTGGTGGTCCCCGCGGGGACGCCCGTGAAGATGCTGGAGAACGCCGTGTTCGCGTTGTTTGCCGCGTTGTTGCTGTAGCGATTGTTTTCCGTATAGAAGCGTTCCAGCCAGCCCTCCGCCCTCAGCACCTCTGCCCGCGCCTCGGCTCGCTGGGATCGCCGGATGTAGTCCCGATAAGACGGGATTGCGATAGCCGCGAGCACCGCAACCACCGCCACGACGATCATCAGTTCGATCAGCGTGAAGCCTCTCGGCAGCTTGCGCTTTTTCATACATGCATTCATTGCAACCTCAGCGATTCCGGAAGATTTCGCGCCAGGTCAGGCGCCCACTGGTACAGGCTCCGCAGCGTTCCACCGTCTTGAGCGTCCCGTCCCCAGCAGAGATGATCGAGCGGAAGAGGCAAAGACCCTGGCAGAGGGGTGGAGGGCTACCGCCACCGCCACCGCTCCCGCCGCCACCGCCACCGCCACTGCCCCCTCCGCCGGATGATGCTGGTACCCGGAGCTGCCCACCGCCCGATCCTTCGAAGTAGTTCAGGTTGCTCATGCCGATGGCGCCGGTCGTGGTCACACCAGGCACTGCCTGGTCGATCGCTGTCCCCGTGATGGGATTGAGCACCATGTCGAACGATGTGCCGTCATAGCGGCAGCCGTCAGACGTGGCCGAGGGGGCCAGCGAGCGCACGTTGACCCGGGCCGTGTCTTCCGCAAACGGATTGAAGATGACGCCTTCCGAACTTACCGGAAGGTTTGCATACCAACCGAGCCTTCCACTGGCGTAAGAGACGGGGTTGCTGGTGATGTACCGAACACCATCAGCGAAGGTGATGGTCTGCTGCACGAGCTCCGTCTTGCCGGTCGTCAAGGTCGATGTCGTCCCCGGCTTGTCGTAGATGGCGTACATCGTGTTCGTGTAGACGGACGACATGGGATAGTCGGTGCTCTCCAGCGCCTTGCCCGTCGCGAAGAACAGCTGGTAGCCGCCTGACGGATGCGGGAAGGGCACGATCGGCGTCGTGATTGGCTGCGGCACAGTGGTCGTGCCGACCAAGGTGGTTGCCTTGTAGAGTGGGACGCCTACACCGGCAGTTGTGTTGAACACCTTCCAGTTGGCCGGATCGGCGCTGCTGACGTCGAATTTCCAGACATTGCCCTTCAAGTCCCCCGCATAGATCCGATCGATGACGCCATCGTTGTTGGTGTCGATGGCCGTGGGAGATGCCAGCCCGTTGTCGGCGCCATCTCCGGTTACCACAGGCGTCAGGATCTTGACGTATTGCGTTCCGGCGGTCCACGTGGTCGATGAAGGCGACGTAGGGCCGTTCGCAAAGATGATGAACAGCGCGGCCCTCCCGTTCGTGCTGTTGTAGCCGTTGCCGTAGATCGCGGCCCACTTGCCATTTGCCATGTAGCCCGTCTGGAACGGCTGCCCGTTCGAGCGACCGTTGGAGCGCCCGGTGATGTAGCCCATGTCGCTGTCCGCGGCCTCGGTGAACTCCCACTTGACCACGTCGCTGGGGCTCGCCTCGGATACCAGGTGGGGCTTGGTCACGTCGAGCGCGTACACGCCCCGTGCGCCGCGGCCGAACGTGCCGAAGAGGTAGGTCGACCACGTCGTCCCCAGCTTGATGTCGGCCGCCATCACGCTACCGTCCACAGTCAGGCGGTTCGTGCTCTCGCCCAGGTTGAAGTCCTTGGCGGTGATGGCCGCAAGTTTTGAATAGGGCGCCGCCGTGCTGGTCGTATACAAGGCGCGCGGGACGTAGGCAAAGAGCTCCCGGCCGGTGGCACCATCGAATGCATGCAGCATGCCATCATTGGCACCTACAAAGACGGCGGTCCGAGCGTTGCCGCCGTTCGCGGTGGTGATGGTGGTTCGGAAGTCGCCATAACCACCGCCGTATTGCGCGTTGGTATATCCGGCCGCCGGTGCGCCAACGTACCACGGGGTCGAATTGATGATGGCGCCGAGCACGGTCGTGGGCCGGATTCTCAAACCGCCTGAAGTTGTTTCGTTGCTGCTATCCCCACGTAACCAGTTCAGCCGATTGGTGCCGGCAGTGATGCCTGCAGTGCTCAGAGGATCGAGCGCAACGCCGGTGGACGGATTCGTGCTCAGCGCTGTCTTCTGAGCCGTCGACAGATCGGCCCAACGGAAGGCGATGGGTGCGGTTGGGGACAGCGAGAGAACCTTGCGAGTGGTGTTCCAGCCGGAACCGCCGGTGTCCACCGTCAGGCGCGCACCGGCGTCCCAATCGGAAGTGGTGTTGACGGTCCCGTCACTGGCAAAGCTGTAGCGCAAGAACTGACCGCTGGCGTCTGCGTCGACATCGTCACCAACCACCTTCGCCTTGATGCTGTGCGTGCTGGAATACACATAGCCGCCAGCCTGGGTGCGTGATGTAGTGGCGGCCGCGGGCGCCGCACCGCCTGCGCGCAGGATGGTGGAGAAAATGTTGTTCAGCGAGCGTTCGAGCTCGGCGGGGTCGATCGCATAGAAGTAGTTGTCAGGAATGCCGTCGCTGCCCACGGAACCATCGGACTTCTTTGAATCCCATGCAGCGGCCGGCAAGACCGAGCCGGAGGTGTAGCTGGGCACCACCGTGCGATCGAACCCGCCGTACTTGGCTGCATACCACATCGGATCCTGCAGCGCCTCGCCGGTAACGCCCGTCATGCCGTACACGGCTGTCGTCTTCGCCTGCTGGGAGTTGCAGTTGTTGCAGCCGCCGGTCGCATTGACGTTGGCAGCAGGCGTGACCAGCCCACCAATGCTCACCGGATCGACGAAATCGGCGTCGTTAATCCCGGAGTGGAAGTGAACGCCGTCCTTACCGTTGGTGCCCGCAATCGCATAGCCAAAGCCCAGGATGTGGGGTGTTGACTGGAAGGCTGCATAGGTGCTGACGCTGATGTTGCCACTGGCGCTGACGGAGTATTCGAGGGTGCCCCACATGTCCTGGTCGTAGTCGCCACCTTGTTCGGAGTCTTCCCATTGAACTATGAACTTGCCGTAGGTGGGCGTCTGTGAAACGACCCGAAAATCGACTAGCGCGCCGCCGCCACCGGTCCCGGAGAACAATCGCATGGCTGGTTGGATGACGACGTACTTGCCCGCCTGGTTGGGCACTGGAACCTTGATACGAGGAGTTGAAGTCGCGAGCGCGACGCCATAGGTATCTACCTTGAAAGCTCGCGTGTTGGAGGTGGGCGCGGTGATGTCCGTCCTGATGCGATTGGTATGCGCGTACAGGGCTGCGCCTACCATCTTGAATCCACCGTAACCTGTTGGCGCCTCGGGACAAATTCCGACGCTGGTTGCCAGCGCACTCATCGACTTGTCGTTGCAGAGATTGTTGGTGTTTGTCGCCGTCCGGCCGATCGACCATTTCTTGCCTGTTGCGTAGAGGCCTTCCGCAGTGCCGATGTCGTTTGTCCGTGAGGTGACGATCGCCTCCGTAAGGCCAGCGACGCCACTGGCGCTGGCCCATTGGTCATTGTCGTAGGAACTGACGCTGGCGTTGAAGTTGATCACGCTCGAGCGCCGGCAAGTGCGATCGCCGAACGCGGCCACCGTTGATGGTGCAAAAGGATCGGACCACGTGGCGACAGTCAATCCCAGCGCGGCATCCTTGCCATCAGTGGTATTGAAGGCCGCTGTCGCCGCCGACGCTCCTGCCAGGTAACGAAGAGACTCGAGATACATCTCGCCGATCGGATTGCCCCAGCTTCCGCATTGCCCTTCCGTCAGACCGATCAAGCCGAAATTGCAGTTGTCGACACCACCGGCTGTGTACGTTCCATCCGCATAGTCATAGCCGTAGATCCGCAGCTTGTTCATCGTCGAGACAATGCCGTTGACCGCATTGAACTGCCCGGTGTCGACGTTCACCTCGGGCGCGAAGGATGAAACGTTCTTGCGCAACACGCCCCCGGAGATATTCTTGGTGTAGCTCCCCGTGATCAAGCCGAACGCTGCTTCGTTGCGCTCTCCGTACTTCTGCAGCAAGCCAACGGGCTTGTACACCCCAGACGGATAAAGCTTGCACCTGCTGCTCTCGTCCTTAGTGAAGGAGGCAACGCCTGCCGCCGCGCCATCGAGCCCAGTCTTGCAGACTTCGATCCTGACTGTGTAGGTGCCTTTTTCAACGCCCGTGCCGAGACCATCGTTCGCACGAGATGGGTTGCTGCCAGCTGCACTCAGGCCCGTGATGGTGGAGTTATTTCCGTTACTCGCACCCTTGTCTTCTGACCAGTAGCATTGCCAACGCTCATTCGAATTCCACAAGGAGAAGTTGCCGTTCGCGACCAGCATGGCCGGCGGTCCCACAGGGTCGTGTGAGTAGCGGTTCGATGTGCCGTTGCGGAACGTCGCATTGCAGATCGTGATCTCGTTGGTTCCCGAGAAGGGGGTCAGCTGAGCGATGTCGGTATTGTTGTAGTACTTCGCGAACGCATGAGCGTCGGTCGGCAGATGCGCGCGCTCGAGGACCGTCGAAGTGTCGCTGTCCGTGCTCCGCGTGCCGCCGTAGAGGATGCGTCGAACCACGTCCATCCGGGTCATCGTTGCCCAGTTCAGAAAGTTGCCACTCCACTCATTGACGATCGCGCCGCCGTAGTTGCAGTAACGCGTTGTCGAATTCACTTTCCGCGAGGGTACGTAGGTATTGGCTGCGGTGCTGTAGGTGTAGCAGCGTTCGTTGTCGAAATAGCCGTAATAGCTGTAGGCGTGGCTGTACTGCGTTTCTATCGTTCCGTCGCCGTCGAGATCGGAGAACTCGTTATAGGCCTTATAGGAAAGCTGATGGTCGCGCGACAGATTGAGCATCACCATCGGAGAACCCTTGGTCTCTGTGAGATACGGGGGCAGCGGAGTGAGGTTGACCGCCTGCGTCGACGTTGCGATCAGGGCGCTTGCTGCGAGCAGAAGTGCGCCTGTCCAGCGGCTCAACGACTGAAATTTTCGGGCGATCATTTCAATGCCTTCACAGAGGTTTGCAGCATGACCTGGGTCGAGCTGTTGGCGCCGTACCCAACGGCGGTAACGCGGTAGATAAACGTTTCACCGAGCTTGAAGTACTCAATGAGGTATTGGGGCTGCTGGGAGACCACGGGCAAGGCCGTGGCCCCTGTATAGGTTCCGTAGCTTGCCGCCCGGCCAGAGGTCGTCCAGTTGGCCTTGGTCTCCCAGACGGGCGCAGTGCTGTTGGGCAGGCACAGGCCGAGTGCGCAGGTCGCGTTGAAGATGTCCGCCGTTTCCGGCGAGATGGGCGTGCTGCGGCAATTGGCGGCCACGCACGAGCCATTGATGTCCTTCTCGGCATCACGCAGCGCGGACTCGGCGGCCTGGAAGGCCAAGGTGCGGTCGGCCTCATTGCCGGCGATGCGGGCGGAGAAGGTCGAGCTTTGAATAGCCGTCACGCCGATCACGCTCAGGATGACCAGGAAGATCATGACCATGAAGAGCGAGATGCCGCGCTGGCTCGATGGGCCGCCGACTGGCGGGCGAATCGAAGAGCTTGACATGTTCATAGCGTGGCGGTGTTTCGCAGCGCAACCGTGGTACGAAGGGCGCGATAACTTTCGGATGGCCCGGCAGTGATGGCCGTTCCATAGCAATCGGTGAATTGGGCGGTGGTGTCGTTGCCTGATGCCTGCACCGTTCTCGCGAGCACGCACAGCTCGATGGCCGCAACATCTTTCCATGCAGCGGCCGTCGTGGGGGGCGTCGTGCTGAGCTTGCCAGCCGCGGAGATGTAGCCGACGTAGATCTGCTCGATGCCCGGGACCAGCGGCTGTACCTGCAGGGCCACGGTGCCGAGGACGCCATCGACAATAGCGGTGCTGTCAGAAACGCAGCTCAACTGTCCCATCGACTTGGTGCCGGAGGGCGTTTGAGCGGTGACATACGAGACGAAGAAATAAGAACGAACCTCGTAGGTCTGCACGCCGCTCACCTGCTTGCTGGCCGCTGCCTCGTTAGTGCAGCCATAGCCCTGCTGCTTGCCGGTCGACGATGCGAACTGGTCCGTCTCATACCGGGAGAAGATGGAAGCGGACTTCCGCTCCCCTGTCGGAGTTGCGGTGCGGCACCCAAGGTTGGCAAGCGTCGTCGGCGCAGTCGCATTGGTGTAGCCGAATTCGCAACCTGCTAGCTTGTCTTCCAGCGGCAATTGGGGCCCTGGTGCCGTCGGATCGACCATGGCAAACCCGGCGCTCTGGATGTACTTGGTGAGCAGGTCCAGCGCAAAGCGGCCGTTCTCTTCCATTTGCGAGTTCTCGGCAACCGCGTTGTAGGACTGCTTCGAGTACAGATAGATGGACGAGGCAATGACGACCAGAACCAATCCGATCGTAATGCCGACCATCAGTTCGATCAGCGTGACGCCGCGGTTGCGGCTGCGGGGGTAGGGAGGGGTTGGCATGCGCAGCCTTGATCAAGGAATGATCGTGAAGCGGCGGCAGCGCACGCCATCCGGAGCCGACGCTGTATCGGGGCAGCAGTTGCGCCAGTTCAGTCCTGTCGTGGTTGCTGTGCAGGTCGCCGACGTGTCCAAGGTGCCGTCGGCTTTCCGAAAGTCCTTGTCGAAGTACAGCGCCGTGATGACGAAACCGTTCGTTATCGTCCCTGTGATCTGCATCGAGCCCTGCGGCAATGAGGATTGCGCTTTCTGCAGCAGATCGGCGAGATCGTCGGCAGCAACTTGGGCGGGCGTGCAGACTGTCGTAGAGGTTCGGCAGTTCAACTTGGTCAAGCTCGCCGCTTTGCCTGTAGCGTAGTTGGCCGTGTACTGATAGTCGGCGTCGATCGCCTTGGGATTCGCGCGCACGCGTTCGCCGAAGTTGCCTGTGAATTCGGCGACGCGATGGGTGGACCATGCCGACTTCTGGAACCCGAGGGCACCGGCCTGCAGACCTGCCAAGCCGAGCAGCCCGAACGACATGATGAGGATGGAAACGAGCGCCTCAATCAGAGTTGCGCCCTGCTGGGATCTGCAGCGGTAAGGGATGCTCATGGCCATGTCCACGTTCCTAGAAGTCGGGGCAGCTCGTCACGGTGTAGGCGGCTACGCGAACGCGACCGGCCTTGCTGACGCAGACCGTTCGTCCGAAGCGGGCCTGATAGTCGGAGTCCGATGACTTGGCGTAGATCTTGAAAGACACCGCAGTACGGGCGAACCCTGCGCTGCCGAAAATCACCTTGCCCGAGGCGGCAGAGCTGTCGAAGCCCGTTTGGGCATCGCTCGGATCCACGGCCGCGGTGGTCTTGAGCAAGACCTCCGCGGCGTCGCGATCGCCATTGCCGTTCTCATCCACAAAAGCCTGGATCTCGAGAGTGTTCCAGCCGGTCTGGGAAACGCATGCGATCGTGCTGGAATTCTTCGGGCAAATCACCACATCCTGGTTCCGGACTATGGCCTCGCTGCGTGCATAGTTGACTAGGCCGATGAAGCCATTGACGTTCGTGGAGAGTCGATTGCCCACCAAGAAGTCGCGCATGCCAGGCAGTGCCAAGCTAAGCAGCAAGGCCAGAACCACGATCGTTACAAGAAGCTCGATCAACGTGAATCCTCTGGCGTGGCCACGCGCGCAGCTGGGGGCGGGTGAGGATTCGTCAGACATGTGACGAATTGTCACGGACGTGTGAGAATTTCATGCGCCGTTCAGCCACTGCTAGGGGCCGCTCGTCGGCCGTTGCGAGTGAAACTGTGCTTGTGCTTCCCCACTGCGTAAACCTTGCACTTGGAGTGCCTTACTGACGCTGAAGGGACGAAGACGCGCTGCGCAATGGACGCGGGCAGTGCCATTTTCCTGATACGCGATGCCGCGATCTAGCCGGAGAAACCGTGTAAGCGGACGCGCACTGAGAATTTTGTCCGGGACAGCGACCCAAGCAGGAACCGTGCTCGCGTATTTCTTCAAAGACGCGACTATGCTTGCGCCATCTCTGGAAAGGAGCAGCGAGTCTGCTCTCCCCGCACCGCGGCGGCACCTGACGCGCTGCCTATTTTCGACCTTGGGTTAGTACTAAATCATGCCTGGAAAATGGTTCGATGCCACGGAAGCAAAGAAGTTTGGCACGGAGATGGCGCTGCTTATCAGTCAGCGGACACTCAACGAGGCACAAAAGCAAACTCAGGCCAAGTTAAGTAGAAAGCATGAAAAGAGGCATGACGCAGCATTCAATCTGGTGGAAAAAAAGCTGGAGGAGTTCAAAAAGCACCACCGGCTCAACATCTACACGAAGGCGCAGCTTGGCAGTGCATTCAAATTCACTCTCCTCGACAACGGCTACGACGAGGAGTTCTCCGAGAAGACCACAACGTGGCTTCTTCTCAAGTGCAAATAGGCAAATAGCATGCTCAGCTCCGTCATCAATTATCTGAGGAGAGGCCGAGCCACCAGCAGCGGCAGTGTCTCCCCTCGCCAACCTGTTCAAACCTCGACGGCGGCTGCATCTGACGCGTCGGCATTCCGGCTGCAGGGAAACGCCGCGATACGGGACCAAAAATTCGCGGAAGCAGCCGATCTCTACAAGAAATCGATTGCGGCTGACGTCACTCATCCATCCGGTCACATCGGGCTTGGCTTCGCTCTTGTCCAGCTCGGAGACTTTGAAGCTGCCATCGGCCCGTTGTTGGCCGCTACTGCACTGGACCCACAAAGTGCAGACGGCTTTTATATGCTGGGGAAGGCTCATGCCGAGTTGGGCGCGATCGGCGCAGCAGAGACGGCATGGACCACCGCCCACGCTCTTGCACCTGGCCTCGAAGAGATCTACTGCGATTTTTGTCTTCTGTTGTTCAACCAGGGAAAGGCGGATCGCGCCCAGGCCCTTATTGAAGAGGGCATCCTCAACTATCCACAGAATGCCGATTTTCATTTCTATCTAGGCAATTTGCTTGCCGAGCGTGCAGATTACGCCGCAGCCGTAGTTGCCTATCAAAGGGCAGCAGCGCTGGCTCCCGACTCGCCGCATTTTCTTTCGAATCTGGGCAACTCTTTGATGCAGATCGGACGCATCGAAGAGGCTGTCGGATCGATAGGAAAGGCATTTTCGCTAGCGCCAGACGAAGCTCCAGTTCTCAGCAACTATTTGCTCTGTATTCAGTACAGCACGCAGCTTTCAGCGAAGGAGAAATTCGAGGCACATCTCGAATTCTCCCGCCGATTTGAAACCCCGCTCAGGGCGAATTGGGGAGGTTATGAGAATGATCTTTCGCCTCAAAGAAAGTTGAAAATCGGATACGTTTCAGGGGATTTTCGCAATCATTCGCTGGCTTTTTTTATTGAGCCCATCCTCAAGAATCACGATCGCCTTAAATTTGAGATCTATTGCTACTACTCGCACCCTGTTCACGATGAGGTGTCTGAGCGAATCAGGAAGCTCGCGGATCACTGGACCAACTGCACCGTAGCTTCCGACGATGATCTGGCGCAAAAAATTCGCGCCGACAGAATCGATATTCTGATCGATCTTTCCGGCCACACGGGCCGCAATCGCCTGCTCACTTTTGCGCGCAAGCCTGCTCCGGTCCAGATGACTTGGTTGGGCTACCAGGCGTCCACCGGCCTCAGCGCCATCGATTTTCGGATCACGGAAGAGTCGCTCGATCCTACTGGTACTAGCGAAATCTTTCATTCGGAGAGGCTCCTTCGTCTACCCTCCAGCGGAACTTTCAGCCCTTCGCCGGACAGTCCACCGGTCAATGGACTTCCGGTTTTGGAGGGTAGCCCATTTACGTTTGCTTGCCTCAATAATCCTTCGAAGATATCAAATGAAATTGTTCTGCTGTGGGCTGAAATACTCAGAAGAAGCCCAGGGTCCCGGCTGATGATTGGAAACTCAACTCCCAACTTTGCCGATCTGCTTGCTGCAAAATTTCGCGCGCATGGTGTCGATGAAAGTCGAGTGATGTTTCAACCGAAGGTCTCTCTAAAGGAGTATTTGGAGTTGCATCACAGGATTGATTTGGCGCTGGATACATTTCCCTATAACGGAGGAACGACCACTTTTCATTCGCTTTGGATGGGTGTTCCAATTGTCGCGCGTCATGGAGATACCGCATTATCCAAAGTAGGAGCGGCAGCGATGCACGGCCTCGGCTTCCCTGATTTTTGCGCCGACACTAAAAAAGACTACGTCGAGAAGGCGCTTTACTTTTTTAGTCACCCTGAGAAACTGGTCGACGTTCGCCAAGCTTTGAGGGAAAATATGGCGTCAGTTACAAGTGCCTTGGCGATACAGGTGACAGCTTCACTCGAGGGTGCGCTGCGAAAATGCTGGGCGGAGTACTGCCAGAATCCGGCGAAAGTGCCGCTCGAAGTTGAGTCGTAAACATCAGCCGAATGACCGCGCCTCAGTAACATATGACTCAACCAATTTACGTCGCGCAGCCTCATCTACCTCCGTTGGAGGAATTTCTACCGTATCTGGAAGAAATATGGTCCAGCAAGATGCTGACCAATGGCGGCAAATTTCACCAGCAACTCGAAGGTGCCTTGTGTGACTATTTAGGCGTCAAGCATCTGGCACTTTTCTCGAACGGCACGTTGGGCTTGGTGACGGCGCTGCAGGCGTTGCGCGTGACGGGTGAAGTCATTACCACGCCATATTCATTTGTGGCAACTGCGCACTCGCTGCTATGGAACAGGATCGAACCTGTTTTCGTGGACATCGACCCTCGAACGATGAACCTCGATCCGTCGAAGATCGAGGCGGCGATCACTCCGCGCACATCCGCCATCATGCCGGTGCATTGCTATGGTTACCCATGCGACGTCGTAGCGATCCAGGAAATCGCCGACAGGTATAACCTGAAGGTCATCTACGATGCAGCCCACGCCTTCGGTGTTCGTGACGCCGATGGCAGCGTGCTACGCCATGGTGATCTTTCGGTGCTGAGCTTTCATGCCACTAAGGTTTTCACCACCTTCGAGGGGGGCGCCATCGTGTGCCCGGACGCCAAGACAAAGCAGCATATCGACCACTTGAAGAATTTTGGCTTCGTAAATGAGACGACGGTAGTCGCCGCCGGCATTAATGGCAAGATGAGCGAAATCAACGCCGCCATTGGCATACTTCAGCTTGGGCATATTGATGCTGCACTGGCGCAACGTGAGCGCGTCGACGCAACCTACCGCGCCGCGCTCGCCGATCTGCCCGGGATCAGCCTTCCGCAGAGGAAGAGTGACCAGGTTTTCAACTACTCGTACTTTCCGATCTTGGTTGAGCCTGAATATCCGATGAGTCGCGACGCGCTGTATCAGAAGCTCAAGGACAACGGCATCCACGCACGGCGGTACTTCTATCCCTTGATTGCAAGCTTTCCGATGTATAGAAGAATGCCGTCAGCGCAAGCCGAAAACCTGCCGGCGGCTACGCTTGCCGCGCAAAGGATACTTTGTCTACCAATCTATCCGGCACTTGCGGCACAGGATTTAGCGCGAATCATCGGCCTCGTACGGGAAGCTTGGTCTTCTGATTCGCAGGTTCAGTTGGTCTCGGGGCCTGCGGCTTGGGCGTAGGCTTGATGAAAGTGCTTGACGCGGTCTTCGATGCCTTCGCCTAGGACCGCTGTACGCACTGCACACTGAAGTCCGGCTTGGACCTTCCGGCAAATTCCGCCATCCTCGTCGAAAACCCTGCGCGTGAAGGCGTGGCCGTCTGCGTAGATGTGTTCCATCATTTTGGTGCCCGCGGCGGTCGCATTGGTGAACTCCACACCCACTGTGCGGGAGTGGATGGTCGTGCAATCGGCGGCCGTAGGCTCGAAGCTTTGAACGTGAAAGCTGTAGCCCATGAATGAAGTGACGGTCAGGTTCGGGAAGATGAAGTGGTGCGTGTAGTGCTCGAAGCGCCAAGGCCATTGGCCGATCTTTGATTCCATGCGAGCGAAGCGGGCGACCCATCCGGGGTCTGCGGCGTGCTCGAGATGGCTGTGAAGGCGGTCTTGAAAGAAGAACCGCGGGGCGCTTTCCGTACTGTCCATGCCATCGACCTGCATAAACGTGCGCGAGTGCACCGCCGGCACGTGGTAGCCCTCCAGAGAATTTTCGATGGCCACCTTCCAGTTGGCTGCGACGTCCTGACGGAACTCGTCCTGCACGCTGCACATGCCCTCGCTGGCGCGCACCAGGAAGCGGTACTGGCTTCCAAGATAGTCCTGCAGTGAGGGCCCCTCGTCGGAAAGCCGAACAAAGATGAACTGTCCGGCTGCTTCGCACGCGAACTCTGTCAGCCTGAACTGGCGAGGCTCCGCCACCACGTGGGGAAAAGCCTGCTTCTGAGGAATACCCACAGGCACGCCGTCCCGGTCATACACCCAACCGTGATATGGGCAGCGCACCGGGCCGTCGTGTGGTCCGTGCTCGCACAGCTGGGCTTGGCGATGGGAGCAAACGTTCAGAAAAGCGCGGGGCGTTCCCTTGCTGTCGCATTGCAGCAGGAGATTCGTCTTGCCGACCCTGACACCCTGGTGTGAAAGTCCTTGCAGCTGGAGCCGCAGGCCTACGAAGATCCATGAGCGTCGAAAGCAGGTGTCCAATTCGGCCGCATGATGATCTGCGCTAGTGTATTGGTACGGTTTGATGCGGGGAGCACTCATGGCGCGCTTCGAGATTAAAGAGGCAGGCCTGCCTGCATCAGTAGCAGTAAAGGCAGGTATCCCAGCGCTCCTCCGTATGGTGCCTCAAGCCAATGCGGTAGTCCGGATTGAGGCGCAAGGCAGCCTCGCTGAGATCGAGCAGGTCGGACGCGCGATGATAGGCGGACAGTGCCAGCTTGGGACGGGCAGCACTCACGCACGCTGCCGCACCTTGCAGCGCAGCGAGCTCCGCCCCTTCGATGTCCATCTTGACGAGCGTGGGCTCCATATCGAGTAGGTCATCAAGCCGCGCGACATCGACGTAGTCCTCTGCCCGCAAGTCAGCCGACTCGGCAAGAGTCCCGCCGTGGCCGCCTTCGTGCCGAAACGCCATGCGCGAGGGGGCATCACTGAGCGCGCAAGCATGGATGGTTATCCGATCGGACCATGACTCGGCAAGGTTCTTCTTGAATTTGCGCAGGGTCTCAACGTTCTTGCGGTCTGGCTCAATCATCCAGATGCGCTCGAACTTGCCGTCCGTCACGTCCATGAGTGCGCTGGTGGACTCCGCAATAGAGGCACCGCAGTCCGCGAATCGCTCGCGAGAAGTGGTCGTCCAGAGACCCGATCGGAAGTACAGCGTGCAGTAAGGCCGGGCGATATGCAGAGCCCACTCCGGATTGCACGACAAATGGGTCATCAGGACGCCGTAGAGCGTGTGCCGGGAGAGCTCGTCCTCCATTCGATCGGCCAGCTGCAACCATTCAGGCCAGCGCCCAAGGATGGTGGGTCCCCAGTCCTCTACACGATGATCCTTGGCTGGATTCAGACGCAGCAGACGCATTGCCTGCTCAAAATTGAGATGGGGGATGTCATGGGTCGCCGTCAGACGCTTAAAGTGACGCCGAGAAAAGTCGTAGCGGCAGCCGCTGACCGTAATGAGGCGCTCTGATCGTCCTGCCATCGCCAGCAGAGTTGCCGTATCGATGATGGGATGACCCTCGAACAGCTCTCCCGATGGAGCTCTGAAGTCGTCCAGCACGCCGACGACGCGACAGTGGCCGCTCGCCTCCGACAAGAAGGTGCGACTGAACGGCGTCGCCCCCAGCAACACCACCTCGGTTTCCGGGCCGCTCGTATTCCAGATGCGAGATGCCTTCGTCGGTATGCAGAACAAGGGATCGCTCGAGGCCTCTTCGACCATCGCTCTGAGAAGTGATAGCGCGTTCGCAGGCTCGATATCACGGCAGCGCCAGGAGTCCGAATGAGTGGTCATTGAATCCATAACAAATCCTGTAAGTGCCCCAGATGTCATCGAAAGCTGAACCGCCGTGCCGGATTGCCCAACACCGTGACGCCGGCCGGGATTCGTCCTATGACCACACTGCCCGGAGCCACTACAGCACCGTCGCCGATCGCGGCACGGCTGGTGACAACGCTGTTGGGATGGATAGTCACGAAGTTCCCGATGCGTGCGCCGCCGGCGATGGTGCAGTGGCTGTTGATCTGGCACCAGTTGCCGATCTGGGCATCGTGGCCGACCACGGTGTATTCCTGAATGCACGTGAATTCGCCGATCTGGACGTCCACCGAGATGCCGACCTGGGGCGCAATGATGCAGCCATGGCGCAAGCGGGCGTGCCGGCTGATGTTGGCGCGCGGGTGCACGACCGTGGCGAAGTCGACGTTATGCACATCGCGCAGTACCGCGGTGAATTTGAAGCGCATTTGGGGATCCCCCAACGCCGCCATGAACACTTCGTCGGATTGGGGCTGATAGGTGAGCGGATCGCCCACGATGCCGACGCTGCGCGGCGTCGCGTCGAGCACATGGCTGCGACCGTCCAGGAAGCCCTTGACGCGAAACAGCGGGTTGTCGTCCTCGATGTATCCAAGCACTTCGCGCCCGAAGCCGCCGGCGCCGACGATCAGCAGAGTGCGGCGGTTGTCTTGCATGCTCAGCCTAGCTAATGGTCAAACCACCGTCCATGACGATGGTGGTTCCGGTGATCCAGCGGCTTGCGTCGGACAGCAGAAACACGGCCGCATTGGCCACGTCCTCGGGCTTGCCAAATCCCAATGGGTAGTTCTTGCGTTCTTCTTCCATGGAGCCAACCATCGTCGCGGTAGCGTCAAGCAAAGGAGTCTCGACCAACGCGGGAGACAGGCAGTTGGCGCGGATGCGCCGCTTCACCACCTCCATGGCCAAGCAACGCATCATCGCGATGAGCGCCGCTTTCGTTCCCGAATAGGCTGCTACGCCTGGCACGCCTATGTGAGCGGCAATGGAGGCGATGAACATGATCGAACCGTTTGCGGCGATCAGGTTGCGCTTGAGCAGTGCCTGGGTCAGCAGCATTGGCGCATCCACATTGATGGCCTGCACTTCCTGCAGGTGCTGTTGGGTCAGCATTCGGACGGGGGACAGCCGGGAAATACCGGCGCTATGGGCCAAGCCATGGATCGGCGCGCCCAGAGAGGCGACCAGTGCCTCGCGATCCGCAGCTTGCGTCAAGTCTGCGCGGACCGTGCGATGAGGCCTGGGGGACGCTGCCTCTAGCGCCTGCTGTGTGCGTCGCAGACGTTCCTCGTCCCGCCCAGCGCCGAGCACTTCTGCGCCCATGTGTGCACAGGCCAAGGCGATCGCATACCCCAGGCCGGACGTTGCGCCCGTGACGAGAATGCGCCGGTCGGTTAGCGAGAACGGGTTAGTGGATTCCATGAATCAGGATTCCAGCAGGGCCGGAAACTTTGCATTCTCGATGTCCAAAATACAGACGCCCCATGACAAGCCGATCCCGAACCCGCTTAGCAGCACCTTGTGCTTCCCCCTGGACAGCGTTTCGTTAAGGCACACCGTCATTGTCACGGGCAACGATGCGCCGCTGGTATTGCCGAAATCTTGCAGCGTAGAGGGCACCTTTTCTTGGGGAAGGCCCAACTTCTTGCGGATGGTCTCGTTGATCATCCGGTTGGCTTGGTGGAACACGAAGTGATCTACCTGGTCCTTAATGAGGCCGGCATATTCCAATGCCCGTGTGACTGAGGGGGGGACGCGCTGAGTGGAAAAGCTCAATACGGCGGGACCGTCGAGAACCAATTCGTCAGGCCAATGCAAATCGCCATGGGCGTCGCGGGTCGGGATTCCGTGATGGTAGGCATAGGGCTCTCGATGTCCGCCCACCGGCTTAATGATCGCCTTGTATCCACTGCCGTCGCTGTTTAGATCGAAGTACATGGGCGCGGCGTTTGGATCGAATTCCAAGGCCGTCGCAGTTCCCGCATCGGAAAACAAAGGATCGTTGATATTGGCCGATTTATCCCCCACCAAGAGCAGAGCCTTTTTAATGACTCCGGCAGAGATCATACTTCCAAGCAGATGAATGCCAAAAGGATATCCAGAGCAGCCCAGATTGACGTCAAAGGCAATGATGGAATGCGAGAGCTCTAATCTATCTTGGAGGATGATTGCCGTAGAAGGGATCAGGTAGTCTGGCGATTGTGTGATGACAATAAGCGCGTCGATTTCATCCCGACCCCACTCCAATTCAGCCAATAACTTCTCAGTGGCATCGAATGCTAAATCCGAAAAACATTGCCAGTCAGGGCAGATGCGGCGATTTCGAATGCCAATGTTTCGGACGAGTCGTTCTCGCTCTGATCGCTTAGTAGGAGGGCAGTCTTCCAAGTTTGACAACATCCTCTTCGGAACGCAGGAAGTCATGCCTGCAAGACGGACGTTGTGAATAGTACACAAGCCCATAATTACCCCAGAAGCTTGTAAAGATCGGCGACGGTTGCGCAATCCTTTAAATCATCCCCAACTATAGTCTTCCCATAGTCCACGTCGAACATAACAATTACGCCTAGAGCTGCAAGCGAGTCCCACTCGGGTAGTGAGCGGAGTTCAGTTTCTGGTTCAACTTTAACCATCTCCTGAAAATCAACTGCAACTAGAAAATCATCAATAAATTTTTCAATAGTGGTCATATTGCACCCTGCGTTTGACATGCTTTCCTGTTGGCCAGTGTACCTCACACACGGGGCTGTCAAAAAACACCATGTCACTGCCCGGCCAATATTGCGCAGAAAGTCGATCTACTTCGTAGCTTGGCTCAACAATGCTACCCCTTGGTCAAAAATTGGATCTTTTGCGCCATGCTGCAGAGGGTTGAGACAGCCAAGCAGTGCAGAGCAGAAGATTGCAAAAAAAGAAAGCCACCCGAGGGCGGCCTTCTCATTTAAGCGTCGCGAAATCAGGTCCGGCACTCGGCGGGGGCGTATTTGCCCTGCAGCGTGCCCTTCTGGCCCAGAACAGCGGCCGGAGTGCCTCCTGAGGTGCAAGTCCAGCTGATTGAGCCAGCCGTAGGAATCGTGGTTGAAGTCGCGGTGCCACCGGTGAACACTTGGCCCGCAGTCTTACTGCCGTTGATCGGGTTCAGAATTAACGTCTTGCTGCCGCCATCAATAGAACCGTCAAATGTGATGGTGATGTAGCCGGCAGCTTGGTCGATTGTCATGCTCGCCACGTTCTTAGTTGCAGCAGGGGCCGTCCAGCCAGAGGCGTAAGGGGCCCCGTTAGCAGCGTTCTCTGCGACAGCGGTCTTTGCTGCGCCGGCTAAGCTCAGGCCTTCTGTAACCTTCGCCCGGACGGTGTAATCCTGATAAGCCGGCAGCGCCACGGCCGCCAAGATACCGATGATCGCCACAACGATCATCAATTCGATAAGGGTGAAACCCTTTTGCACGTTGCGTGCGATAGAACGACGGTTCATTCAAGAAACTCCTGTTGGTTGATGGCCGAGGAGGGGCCCCCGGTGCGTTCAACCTTCCGCAGCATCCGTGCCACCTCGTTACAACTGCCCGACTGAAGTAAAAGAGCTTACAAGCTCCGGTGTCAGTTACAGCGTGTGACAGATTTTGTTGTTCCCGAAGAACAGCGGACCGACAAATTTGTCAGTCCGCCGACGCTCCAAGTCAGACCTGCAGCACCCTCGCCGCCTCCAGCCACCGAATGTCCCACCCCCGCCCCCCCCCGTGCATCTGCGACCCATCCGCCAGCCCGGCAATCTGGCTCATGATCTCCTCGGTCTCCGCCGGCTTGGTGTGCGTGATGTAGATCGGGTAGCCCTTGTCCACCGGAATGTGCGCCAATTCATCCGCCAGCGTCGCCGGCGACAAATGAAGGCTGCGCCGCGCCAGGGCCTGCTCCCGGTTGCTGAATGCCGTCTCGATCACCAGCATCGCCACATCCAGCTGATTCACCCGCTGCCAGAACGCCGGATTGCGCTCGGTATCCCCGCTGAAGACCCAATGCGGCCCGCCCTTGGCGCAGCGCACGGCATAGCCGCAGGCCGGCACGGTGTGGACGGCCGGCAGCACCTCGATGTTCTTCGGCGCCTGCGTTCCCAACTGGAGCTCCTGCCCGACCACGATGTCGTGGAAGCTCACGAACGGTGCCTCTAGGCTGGGAATGCTCGCGAAATCCGGCCAAATGACGTTGTTGAACACGTGGGCCCGCAGCGCCTCGATGGTCGCGCGCAGGGCATGCACGCGCAGCGGCTTGTTGCGGCGGCTGGCGACCGCGTCGAGCATCAGCGGCAATGCGGCCACGTGGTCGAGGTGGGAATGGGTGAGCACGACGTCGTCGATGGCGCCCATTTCTTCGAGGCTCAGGTCGCCGACGCCGGTGCCGGCGTCGACCAGCAGATCGCTGTCGACCAAGAACGAGGTCGTGCGGCAGTCCTTGGCGATGGCGCCCGAGCACCCCAACACGCGCACCTGCATTTTGCGAGAGCCCTTATCTGCTATTTGCTGTCGAACCGGGTTGCGCCGTCCCAGTCGGGGTCCTTGGGCCGCAACGCCAGCGAGGCTAAACGTTCGGCGTACAACTGGTAAAGGACTTTTTTGGCATCGGCAGCGAGCAGCGGGGCCAGCAGGTGTTGCGCTCGATACCAATCCTGCGCGCGGTAAGCGTCGAGTGTACGAGCCCACTGCACGAGCGCCTCGTGCGACCCCTCTGCCGAATCGCCCATCCGGCCCAGGGGGGTGAAGATCCGGACGGCCCGGGCCTTGCCCTTGACCCGCACCAGATCGAGTTCCTGCCAGACGAAGTCCGGGGCCGCGCTCTGGGTCGCGGCGCTGGCGACGATCTCGATGCCGTAGTGGCTGCTCAGCCCTTCGAGCCGGGAAGCGAGGTTGACCGCGTCGCCGACCACGGTGTAGCTACGCCGCACGGCGGAGCCCATGTCGCCGACGCTCATGAGGCCGGTGTTGATGCCGATGCCCACGCTGATCTCTGGACGCCCACTGTCGCGATGCGCGCCGTTGATCTCCCGCACGGCCGCGGCCATGTGCAGGGCGGCCTCGACGGCCAGGGCGGCGTGGCCGGGCGTGTCGACCGGTGCGCCCCAGAAGGCCATGACGCAGTCGCCCATGTACTTGTCGATGGTGCCCCGGTGCTCGCTGATGATCTGGGTCAGGCGGCTGAAGACGGTGTTCAGGAAGGCCTGCAGCTCGACGGGCGCCATCTGCTCCGACAGCCGGGTGAAGCCGCGCATGTCGCAGAACATGACGGTGAGCTGCTTGCCCTGGGCCCGCATGCTGTAGCGGCTGGGGTCGGCGCGCATCTCGTCGACCAGCTGCGGCGGCACGTAGGTGCCGAAGAGCCTGGCCAGGCTGCGGCTGGCGCGCGCCTCGACGAAATAGCCCCAGCTCATACTGAAGGCGAAGGCGAGCGGCACCATGACGAGTGCGGCTGCCAGCGGCAGCACCAGGCCGGCCTCGAGGTAGAGCCAGCTGTTCAGCCCCGCCAAGGCGGCCGCAGTGAACAAGGCAAGCAGGGCCGCCCGCGGCGCCGATAACAGCGACAGTCCGACGGCCAGCAGCAGCCCCGCGGCGAGCACCGTGACGAGCTCGTAGCCGGCGGCGTAGTCGGGCGCAACGAGCAGTCGCCGGTCCATGAGGCCGGAGATGATGTTGGCGTGCACTTCCACGCCAGGGAAGACAGCGCCGACAGGTGTCGATCGCAGGTCCTGCAGGCCGGGGGCGGTGGTGCCGATGAGCACCACCTTTCCTTCGAGCTCGCCGGGGCCGAGCGCGCCGGCCAAAACCTGTGCCGCGGGCACGTAGCGAAAGGAGCCGCCGCGCGCACCGCCGGGGCCGCGGAAGGGCACCAGCATGCTGGCGCTCTGGTCGACCGGCACGCGCAGGCGGGCGGCGCCCGTGCTCAGCTGCAGGGCTTCCAGCGCCGGCGATCCGCCCGGGCTGGCAGCCGGCGCGAACACGGGTGTCAGGGCGGGCGGCGATCCCTCGATCAGCCGGTGCACGACCAGCGCGAGCGACGCGTAGTAGCCGGGGTGTGCGTCCGGGCCGTCGTAGCGGGCGAGCAGCGGTACCGAGCGCACGACGCCATCCTCGTGCGGATCGAGCACGACATTGAAGAAGCCGGCTTCCGGCGCAGCCGTCGCCAGTGCCGGGATGTTGGCGCCGAAGCCGTTCCAGCGCGCGACGTAGTCCAGTCCCGGAGGAAAGGCCTGGGCCAGCAGCGCCGGCGTCGGCAGCCGCCCGGTGGCGCGCGCCTCCGCCGCTTGTGTGAAGTAGTAGCCGAGCGCCACGCGCCGGCCGGCGAGCGATTTCGCGAACAGGGCGTCGTGATCGAGCTGCGGCGCGAGCCGCTCGATCTCGGCGGCGAACTTCGGATCGTCGTGCCACGGTCCGGCGGCGAGCTGGCGCAGAACGGGCAGGCCCGAGCTGGTATCAGGTTCGGCGAAAAGCACATCGAAGCCCAGCACTGCGGCTCGCTGCCGCCCCATCAGCTCGTCGGTGAGGCGGGCGAGCTTGTCGCGGCTCCAGGGCCATTGCCCGAGCTGTTGCAAGCTGGGTTCGTGGATGTCGACGATCACGATGCGCGGGTCGAGCGTGCCCGGCATGGTGGCACGCAGCCGGGCGTCGTAGATGAATTGGTCCAGCCGCTCCAGCAGGGGGAGCCGCCAGGTGCCCGCCGCGTGCAGCAGCATGAGCATCACCGGCAGCAGGGTAATGGCGATGCGGGCGCCGTGCCGCCGCAGTCCCTTCATGCGGGGCGGAAGGCGCGGCGGCGCTTGCGCTTCACGCGGTCAGTTGGCGACGAACTGCATCCGCGTGCCGCCGAGCTCGAGCACGTCGCCGTCTTGCAGGGCGACCGCCTCGTTGCCCAGGGGCTCGCCATTGAGGACCGTGCCGCCGTCGATCGGCGCCACCACGTAGCCGTGCAGGCGCCGGGTGACCGCCGCCACGGCGACGCCGGGCTTGCCGATGGTGGTGACGACCTTCTGCAGCGAGAGCTCGCGCCCGGCGCCGCTGCCCGATAGAACGCGGATGACGGCCACGCCGGTGGAGCCTCCCAGCGGCGTATGGACCGTGGGCGCGGACGAAAGAGGGATCGGCTCCGAGGACGCCGCCAGAATGGTGGGGGCGTGCCCCGCGCCTTCGGCTGCGCCGCCACCCACCAGGTAGCGGATCTTGTACTTGCCGACCTCGATGACGTCGTTGTGCTCGAGTGCCTGCTTCTTGACGGCACGCCCGTTGACGTAGGTGCCGTTGGTGCTGTTGAGATCTTCCAGGTAGACATCGCCGCCGATCATGTGCAGCACGGCATGCTCACCGCTGATCGCCAGGTTGTCGATCACGATGTCGTTGTACGGGCGCCGGCCCAGCGTGGTGCGATCTTTGGCGAGCGTCACTTCCTTGATGACGACGCCGTCGATCGAAACGATCATTTTCGGCATGGCCGACTCCTGGATCTCATTTGTTGTGTCACGGAGGTCACCTGCAGCGGGTACTCGAGCCTGCCTATCCGGATGCCTGCGGCGCCTCGCTCGAACCGGCCCTGGCCAGGACAACCGAGATATTGTCCTTGCCACCATTTTCGTTCGCGGCTGCAACCAAAAGCGCTGCCTTTTCAGACAGCGCAGCTTGTTGTAACAGAATCGTGAAAAGCTGCCCCTCGGGCACCATCTCGCTGAGGCCGTCCGAACATAGCAGGAAAACGTCGCCAGCCTTCACGTTGTGCTCGTGCATTTCGAGCTCGACATGGCGCTCGATCCCCAGCGCGCGGGTCACCAGGTTGCGGTGCGGCGACAGGCTGGCCTGCTCGGGCGTGATGGCACCGGCATCGAGCTGCTCCTGCAGCAACGAATGGTCGCGCGTGAGCAACTCCAGCCTTTCATTGCGCAGTCGGTAGCAGCGCGAGTCACCGATGTGGCCGACGATCGCGCGGCGCGGGCCGAAGGCGGCCAGCACGAGCGTGGTGCCCATGCCCTGCAACTGCAGATTGGCCACGCCGGCTTCCAGGACGGCCGCATTGGCCTCGTCCGTGCCGGCTTGCAGGGCGCGCCGCACGGCTCGGGGGTTGGCGTTCGGCCCTGCGTGGGCGAGCCAGCGGCCGAAGCTGGCCTGCAGCAGCGCGACGGCCATGCCGCTGGCCACCTCGCCGCCGTTGTAGCCGCCCATCCCGTCGGCCAGCAGCACCAGGCCCAGTGAGGGGTCGAAGGCGATCGTGTCCTCGTTGTTGGCGCGCACCCTGCCAGGATCTGTGAGCGCGGCAAAGTCCCAGGTGAGCGCGCCGGTGTCAGGGGAAACGGATGCGCCGAGGTTCGCCATGAATCGATGAGCTTGGAGATCAGTGGGCCGCGATCATTGCACAGCCGTGACAGCACGCTGCTGCCACGACGAGGCCGATCCAGAGCCGGCAGTTTGCAGATATTCCATGTCTCTTTTCCACTGTTGTATTGAAAAAGCGCCCGCAATGTGAATTGCGAGCGCTTTTCTTCTTG
Source organism: Variovorax stachyos (assembly GCF_051400855.1). Taxonomy (NCBI): domain Bacteria; kingdom Pseudomonadati; phylum Pseudomonadota; class Betaproteobacteria; order Burkholderiales; family Comamonadaceae; genus Variovorax; species Variovorax stachyos. The sequence continues at coordinate 142,015 of NZ_JBLFFN010000006.1, read as the reverse complement.
TGGCCGGGAAAGTCGGCAGATCAGATCTGTGCTTTGAGGAGCTTGCCCAGTTCCGAGAAGTTGCGCGTGATCTTGAATCCGCATTCTTCCATGATCGCGAGCTTGGCTTCCGCCGTGTCCGCACCGCCCGAGATGAGGGCGCCCGCATGGCCCATGCGCTTGCCCGGAGGGGCAGTCACGCCGGCGATGAAGCCGACCACCGGCTTCTTCATGTGGTCCTTGCACCAGCGGGCCGCGTCGGCCTCGTCGGGGCCGCCGATTTCGCCGATCATGATGACGGCATCGGTGTCGGGATCGTCGTTGAAGGCCTTCATCACGTCGATGTGCTTGAGGCCGTTGATCGGGTCGCCGCCGATGCCCACGGCGCTCGACTGGCCGAGGCCGATCTCGGTGAGCTGCGCGACGGCCTCATAGGTCAGCGTGCCGGAGCGGCTGACGACGCCGATGCGGCCCTTGCGGTGGATGTGGCCGGGCATGATGCCGATCTTGATCTCGTCGGGCGTGATCAGGCCGGGGCAGTTTGGGCCGAGCAGCAGCGTTTCCTTGCCGCCTGCGGCGACCTTGGCCTTCATCCTGTTGCGCACCTCGAGCATGTCCCTAACCGGGATGCCCTCGGTGATGCAGATGGCCATGTCGAGGTCGGCCTCGGCCGCTTCCCAGATGGCAGCGGCGGCGCCGGCCGGCGGCACGTAGATCACCGAGACGGTGGCGCCGGTCTGCTTCGCGGCTTCCTTCACGGAGCCGAAGATCGGGATGTTGAAGATCGACTCGCCGGCCTTCTTCGGGTTCACGCCGGCCACGAAGCAGTTCTTGCCGTTCGCGTATTCCTGGCACTTCTCGGTGTGGAACTGGCCGGTCTTGCCGGTGATCCCCTGGGTGATGACTTTGGTGTCTTTGTTGATGTAGATCGACATGACGATATTCCTTAGGCGGCTTTTTTGACCGCGGCCACGACCTTCTGGGCCGCTTCCGCCATGGTGTCGGCGCTGATGATGGGGAGGCCGGAGCCGGCCAGCAGCTTCTTGCCTTCGGCCTCGTTGGTGCCCTTCATGCGCACCACCAGCGGCACTTGCAGGTTGACCGCCTTGCAGGCTGCGATCACGCCGGTGGCGATGGTGTCGCACTTCATGATGCCGCCGAAGATGTTGACCAGGATGGCCTTCACGTTCTTGTTCTTCAGCATGATCTTGAAGGCCTCGGTCACCTTCTCGGGGGTGGCGCCGCCGCCCACATCGAGGAAGTTGGCCGGTTCGCCGCCGAACAGCTTGATGGTGTCCATGGTGGCCATCGCGAGGCCGGCGCCGTTCACCAGGCAGCCGATGTTGCCGTCGAGGCTGATGTAGGCGAGGTCGAACTTGCTGGCTTCGACCTCGGCCGGGTCTTCTTCATCGAGGTCTCGCAAGGCCACGATCTCGGGGTGGCGGTACAGCGCGTTGCTGTCGAAATTGAACTTGGCGTCGAGCGCGACGATGTTGCCCTTGCTGTCGCGATTGAGCGGATTGATCTCGACCAGAGACGCGTCGGTCTCCATGTAGCAGGTGTAGAGCTTCTTGAAGACGTCCACCGCCTGCGCAGTCGAGTCGGCCGGGATGCCGATGCCGTCAGCGATCTGGCGGGCCTGCGCATCGGTCAGGCCGTCCTTGGGGTCGGCATAGACGGTGATGATCTTCTCGGGCGAGGAGTGCGCCACTTCCTCGATGTCCATGCCGCCTTCGCTGGACGCGATGAAGGCCACCTTCTGCGTCGCGCGATCTGTCACGGCGGAGACGTAGTACTCCTTCTGGATGTCGGCGCCGTCCTCGATATAGAGGCGGCGGACCTTCTGGCCTTCGGGGCCGGTCTGGTGCGTCTTGAGCTGCATGCCGAGGATCTCGCCGGCCAGCCTTTTGACATCGTCGATGCTCTTGGCGACCTTCACGCCGCCGCCCTTGCCGCGGCCACCCGCATGGATCTGGGCCTTGACCACCCACACGGGGCCGCCGAGTTTCTGGGCGGCCTCGACCGCCTCCTGAATCGTGTATGCCGGGATGCCTCGCGGCACAGGCACGCCGAACTTGGCAAGAATTTCCTTGCCTTGGTACTCGTGAATCTTCATGAGGGTGTCTCTCGGGGACGAGGGGTTGGGGAACGGGAGATTTCGTGTTGCCCTCGGGCCACGGCGCGCCGGGGGTGGCCGGGCGGAGGACAGCAGGCGACTGTATCATGGTGCGCCGCACCAACGGCGAGCGGCCGCTGCGGTCACTACGTAGTTTTTTCTTACGTCCCTTCTCAGGCATTCCGAGGCTTCCACCATGCCCAAGGTCTTCATCGACGGCGAGGCCGGCACCACCGGCCTCCAGATCCGCGAGCGGCTGCAGAAGATGCCGCAGGTCGAACTCGTGAGCATCGCCCCCGAGCTGCGCAAGGACGTGGCTGCCAAGCGCGAGCTGATGGCCGGCGTCGACCTGGTGGTGCTCTGCCTGCACGACGATGCGGCGCGCGAGTCCGTGGCGCTCATCGACCAACTCGAAGGCCAGGGCCGTCGTCCCAAGATCATCGACGCCTCGACGGCGCACCGCACCGCCCCCGGCTGGGTGTTCGGCTTTTCCGAGCTGGTGGCCGGCCAGAAGGACGCGGTCGCCAAGGCCGAGCGCGTCGCCAACCCCGGCTGCTACGCGACCGGCGCCATCGCCATCGTGCGCCCGCTGGTCGACGCCGGCCTGCTGCCGGCCGACCATGCCATCGCCCTGCCCTCCGTCAGCGGCTACTCCGGCGGTGGGCGCACCATGATCGAGGCTCACGAAAAGGGCGAAGCGCCGCTGTTCGAGACCTATGCCCTCGGCCTCAAGCACAAGCACATCCCCGAAATCATGAAGTACACCGGCCTGACGCGCCGGCCGGTGTTCATCCCTTCGGTGGGCAACTTCAAGCAGGGCATGCTGGTGCAGCTGCCGCTGCATCTGGACGAACTCCCCGGCAAGCCCAAGGCCGGCGACCTGCAGGAGGCGCTGGCGGCGCATTACGCCAAGAGCAATACGCCGGAGCAGTTCGTGAAGGTGCTGCCGCCCACCGAAGACGGCAAGCTCGATGCGCTGGGGCTGAACGGCACCAACGACCTCGAGATCCGCGTGTTCCCGAACGAGGACCACCGCCATGCGGTCGTCATCGCCCGCCTGGACAACCTGGGCAAGGGTGCCAGCGGCGCCGCTGTGCAGAACCTGAAGCTGATGCTGGGCCTCTGAGCCGCGCCGGGCTCAGGCCCTCATTCGTCGAAGTCCGCGCGCAGCACCTTGGCCACCACGGCTGCGGCGAAGCCGCGTGCCAACATGAAGCGAACCTGCCTGGCCCGCTCGCCCGCGTCCTGCGGCGGGGTGCCGAAGCGCTGCCGCCAGACCTCGCGCGCCCGGTCGAGCTCGCTGCCGGCCAGGCTGGCCACCGCCTCGGCCACCGCCTCCGGCGCAACACCCTTGTGCAGCAGTTCCTGGCGTACGCGCGCCGCACCGTGACGGGCTGCGCGCTGGTGCAATACCGACTGCACCACCCGCGCCTCGCTGATGAAGTCCTTGGCCGTCAGCTCGTCGAGCGCGCGTGCCAGCGAACCGGGCTCTTCCTCGTACCTGGCCAGCTTGCGCTCGAGTTCGGTGCGCGAGTGCTCGCGCTGCCCGAGCAGTCGCAGTGCGCGACCCTTGAGGGAAGGAGCGCTGGAAGCCATCACCGGTGATCAACCCCCGGATGCGCTCTCGCCCGCGTCCTCGGGCAGGAGCGGAATGCCCAGGGACTCGCGCACCTTGTTCTCGATCTCGCGCGAGAGCGTCGGGTTCTCGCGCAGGAACTCGCGTGCGTTGTCGCGGCCCTGCCCGATCTTCTCGCCGTTGTAGGCGTACCAGGCGCCCGACTTGTCGACGATCTTGGCGGCCACGCCCATGTCGATGATCTCGCCTTCGCGGCTGATGCCCTCGCCGAACAGGATGTCGAACTCGGCCGTCTTGAAGGGCGGCGAGACCTTGTTCTTCACCACCTTGACCTTGGTCTCGTTGCCGATCGCCTCGTCGCCCTTCTTGATGGTGCCGATACGGCGGATGTCCAGGCGCACCGAGGCGTAGAACTTCAGCGCATTGCCGCCGGTGGTGGTCTCGGGCGAGCCGAACATCACGCCGATCTTCATGCGGATCTGGTTGATGAAAATGACCATGCAGTTGGTCTTCTTGATGGTGGCGGTGAGCTTGCGCAGCGCCTGGCTCATGAGCCGCGCCTGCAGGCCGGGCAGCGAATCGCCCATCTCGCCTTCGATTTCGGCCTTGGGCGTAAGCGCGGCCACCGAGTCGACCACGATCAGGTCGACGGCGCCCGAGCGCACCAGCGAGTCGACGATCTCCAGGGCCTGCTCGCCGGTGTCGGGCTGGCTGATCAGCAGGTCGGACAGGTTCACGCCCAGCTTCTGCGCGTACTGGACGTCCAGCGCATGCTCGGCATCGACGAAGGCGCAGGTGCCGGCCTGCTTCTGCATCTGAGCGATGACCTGCAGCGTGAGCGTGGTCTTGCCCGAGGATTCCGGCCCGTAGATCTCGATCACGCGGCCGCGCGGCAGGCCACCGACCCCCAGGGCAATGTCCAGGCCCAGCGAGCCGGTGGAAACCACCTGGATGTCCTCCAGCGCCTCGCCTTCGCCCAGCCGCATGATGGTGCCCTTGCCGAATTGCTTTTCGATCTGGGCCAGGGCAGCCTGGAGGGCCTTGGCCTTTTCGCTGCCTGCGACCGAGATGCTGCTGCCTTTGACGAGTGCGTCCATGTGGAAAACTCCTTGGGGATCAATGGGTTGTGGAGGGATTCATGAGACTGCTTTTAACAACAGCCTGGATGTCTGAACAGTAGTGTAGAGGCCCATGGGTTTGAGTAAACCCGTTTTTTGGTCAGCTTGGCTTACTATCGAGGGCTGATGGTGGACCCTGCATTCCCGATCGATCCCGACGCTTGGCGCCAGACCCACCTGGGCCGCCTGCTGGGCCATGCCATGCGCCGCTTCGACGAGCGTGTGCTGGCCCTCATGGCGCACGACGCCGACGTGCCGCTCGCCTTGTCCAACCTCGCGGCGCGCGCGCAGGTGAGCGCCGCCCACATCCACATCACGCGCCACCTCGCGCGCGAGGGCTCGCGGCTGACCGAGCTGGCTGAACGCGCGGGCATGACCAAGCAGGCCATGGGCAAGCTGGTCGACCAGTGCGAGGCCTGGGGCCTGGTGACGCGCGGTCCGGATGCACACGACGCGCGCGCCCGGCGCGTGCTGTTCACCGCCGACGGCCTGGCATGGCTTGAGGCCTTCCGCAAGGCGGTGGCGCAGGCCGAACGCGAGTTCCGGGCCAGCGTGGGCGACGACATCGCCACAGTGGTTTCCATTGGGCTCGAAGCCTATGCGGCCGCCTAGAATCGCAGGCGGGAGACGGCCCGGCGGCCCGCGCAAGCCCGCCATGTCTGGAGACGCGGCATGCGAATACTGATAGCAGAAGACGACCAGGTGCTGGCCGATGCGCTGCTGCGCAGCCTGCGCACCTCGGGCTCGGCGGTGGACCACGTGGCCACCGGCTCGCAAGCCGATGCCGCGCTGATGACCAACAGCGAATTCGACCTCCTGATCCTCGACCTGGGCCTGCCCAACCTGCACGGCCTCGAAATCCTCAAGCGCCTGCGCGCCCGCGGATCGCAACTCCCGGTGCTGGTGCTGACCGCGGCCGACAGCGTCGAGGAAAGAGTCAAAGGCCTGGACTATGGCGCCGACGACTACATGGCCAAACCCTTTTCGCTGCAGGAACTCGAGGCGCGCGTGCGCGCCCTCACCCGGCGCGGCATGGGCGCCACGAGCAATTCCATCAAGCACGGCCCGCTGGTCTACGACCAGGCTGGCCGGGTGGCGACCATCGACGGCAAGATGGTCGAGCTGTCCGCGCGCGAGCTGGGCCTGCTCGAGGTGCTGCTGCAGCGCGCGGGCCGGCTGGTGAGCAAGGACCAGCTGGTCGAGCGCCTGTGCGAATGGGGCGAAGAGGTGAGCCTCAACGCGATCGAGGTCTACATCCACCGTCTTCGCAAGAAGATCGAGAAGGGGCCGATCCACATCGCCACCGTGCGCGGCCTCGGCTATTGCCTCGAAAAAATCCCCTGATCCGTCTTCCTTCCCAAAGCGCTCGGTGAAACTCTTCCAACGCGCGCAGCGCTCCCTCTTCGGCGAGATCCTCGATTGGATGCTCACGCCGCTCCTCCTGCTGGTGCCGGTCAGCATCGGCGTGACCTGGCTGGTGGCGCAGGGCATCGCCAACGCGCCCTTCGACCGCACGCTCGAATACAACATCCGCGCCCTGGCCAAGCTGGTGGACGCGACAGTGGAGCGCCAGCCCTTCGAACTGACGGCCTCGGCGCGCGAGATCTTGCGCGCGCACGAGGCGGACCACGTGTACTTCCAACTGCAGGACGGAGAAGGCCGCGTGGTCGCCGGTGAGCCCGAGCTGCCGCAGACCAACACCGAAGACGTGCCCACGCCGGGCGTGGTCTACCTGCGCGACGGGGAGCTCTACGGCCAGCCCGTCCGGGTCGCATCGCTCTGGCTCGCAGGGCGCACGCCCGAAGCGCCGTTGGCCCTGCTGCAGCTGGCCGAGACGCGCGAGAAGCAATCGGTGCTCGCCACCGAGATCATCAAGGGGGTGCTGCTGCCGCAGTTCGCGATCCTGCCGCTGGCGGTGCTGCTGATCTGGCTGGCGCTGGTGCGCGGCATCAAGCCGCTGTCGGTGATCGAGGCGCGCATCCGCGAGCGCCGCCCCGGCGACCTGAGCCCGCTGGACGAGTCCTCGGTGCCGCTCGAGGTAGTGCCGCTGGTGCTGTCGGTCAACGAGCTGCTGAACAAGCTCAACGAGTCCATCGGCACGCAGAAGCGCTTCCTGGCGGATGCGGCGCACCAGCTCAAGACGCCGCTTGCGGGGCTGCGCATGCAGGCCGACCTGGCGCAGCGCGAGGGCGCCAATGCCGACGAGCTCAAGCAGTCGCTCAAGCAGATCGGCCGGGCCAGCGTGCGCGCAACCCACACGGTGAACCAGCTGCTGTCGCTGGCACGCGCCGAGGGCAGCGGCGCGGCCGTGGCGCGCCAGCCCTGCGACCTGGCGAAGCTCACCATCGAAGTGGTGCGCGAGGCGGTACCGCGCGCCATCGAGAAGCGCATCGACCTGGGCTATGACGGAGCCGAGGCGGGTGCGCCGGGCGTGGTGCTGGAAGGCAATCCCACGCTGCTGAAGGAACTGGTGCGCAACCTCGTGGACAACGCGATCAACTACACGCCTTCAGTGCCGGGGCGGCCGGGCGTGATCACCGCGCGCGTGCTGGGCGACCCCTTCGGCCGCATCATCGTGCTGCAGGTGGAGGACAACGGTCCCGGCATCGCCGAGAGCGAGCGCGAGCTGGTGTTCCAACCCTTCTACCGTGTGCTCGGCAACGAGGCCGACGGCTCGGGCCTGGGCCTGCCGATCGTGCTCGAGATCGCGCGGCAGCACTATGCGACGGTGGTTCTGGAAGATGCACGCCCGGGCCAGCAGCCGCCCGGCGCACGCTTCAGCCTGCGCTTCGACGCCAACGAGCGGGGGCAGGCCTAGGGCTTCGGTCCGGCGGGGGCAGGGCTCTCGTCCCTGCGGATCTGCAGCAGCTGCGGACGGATCTGCTGGCTCAGCCGCTCCGGCTCGCTCTGGCTCAGGCGCGCGGGCACGGTGCCGAACAGGGCCAGCCCGCCGCGCGCCCAGGCGAAGTACAGCAGGTTCGCCAACAGCAGGAGGATGACGAGCGCGCGCAGCCGCATGTCAATCAAACGTTCGGTGGCGCCGGTCGCACGCTGACCTCGGCACTGGTGATGGTCTTCATGCCTGCCGGCGTCTGCACCAGCAGCTCGCCGCCCCAGCCGACCCCGGCACAGCGGCCGGCGCTGCCGTCGCTGAGCTGCACCTCGCGGCCCCGCAGGGCGTCCCGCGCGGCAAAGCGCTCGGCGAAGGGCACGAAGCCCCGGTCGCCGAACAGCAGCACGTGCGCCACCAGCGGCGGGACGATCTCGCGCAGCAGTTGGGGGGCGGTGGCCTCGGGGCGCCACTGCGCGATCCAGGCCGGCGCAACGCTCATGCCCGCGGCCTCGCGCGCGCCGATGTTGATGCCGATGCCGATCACCAGGTAGCGCTCGGCGGTGCCATCCTGGGGCAGGGCGGTCTCGATCAAGATGCCGCCGAGCTTGCGGTCGTCGACCCACAGGTCGTTGGGCCACTTGAGCGCGACGCGGGCCTGGTTCGATGGATCCAGGCTCTCCGCCACGCTCACGCCGACGGCGAGCGACAGCCCGGACCAGTCCCGCGGCATCAGCGGCAGGCCCAGCGAGAAGGTGAGCGATGCCGGCTGGCGCGCATCCTGTGCGCTTTGCCAGGGCCGGCCCATGCGGCCGCGGCCGGCGGTCTGCCGCTGGGCGACCAGCAGCACCGGCTGCGCGCGACCGTCGCGGGCACGCCGCATCAGCTCGCTGCTGGTCGAGTCGATCTCGTCGACGACCTCGACCGCCAGCGCCGGCAGCAGGGGGGACACGGCGGCGGCGATTTCCTCTTCGAACCAGGGGGCGGCCATGGTCAGTGCTTGCTGTCCTTCTTTCCGGCCTTCTTCGACTTCTTGTCCTTTTTCTTCTTCTTTTTCTTGTCCTTGTCCTTCTTCCCGTCCTCCTGGGTCGCGAGCAGGGTGCCGCGGCACTGGTCGGAACCACACCAGCAAGGGAACTCGGCCTTGAGCTTCCTCGTCATCGGCTCGTCGATGATCAGCCCGTAGTCGTAGCTGAGCTCCTCGCCGGCCGCGATGTTGCGCAGCGCCTTGATGAAGATCCGACCCTTGTGCTCGTCGGCCTCGCAATTGGGCTCGCAGGAATGGTTGATCCAGCGCGCCGCATTGCCCTTGACGCCGCCGTCGATCACACGCTCGTCATCGATGTGGAAATAGAAGGTGTGGTTGGGCTGGGACGGGTCGTGCGGATGGCGCCTGAGCGCCTCCTTCCAGGAGATCAGCTCGCCCTTGTACTCGATCAGCGTCTCGCCCTCCGCGATGTCCTGCACGGCGAAAACGCCATTGCCGTGGACGCCGGAGCGCCGCGTCTGGATGCGGCGACCGCTGGTTGTGGGGGATTTGGAAGCCATCGCCGAAGTCTGTTAGTTTGAATATGTACGCGTGCGCGTGCGCGTGCGCACGCGAGAAGCCGCAGATTGTAGATGTGGGCCCCACGCTGCCGCACTGCTGCCGGCGGGGCCGGCATCGGCCTGATACGAGGAACTGTTGATGAAGACTTTGGTGATTGCAGAGAAGCCGTCGGTAGCGCAGGACATCGTGCGCGCGCTGACGCCGGTGGCCGGCAAGTTCGACAAGCACGAGGAACATTTCGAGAACGAGCACTACGTGGTGACCAGCGCCGTCGGCCACCTGGTCGAGATCCAGGCGCCGGAGGAGTTCGACGTCAAGCGCGGCAAGTGGAGCTTCGCCAACCTCCCGGTGATTCCGCCGCGCTTCGACCTGAAGCCGGTGGACAAGACCAAGACCCGGCTGAATGCCGTGGTGAAGCAGGCCCGGCGGAAGGACGTGACGCAGCTCATCAACGCCTGCGACGCGGGCCGCGAGGGCGAATTGATCTTCCGCCTGATCGAGCAGTACGCGGGCGGCAAGGCGCCGCTGGGCAAGCCGGTCAAGCGCCTGTGGCTGCAGTCGATGACGCCACAGGCGATCCGCGAAGGCTTCGAGCAGTTGCGCACCGAGCAGCAGATGCAGGGCCTGGCCGACGCCGCGCGCTCGCGCTCGGAGGCCGACTGGCTGGTCGGCATCAACGGCACCCGCGCCATGACGGCGTTCAACTCGCGCGATGGCGGCTTCTTCCTCACCACGGTGGGGCGGGTGCAGACGCCCACGCTGTCGGTGGTGGTCGAGCGCGAGGAGAAGATCCGCAAGTTCGTGAGCCGCGACTACTGGGAAGTGCACGGCAGCTTCCTGGCCGAGGCGGGCACCTATCCCGGCAAGTGGTTTGACCCGTCCTGGAAAAAGCCGCCGCCCGGACCCGATGGCTTGCCCGATCCCGAGCAGCGCGCCGACCGCGTCTGGAGCGAACGCGAAGCCAGGGACATCGCCGAGGCCGCACGCGGCAAGCCGGCCAGCGTCACCGAGGAAAGCAAGCCCACCACCACCGCCTCTCCCCTGCTGTTCGACCTGACCTCGCTGCAGCGCGAGGCCAACAGCCGCTTCGGCTACAGCGCGAAGACCACGCTGGCACTGGCGCAAAGCCTCTACGAGCGCCACAAGGCGCTGACTTACCCGCGGACCGACTCGCGCGCGCTGCCCGAGGACTACCTGCCGGTGGTCAAGCAGACCATGGGTATGCTCGCCAACAGCGGCATGAAGCACCTCGCACCGTTCGCCAGGCAAGCGCTGGACGACAACTACGTGAAGCCTTCGAAGCGCATCTTCGACAACGCCAAGGTCAGCGATCACTTTGCGATCATCCCCACGCTGCAGGCGCCCAGTGGCCTCTCGGAGGCCGAGCAGAAGCTCTACGACTTCGTGGTGCGGCGCTTCCTTTCGGTGTTCTTCCCGAGCGCCGAATACCAGGTCACCACGCGCATCAGCACGGTGGAGCAGGGAGGCAAGAAGTACCCCTTCCGGACCGACGGCAAGGTGCTGGTGAAGCCGGGCTGGCTCGCGATCTACGGCAAGGAAGCCCAGGACGACGAAAAGGAAGACGACAAGGACGGCAAGCGCCTCGTGCCGGTCAAGCCCGGCGAGATCGTGCGGGTGGACTCGGCGGAGCTCAAGGCCCTCAAGACTCGGCCCCCGGCGCGCTACTCCGAAGCCACGCTGCTCGGCGCGATGGAAGGCGCCGGCAAGACCATCGACGACGACGAGCTGCGCGAGGCCATGCAGGAAAAAGGCCTGGGCACCCCAGCCACGCGCGCTGCGATCATCGAAGGGCTGTTGGCCGAGAAGTACATCCTGCGCGAAGGCCGCGAGCTGATCCCGACCGCCAAGGCCTTCCAGCTCATGACGCTGCTGCGCGGACTGGGCGTGGAGGAGCTGTCGAAGGCCGAGCTCACCGGCGAGTGGGAATACAAGCTCGCGCAGATGGAGCACGGCAAGCTCAGCCGCGCCGAATTCATGCGCGAGATCGCCCGGATGACGGAGCACATCGTCAAGAAGGCCAAGGAATACGACCGCGACACCGTGCCCGGCGACTACGCGACGCTGTCCACGCCCTGCCCGAACTGCGGCGGCGTGGTGAAGGAGAACTATCGCCGCTATGCCTGCACCGGCAAGCCGGGACAGGAGGGCTGCGGCTTTTCCTTCGGCAAGTCGCCGGCCGGCCGCACCTTCGAGGTGGCCGAGGCCGAGCAGTTGCTGCGCGACAAGCACATCGGCCCGCTGGAAGGCTTCCGCTCCAAGGCCGGCTGGCCCTTCACTTCCGAGATCATCCTCAAGTACGACGAGGAGGCGAAGAACTGGAAGCTGGAGTTCGACTTCGGGGACGACAAGAACGGCGAGACCGGCGAGATCGTCGATTTCAGCGACCAGCAGCCGCTGGGCCCCTGTCCGAAATGTGGTGCGCGGGTGTTCGAGAACGCCAGCAACTACGTCTGCGAGAAGTCGGTGCCCACCGAGGCGCAGCCGACGCCGAGCTGCGACTTCAAGACCGGCAAGATCATTTTGCAGCAGCCGATCGAGCGCGCGCAGATCGAGAAGCTGCTGGCCACCGGCAAGACCGACCTGCTGGACAAGTTCGTCTCGATGCGCACGCGCCGGCCGTTCAAGGCCTTCCTCGCCTGGAATGCCGAGGAGGGCAAGGTGAGCTTCGAGTTCGAGCCGCGCGACAGCAAGTTCCCGGCGCGCAAGAGCTTTGGCAAGGCGCCGCCGGCGGCCGCGAAGAAGACCGCTTCACCGGCCAAGGCGAAGGCGCCCGCGGCCAAGAAGGCCGCCGCACCCAAGGCGCCGCGCAAACCGGCTGCGGGCCTCAAGCCGAGCGGCGCCCTGGCCGCGGTGATCGGCGCGGAACCCGTCGCCCGCACCGAGGTCATCAAGAAGTTGTGGGACTACATCAAGGCCAACGGCCTGCAGGACGCGGCCAACAAGCGGGCCATCAACGCCGACGCCAAGCTCAGGCCGGTGTTCGGCAAGGATCAGGTGACCATGTTCGAGATCGCAGGGATCGTGGGCAAGCACCTGAGCTGACGAACCGACGAAAGGAAGATCCAGTGAAGAAGCTTTTTTCGGCCTTGTGCTTCATCGTGGCGCTGGGCGCCCTCTCGGGGTGTGCCTCGTCGCCCGCGACCGCCGACGGCGAGCGCCCGACCATCGGCAGCAGCAGCGGGGTGACGGTGTTCGGCACCATCGACGCGGGCGTCACGGGCACGCGCAACCGCTCCTCGCGCGACTAGCGCGGTGTACTAGCGCATCAGCAGCGCCTGCCGCAGCAGCCGCGCGGCGCGGTTGCGGATGCGGCCCGGGGCAGTACGCAGCGGTCCCCTCGGGCTCACCTTCGCCGTCGCGCAGGCCCAGAGGAAGTCTTCCAGGATGGGTGTGTCGTCCACCGTCTCTGTGCTGCCGTACTTGTGGAACTCCGGATGCCATTGGGTGGCGGCGATGTAGCTGCGGCCGCGTCCGTCCTTGCGGCGGATGGCTTCGGGCACATGGTCGGGAATGCTCCAGGCCTCGACCTCGAAGCCGGGCGCGAGGTCCTTCACGCCCTGATGGTGGATGCTGTTGACGCGCGCTCGCTCCATGCCTGGATAGAGCTTCGCCAGCCGCGAGCCCGGCGCGATGCCGATGTCGTGGAAGTTCTGGTCGTAGGTGACCGGGTCGCGGTGCCGCAGCGCGTTGGGATGCTGCGCCTCGATGTCCTGATAGAGCGTGCCGCCGAAGGCGACGTTGATGAGCTGCAGGCCGCGGCACACGCCGAAGATGGGCTTGCCGGCCTCCTCGAAGGCCTCGACCAGTGCGAGGTCGTAGAGGTCGCGGACGCGGTCGCCGACCCAGGCGTCCTTCAGCGGCACCTCGCCGTAGCTGCCGGGCCAGACGTCCGCGCCGCCGTGCATCACGACGCCGTCGAGCCATTCGGCGTAGTGCGAGAGCTTGGTGTCGCCGCGCGCCGTCTCGCCGGTGGGGCAGGGCACCATCACCACCATCGCGCCGGCGGACATCAGCCAGTGCGTGATCGACTGTTCGACGTACTGGAGCGTCTTGTTGGTGAACAGCGAGCGCGCCGGGTCGGCGTGGGAGAAACAGGCGGACAGGCCGATCTTCAATCGGCCGGAAACGGTTTGTGGCATCGCGATCAAGGCGCCGCGCGAACCGCCGCGGCTTCGGTAACAGTGAGAGTATTGTGAAACGTTCTAAAGCCCCTCGCCGTGGACAGCACACCCCGCCGCTGCGTCGGACAGCGCCGCGGCGATAGGATCGCCGTCTTTGGCGTGCGACTCGCCCACACAGGAGTGACCGAATGAAGACCATCCAGGGGCCCGCCATCTTCCTGGCCCAGTTCGCGGGTGACAGCGCCCCCTTCGATTCGCTCGATGCGATCGCCGGCTGGGCCGCCAGCCTCGGTTACAAGGGCGTGCAGATCCCGAGCTGGGACGCCCGGCTCTTCGACCTGCGCCTGGCCGCGGACAGCAAGACCTATTGCGAGGAGGTGCAGGGCACGTTGGCACGGCACGGCATCCGGATCACCGAGCTCTCGACCCACCTCCAGGGCCAGCTGGTGGCGGTGCACCCGGCATACGACGCGGGCTTCGACGGCTTCGCGGCCGCGGAGGTGCGCAACGACCCCGTGAAGCGCCAGGCCTGGGCCGTCGAGCAGCTGCACCTCGCGGCCAAGGCTTCGGCGAACCTCGGCCTCACGGCGCATGCCACCTTCTCGGGCGCGCTGGCCTGGCCCTACTTCTATTCCTGGCCGCCACGCCCGCCGGGGCTGATCGAAGAGGCCTTCGACGAACTTGCACGGCGCTGGCTGCCGATCCTCAACGCCTTCGACGATGCCGGCGTCGATGTCTGCTACGAGATCCATCCGGGCGAGGACCTGCACGACGGGGTGAGCTACGAGATGTTCCTGGAGCGCGTGGGCCAGCATCCGCGCGCCTGCCTGCTCTACGACCCCAGCCACTTCGTGCTGCAGCAGCTCGACTATCTCGCCTACATCGACCACTACCACGAGCGCATCAAGATCTTCCACGTGAAGGATGCGGAGTTCAATCCGACCGGCAAGCAGGGCGTCTACGGTGGCTTCCAGCCGTGGATCGACCGGGCCGGACGCTTCCGTTCCCTGGGCGACGGCCAGGTCGACTTCGGCGCCATCTTCTCGAAGATGGCGGCCTACGACTTCCCCGGATGGGCGGTGCTGGAGTGGGAATGCTGCCTCAAGCATCCGGAGGACGGCGCGCGGGAGGGCGCGCAGTTCATCGCCGACCACATCATCCGCGTGGCCGACCGGGCCTTCGACGACTTCGCGGCCGGCGGCATCGACAGCGCGGCCAACCGCCGGATACTGGGTATCCGCGGCTGAGTCAGATCCCGGTAGGCTTGCGCAGCGTCTTCATGCGGTCGACCGCATGGATGCGCACCTTGCGCGTCTCCGAGCCCTGCTGGACCGTGAGCTCCACCTCGGCGTCGGGCGCGGGGCGCTTCCAGAGCTGCTTGTAGAAGGCTTCGAGCGTGGCCACCTGGATGCCGTCCACCTCCAGCACCACGTCCCCCGGCTGGAGCCCGGCTGCCCGCGCCGGCCCCTGGCGGTCGACGCGCTCGATCTGCACACGGCCGTTGCGCTCCGACGACGACAGGCCCAGCCAGGGCCGGATGCTGGCACTGCTGCGGCCGGTCGCCTGCATCTCGTCCAGCACGGGCTGCAGCAGCTCGACCGGCACGAACATGTTGCCCGGGATCATTCGCTGCTCCCGGCCTTCCGCCGCCTCCAGGACGAACAGGCTGCCGATGCCCAGCAGCTCGCCGTTGCGGTTGAAGAGCGCAGCCCCGCTGTGGTTGGGCACCGGAGGACTGGTGAAGAGGGCCGACTCGATGTGGTACTCCCAGTAGCCCGAGAAGGGCCGCACGGCCAGCAGCCGGGTGAAGCCCACCTCGGTGCCGCTGTTGCCGCCGGTGGCGACCAGCAAGGGCTCGCCGAGGCTCAGGCCGGCCACCCCCGCCAAGGGCACCGGCGCGATGCCATGCAAGGGCACCAGCGGCCGCAACAGGCCGAAGCCGGTTGCCAGGTCGTAAGCGACCTGGCGCGCGGGGAGGGTGCGGTCGTCCTGCGTGACGACTTCGATGGTCTCGGCCTCGAGCAATAGATAGCCGATCGTGAGGATCAACCCGTCGGGCCCGATCACCACGCCGGAGCCGGAGCGCCGCGCGCCCAGGCTGTCGGCCGAGGTCGCGCCTTCGGTCGCGGTGACGCGCAGCGCCACCACAGCATCGCCCGCGCGCTGCAGTGCCTGGACCTGGGCGGACGAAGCGTCGGGCCGTGGCGGCGAGGCGGCGAGGGCCAGCGGCACCGCGGCCAACAGGAGCAGCCAGAAGACCCCGGCGACGAGCATCTGGAGCCGCCGGGACGACGCTGGATCTTTCATGGCCGCGCTCCTCGGAACGATGGTTGATGCCATGGTGCGCCGCCGGCCGCGCGCTCGCAAGAACGCTTCGCGATGTCGTTCCGGGGCCTATGGGCTTTGGCGCTGGCCGGATGACAACCAGCAACAGTCATGCCAGAGCGGTTAGAATGCGGGGTTCGCTTCGATAGTCGACGAAGCATTCGTCACTCCCCGGCCGACCTGGGTTCCTCAGGCTCTCTCTCGGCCGGCTCACGCAGTGTGTTGGTGCGCCAGACCGGGTGCCCATGAATGCCGCCACTGCCTTCGTACTCCATTGAAGCGAATAGAGCGCGCTGTCCGCTCCGGTGGGCGCCAGATCCGGCGGGCCCGCGCCCTTCTCACTGTTCCAGGCGCAAGGCGGTGTCGCCCTGCGCAGGCGCCCGATTCGAAATCATCCACGCAACATTCAGAGGTCCTCATGCCCAAGGAAGAACTGATCGAAATGAACGGTGCAGTCACCGAAGTGCTGCCCGACTCCCGCTACCGCGTGACCCTGGACAACGGTCATCAACTGATCGCCTACAGCGGCGGCAAGATGCGCAAGCACCACATCCGCATCCTGGCGGGCGACAAGGTGTCGCTGGAGCTCTCGCCCTACGACCTGACCAAGGGCCGCATCACGTTCCGGCACCTGGAGCGCCGCGGCCCGCCGCCGACCGGCGGCAACAACGGCCCGCGCCGCTGAGCACTGACATGACCGGTCCCGCCGTCGACTTTTCGACGCTGCCGCTTTCGCCGCCCGTGCTGGCGAACCTGCGGCAGCTCGGCTACCTGCAGATGACGCCGATCCAGGCGGCCAGCCTGCCGGCGGCGCTCGGGGGCGCGGACCTCATCGCCCAGGCCAGGACCGGCAGCGGCAAGACCGCCGCCTTCGCGCTCCCGCTGCTGGCCCGGCTCGACCCGCGCAACTTCGCGGTACAGGCCCTGGTGCTGTGCCCGACGCGCGAGCTGGCCGACCAGGTGACGGCCGAGATCCGCCGGCTGGCGCGGGCCGAGGAGAACATCAAGGTGGTCACGCTGTGCGGCGGCGTGGCGCTGCGCGGGCAGCTGTCCAGCCTCGCGCACGGGGCCCACGTCGTGGTCGGCACGCCCGGCCGCGTGCTCGATCACCTGGAGCGCGACAGCCTCAAGCTCGACGCTCTCGGCACGCTGGTGCTCGACGAGGCCGATCGCATGCTCGACATGGGCTTCCTCGACGACATCGCGACGGTCGCGCGCCAGTGCCCGAAGGAGCGCCAGACCCTGCTGTTCTCCGCCACCTATCCCGAGGGCATCGCCAAGCTCGCCGCGCAGTTCATGAAGAACCCGCAGCAGATCGCGGTGGCCGCGACGCAGCACGAGGAAGGCCAGATCCGCCAACGCTGGTACGAGGTGGACGACAGCCAGCGGCTGCACGCCGTCGGCCTGCTGCTGAACAGTTTCCGGCCGCAGAGCACGCTGGCCTTCTGCAACACCAAGCAGCAGTGCCGCGACCTGGCGCAGGTGCTCCAGGCGCAGGGCTTCAGCGCGCTCGCCCTGTTCGGCGAGCTCGAGCAGCGCGAGCGCGACCAGGTGCTGGTGCAGTTCGCCAACCGCAGCTGCTCGGTGCTGGTCGCCACCGACGTGGCGGCGCGCGGGCTCGACATTGCGCAACTCGAGGCCGTGATCAACGTCGACGTGACGCCCGACCCTGAGGTCCATATCCATCGCATCGGCCGCACCGGCCGCGCCGGCGCCGAAGGCCTGGCACTCAACCTGGCCAGCCTCGACGAGATGGGCCGCGTCGGCAAGATCGAGCAGCTCCAGGGCCGCCCTTCCGAGTGGCATCCGCTGGCCGCTGCCGCGAGCGATGCTGAAGGCCCGTTGCAGCCGCCCATGGCCACGCTGCAGATCACCGGCGGCCGCAAGGACAAGATCCGCGCCGGCGATGTGCTGGGCGCGCTGACCGGTGAGGCCGGCTTCACCCGCGAGCAGGTCGGCAAGATCAGCATCAACGAATTCTCGACCTACGTCGCGGTTGACCGACGCATCGCGCGCGAGGCCGCGCACAAGCTTTCGACGGGTCGCGTCAAGGGCCGCTCCGTCAAGGTACGGCTGCTCGATGTGGCCTAATGTCGCCCTTCCTTCTTTTTTGACCGAGCCTTCCATGACCCAGAAGATCCGCACCGAGGCCGACCGCAAGGCCACCCCCAAGCCCGTTCCAGCGTCCGGCTACACCCTGCCCAGGATGGGCGGAGGCCAGAAGGTGAGCCTGGAGCGCGGCACCGCGACCCGCAGCAAGAAGAACCCGGGCAAGCGGGCCAAGAAGGGCGGCTGAGCCCGGCCGGCTTCTTTCTTCACACGAACGACGCGCCTTCGGGCGCGTTTTTCTTGGGGCCAGCACATGTCCGACGACTACCAGATCCACATCCCGCCTTCCTTCTTCGCGCTCTATACCGACGCGCGGCAGCGGTTGGCCGAACCCATCGCCACCGTGCGGACGCGCTACGAGGTCTGCGAGGACCTCGCCAACCACCTCGTCTCGCACGCGCAGGTGCTGAACCATGTCGAGGTGCCGTCGGAAGCGGAGATCCTCACGCGCATCCATGACGGGCTGAGCACGCCCGAGGCCGGCGTCTCCTCGGCCGAAGCCCGCTGGATCGTCCGGCGCCTTGCGGAACTGCTCGGCTGGAACGGCGAGCCTTTCGCGCAGCCACCCACGAGCCACTGAGCTCAGCGCAGCCCGACGCGCGAGGCGTGCCAGCGCAGCACTGCGGCGCGCTGCGGGTCGGTGGCCTCGAGGCCGTTCGCGCGCTGGTGCAGCGCGCGCATCTCTTCGACTTCTTCGATGATCCTGCCGGGGCTGAACAAGGCGTCGAGCAGCGCGCCGGCTTCGTCGGCCAAGGCCTTGAACGCGCCGACCAAGCCGCCGGATGCGCGCGAGCCTGACGGGCGGTCGAGGGCTGACATGCGGGAACTCCTGGGGTTGCGGGTGGGAATGGGCCGATTTTAAGGGTTTACCCGCAATCCCTTTTCGGCCACGTTGCGGGCCCTTCCGCGCGTCCGTTCGCGGGCTAACCCGAATACGGAATCTCCGAAAAGTTGACCATGGTCAAGCCGCCTTTCGCGGCTCACGCGCAGCATTGCCGCACTGGGATTTCCACTGCGATTCCATTCAAGAAGAGCGCAGCTTCAACAGGAGACAACATGATCGACAGCATCATTTCGCGCGCCCGGACCCATGGCATCAAGGCGCTTGCCGCCGCCGCTCTCGCACTCGTCGGCGCCACCCCCGCGCTGGCGTGGGAACCAGCCAAGCCCGTGGAGTTCGTGATCCCGGCCGGCACCGGCGGCGGCGCCGACCAGATGGCGCGCCTGCTGCAGGGCATCGTCATCAAATACAAGCTGATGAAGGAGCCGCTGATCGTCGTCAACAAGTCGGGCGGCGCCGGCGCCGAAGGCTTCCTCGCGGTCAAGGAAGCGAAGGGCGATCCGCACAAGATCATCATCTCGCTGTCGAACCTGTTTACCACGCCCATGGCCACCGGCGTGCCGTTCAACTACAAGGACATGACGCCCGTCGCGATGCTGGCACTCGACCAGTTCGTGTTGTGGACCAACGCCGACCAGCCTTACAAGAATGCGAGCGAGTACATCGCCGCGGTCAAGGCGGCGGGCCCGAACAAGTTCAAGATGGCCGGCACCGGCTCCAAGCAGGAAGACCAGATCATCACGGTCGCGCTGGAGAAGGCCACCGGCACCAAGTTCATCTACGTGCCGTTCAAGGGCGGCGGCGAGGTGGCGGTGCAGCTGGTGGGCGGCCATGTGAACTCCACCGTCAACAACCCGATCGAGGCGGTTGCCCAGTGGCGTGCCGGCAAGCTGCGCGCGCTGTGCGTGTTCGACGACGAGCGCATGCCCTTCAAGACCAAGGTCACCGACACGCAGTCGTGGAACGACATCCCGACCTGCAAGGAAGCCGGCGTGCCCACCAACTACACCATGCTCCGCGGCATCTTCATGCCCGCCGGCGTGACGCCCGACCAGCTCGCCTTCTACGTGGACCTGCTGACCAAGGTGGCCGCGACGCCGGAGTGGAAGGAGTACATGGAGAAGGGTGCATTCAACCCGACCTTCATGACCGGCGAGCCCTTCGCGAAGTGGCTCGCTGCTGCAGAGGCCACCCACCGCACGCTGATGACCGAAGCCGGCTTCATGGCCAGCGCCAAGTAGCGGACACCGCGACAGAGCGCCGCGCACTTGCGCGGCCGGGTGGAGGGCGGGAACTCCGCCTCCGATCTTTCAGGACATACACGACGGGGGCTCCATGGAGCACAACGAGAATTCCGAAAACCCGGTGCGCATCGGCGTGCGCACCAACATCGTCGAGGCGGTGGTGGCAGCGGTCCTGCTGATCATCGGCCTGGTCGTGGTCTACGAGAGCCGCCGCCTCGGCGCCGGCTGGACCACGGACGGTCCGGGTGCCGGCTACTTTCCCTTCTACATCGGCGTGATCATCGTCGTCTCCGGCGCCGGCATCCTCTACCAGGCGCTGCTCGGCAAGAACAGGAACACCGAGGTCTTCGTCGACTCGGAGCAACTCAAGCGCGTGCTGTCGGTGCTGGTGCCGGCCACCGTCTACGTGCTGGCCGTCACCTTCCTGGGCCTCTACGTCGCCTCGGCGCTCTACATCGCGCTCTTCATGGTGGTGCTGGGCAAGTACTCCTGGGTGAAGAGCTCGATCATCGCGTTCGCCGTCAACGCGCTCTTCTTCCTCATGTTCGAAGTCTGGTTCAAGGTGCCGCTGTTCAAGGGCTCGCTGGATCCGCTTCGCTTTCTCGGCTATTGAACCGTACGGAGCGAACCCGAAATGGATGAAATCAGCGCCCTGATGCAGGGCTTCGCCGTGATCCTGACGCCCATGAACATCTTGCTGATGTTCGTCGGGATCATCCTGGGTGTGCTGATCGGCGTGCTGCCCGGGCTGGGCGGCGCCAACGGCGTGGCGATCCTGCTGCCCCTCACCTTCACGATGTCGCCGACCTCGGCGATCATCATGCTGTCGTGCATCTACTGGGGTGCGCTGTTCGGCGGGGCGATCACCTCCGTGCTCTTCAACATCCCCGGCGAGCCCTGGTCGGTGGCCACCACCTTCGACGGCTACCCGATGGCCCAGCAGGGCAAGGCGGGCGCGGCGCTCACCACCGCCTTTACCTCGTCCTTCGTCGGTGCCTTCCTGGCGGTGGTGATGATCACCTTCCTGGCGCCGCTGGTGGCCAAGTTCGCGCTCAAGTTCGGCTCGCCCGAATTCTTTGCCGTCTACCTGTTGACCTTCTGCAGCTTCGTGGGCATGGGCAAGGGCTCGCCCTTCAAGATCCTCGCCTCGATGGCGCTCGGCTTCGCGCTCGCCAGCGTCGGCATGGACACCGTGACGGGGCAGCTGCGCCTGACCTTCGGCCAGCCAGAGCTGATGCGCGGCTTCGACTTCCTGATTGCGGTCATCGGCCTGTTCGGCATCGGCGAGATCCTGCTGTCGATGGAGGAGGGCCTCAAGTTCTCCGGCAAGAGCGCCAAGATCGATCCGAAGGTGGTGCTGCAGACCTGGAAGCAGCTGCCGCAGTACTGGGTGACCTCGCTGCGCAGCTCGCTCATCGGCATCTGGATGGGTATCACCCCCGGTGGCGCCACGCCGGCCTCCTTCATGAGCTACGGCCTGGCCAAGAAGATGTCGAAGAAGGGGCCCAAGTTCGGCACCGGCGAGATGGAGGGCGTGGTCGCGCCCGAGACCGCGGCGCATGCGGCCGGCACCAGCGCCCTGCTGCCCATGTTGGCGCTGGGCATCCCCGGCTCGCCGACCGCTGCGGTGCTGCTGGGCGGCCTGCTGATCTGGGGCCTGCAGCCGGGCCCGCTGCTCTTCGTGGAGCAGAAGGACTTCGTCTGGGGGCTGATCGCCAGCATGTACCTGGGCAACATCGTCGGCCTGATCGTGGTGCTGAGCACGGTGCCGCTGTTCGCCTCGATCCTGCGCATTCCCTTCTCGATCATTGCGCCGGTGATCATCGTGATCTGCGCGATCGGCGCCTACACCGTGCACAACGCGATGCTCGACATCTGGTTCATGCTCGGCTTCGGCGTGGTGGGCTACATCTTCAAGAAGCTCGACTTCCCGCTGGCACCGCTGGTGCTGGCCCTGGTGCTCGGCGACAAGGCCGAGGACTCCTTCCGCCAGGCCATGCTGGTCTCGCAGGGCGAGATCGGGATCATGTGGGCGAACCCGCTGGTGGGCAGCATCACCACGCTGGCGCTGACCATGCTGTTCTGGCCGCTCATCTCGAAAGTGCTGGCGATGATCAAGCCAAAAAAGCCTGACGAGTTCGCCGCCGAGCGGCCGGTGGACTGAACCGAGGAGACCGCCATGCCCGTCATCGCCATGACCCAGGAAATGGGTTCCCTCGCCAAGGACGTGTCGCTGCAGCTTGCCAACGCGCTCGGCCTGGCCGTGATGCGCCATGAAACCATCGAGCGCGTGGCCGACCGGGCCCAGGTGTCGACGAGCCTGATCGGCCGCCTGCGCGATGGCAAGGCCGGCCTCGTGGAGCGCCTGACCACCGACCGCCGCAGCGTCGCCCTCTACACGGCGGAAGAAGTGTTCTCGCTGGCCGACGGCGGCAACGTGGTGCTGCGCGGCTGGGGCGCCACCTGCCTGCTGCGGCCGGTGCCGCATGTGGTGTGCGTGCGCGTCACGCGCTCGTTGAAGAAGCGCATCGAGTGGCTGATGGCCCATCTCGGCACCGACGATGCCGACTTCGCAGAGACCGAGATCCGGCGCAGCGACCACGCGCACGCCTCGCGCATGCACGAGCAGTTCGGCGTGACCTGGGGCGATCCGGTGCTCTACGACCTGGTGCTCAACACCGACCGCGTCTCGGTCGACAGCTGCGTGGAGCAGATCCGCCTGATGACCCAGCGCCCCGAATTCGCCGAGACGCCCGAGTCGCGCGCGCTGCTGGCCAACATGGCGCTCGAGGCGCGCGTGCGCGCCGCGCTCAAGGAGGACCCGCAGACGCGCGACACCAGCATCACCATCCAGGCGAGGCAGAGCGAAGTGAGCCTGCGCGGCATCGTGCTCGACGCCGAGGAGCGCGAGGAGGCCGAGCGTGTGGCGGCGGCAGTGCCGGGCGTTTCCGGCGTGGCCAACGAATTGAGGTTGATGACCAGCACGCGCCGCTTCGCCTCGGCGAAGCAGACCTGAGTCAGATCTTTCCGCGCTTCTTCAATCGGCTCAGGGTTTCCGCCGACAGATTGAGATAGGACGCCAGTTCCTTGCTCGGAATGCGATCCACCAGTTCCGGATGCTTGCGCATGAAGCGGTGCACGCGGCCGGGCGCGTCCAGCAGGTGCAGCGTGATGGTGTGCGCCATGATTTCGCTCATCCCGCGCATCACGCTGAACTCGAACAGCTCCTTGGCGCCCGGGTGACGGTTGAGGAAGGCGATCCATTCCTTCAGCGGCAGGCTGGCCACCCGCGCCTTGGTCACGCACACGATGCCGTACGGCGTCGGCGTGCCCAGCCGCAACGCGGCGTAGCTGGTCTCCATGTCGTTCTCGTCGGCAAAGCGAAGGATCATTTCCTTGCCCTCCGAATTGCTCACCACCCGCTTGAGGATGCCGTCGAGGATGAAGTACTGCTCCATCTCGCGCACGCCCTGGTGCAGCAGGAAGTCGCCCTTGTTGCCGTCCACCACGACGAGGTGGGATTCCAGCTCGGCGCGGTCGCCCTCGCCCAGGTCCTTGAGAAGGATGTTCTGCCGGAGCTGGGCACGAATGATGTTTTTCTCCGGGTGGTTTTCCAACAGGGTCATGGGTCCCGTCTTGCTCGATATCGCGACGACCGCCGGTTCATCGGGCCGGTGTCGTTTTCCGGAAAGTTGACCAAGGTCAACGGCTGCAGCTTGGCCTCGAATCATAGTCGTGGCTCGGCCCCTGGCCATTCATACCCAAGCACAAGGAGAGACATGTCCTCAGTCAGCACCGCCAAGCAGGCCAACCCGACCGCCGACGAGTTGGTCGCGCGGGCTCTCAAGAACATGACGGACGAGGCGCCGGACCGCGAGACGACCGACGGCTTCCACCTGGTGATCGATGCGCTGAAGCTGAACGACATCGACACCATCTTCGGCCTGCCCGGCATCCCGATCACCGACCTCACGCGTATGGCGCAGGCAGAAGGCATGCGCGTGATCTCGTTCCGCCACGAGCAGCATGCCGGCAATGCCGCCGCGGCCGCCGGCTTCCTGACGCAGAAGCCCGGCATCTGCCTCACCGTGTCTGCGCCCGGCTTCCTCAACGGCCTGACCGCGCTGGCCAACGCCACCACCAACTGCTTCCCGATGATCCTGATCAGCGGCTCCAGCGAGCGCGAGATCGTCGACCTGCAGCAGGGCGACTACGAGGAGATGGACCAGCTCGCGATCGCCAAGCCGCTGTGCAAGGCCGCCTTTCGCGTGCTGCATGCCGAGGACATCGGCGTCGGCATCGCTCGCGCCATCCGCTCGGCCCTCTCGGGCCGCCCGGGCGGCGTGTACCTGGACCTGCCGGCCAAGCTGTTCGCGCAGACCCTGGATGCCGAGGCCGGGCGCAAGTCGTTGATCAAGGTGGTCGACCCGGCGCCGCGCCAGATTCCCGCACCCGAGGCGGTGAAGCGCGCACTCGATCTGCTCAAGGGAGCGAAGAAGCCGCTGATCCTGCTGGGCAAGGGCGCGGCCTATGCGCAAGCCGACGCCGACATCCGCGCACTGATCGAGAAGACAGGCATCCCCTACCTGCCGATGTCGATGGCCAAGGGCCTCTTGCCCGACACCCACGCGCAGTCGGCCGCCGCCGCCCGCTCCTACGTGCTGCAGGAGGCCGACGTGGTGATGCTGGTCGGCGCGCGCCTCAACTGGCTGCTGTCGCACGGCAAGGGCAAGACCTGGGGCCAGGACAAGGGCAGCAAGCAGTTCATCCAGATCGACATCGCGCCGACCGAGATCGACAGCAACGTCGCGATCGCCGCGCCCTTGATCGGCGACATCGGCTCCTGCGTGTCGGCGCTGCTCGCGGGCATCGACGGCCATTGGGCCAAGCCCCCGTCCGACTGGACCGGCGGCATCGCGGAGCGCAAGGACAAGAACCTCTCGAAGATGGCGGCCACCCTGGCCGCGCGGCCCTCGCCGATGAACTTCCAGAGCGCGCTCAGCGTGATCCGCGACCAGGTGAAGGCGCGGCCCGACGCGATCGTCGTCAACGAGGGCGCCAACACGCTGGACTTCGCGCGCAGCATCGTCGACATGTACGAGCCGCGCAAGCGCCTCGACGTGGGCACCTGGGGGATCATGGGCATCGGCATGGGCTTCGCGGTCGCGGCGGCCGTGGTCACCGGCAAGCCGGTGATCGCCATCGAGGGCGACAGCGCCTTCGGCTTCAGCGGCATGGAGGTCGAGACCATCTGCCGCTACAACCTGCCGGTCTGCGTCATCGTCTTCAACAACAACGGTGTCTACCGCGGCACCGACGTGAACACCAGCGGCACCGCCGACGTGGCACCGACCGTGTTCGTCAAGGACGCGCGCTACGACAAGCTGATGGAAGCCTTCGGCGGCGTCGGCGTGCACGCCACCACCGCGGAAGAGCTGCAGAAGGCGCTGAGCGAGGCCGTCGCCTCCGGCCGGCCGACCCTGATCAACGCCGTGATCGACGAGACCGCCGGCACCGAAAGCGGCCGTATCACCAGTCTCAACCCGAGCACGGCGAAGAAGAAGTAATTCCCAGGCAACACAGGAGCATCACATGAGCAGCAACAACAAACCTCTCAACGGCATCAAGATCATCGACTTCACCCACGTCCAGGCCGGGCCCGCGTGCACGCAGATGCTGGCCTGGTTCGGAGCCGACGTCATCAAGGTCGAGCGGCCGGGGGCCGGCGACGTCACCCGCAGCCAGCTGCGCGACATCCCGAACGTCGACGCGCTCTACTTCACCATGCTCAACAGCAACAAGCGGTCGATCACGCTGGACACCAAGAAG
Organism: Variovorax stachyos; assembly: GCF_051400855.1. Taxonomy (NCBI): domain Bacteria; kingdom Pseudomonadati; phylum Pseudomonadota; class Betaproteobacteria; order Burkholderiales; family Comamonadaceae; genus Variovorax; species Variovorax stachyos. Next base: position 116,357 of record NZ_JBLFFN010000006.1, on the reverse strand, counting down.
CCGGAAGGCAAGGCGGTGCTCGAACAGCTGGTGCGCGAATCCGACGTGCTGGTCGAGAACTTCGGTCCCGGTGCGCTCGACCGCATGGGCTTCACCTGGGAACGCATCCAGGAACTCAACCCCAAGCTGATCCACGCGTCGGTCAAGGGCTTCAGCGAAGGCCACCACTACGAGGACCTGAAGGTCTACGAGAACGTGGCGCAGTGCGCCGGAGGTGCCGCCTCGACCACCGGCTGGTGGAAGGGCGAGAACTCGCAGCCCACCATCTCGGCGGCCGCACTCGGTGACTCCAACACTGGCATGCACCTGGCCATCGGCATCCTGACGGCCATCATTGGCCGCGAGAAGACCGGCAAGGGCCAGAAGGTGGCCTGCTCGATGCAGGACGCCGTGCTCAACCTTTGCCGCGTGAAGATGCGCGACCAGCAGCGCCTGGAAAGCGTGGGCTACCTGGAGGAGTACCCCCAGTACCCGCACGAGATGGAGGCGTTCAAGGACAAGGTGACGCCGCGCGGCGGCAATGCCGGCGGCGGTGGTCAGCCCGGCTGGATCCTCAAGTGCAAGGGCTGGCAGACCGACCCCAACGCCTACATCTACTTCACGGTCCAGGGCCACGCCTGGGAGCCGATCTGCGAAGCGCTGGGCAAGCCCGAGTGGAAGACCGACCCCGACTACATGACCGCCAAGGCCCGCCAGCCGCACATCGAGCAGATCTTCGCGACCATCGAGGACTTCATCAAGGACAAGACCAAGTTCGAGGCCGTCGACATCTTCCGCAAGTTCGACATCCCCTGCGCGCCCGTGCTGTCGATGAAGGAACTTCTGCGCGACGAGTCGCTGCGCAAGAGCGGCTCCATCGTCGAAGTGCCGCACAAGGAGCGCGGCACCTACTGGACCATCGGCAGCCCGATCAAGTTCTCGGACCTCAAGCCCGAGGTGACGGCCTCGCCGCTCCTGGGCGAGCACACCGACGAGGTGCTGGCGGAGCTGGGGTACACCAAGGACCAGATCGTCAATCTGCGCGAAGCCAAGGTGGTGTGAAGTCGCGAAGGGAGGTTTGGTTTGCAACCGAATGTGGATCTCGCTCAGCTCGTCGGCGGTGCTGGCGACGCGATCATGGTCGCGGACGCGCAAGGCGCCATCACGCTCTGGAACCGGGCCGCCGAGCGCATCTTCGGCTTCACCGAGGCCGAGGCGCTGGGCCGTTCGCTCGACCTGATCATCCCGGAGCGCCAGCGCGGGCGGCACTGGGAGGGCTACCAGAAGACCATGGCCACCGGCATCACCAAGTACGGCGCCGACCTGCTGCGCGTGCCCGCCCTGCACAAGGACGGGCATACGTTGTCGATCGCCTTCACCGTGTCGATGCTGTTTTCCGAGGATCGCAAGGTCACGGGTATCGTCGCGATCGTGCGCGACGAAACGGCCCGCTTCGCCGAGGAGCGCAAGCTGCGCGCCCGTCTGGCAGAAGTCGAAGCGAAGACCTAGGAGACAAACGATGAGCAAGGCCCTCGAAGGCGTCCGCATTCTGGATTTCACCCATGTGCAGTCCGGCCCCACCTGCACCCAGCTGCTTGCCTGGTTCGGCGCCGACGTGATCAAGGTCGAGCGCGCGGGCGAGGGCGACGCGACGCGCGGCCAGCTGCGCGACATTCCCGGCGTGGACAGCCTCTACTTCACGATGCTGAACCACAACAAGCGCTCGATCACGCTGGACACCAAGAAGCCCAAGGGCAAGCAGGTGCTCGACACGCTGATCAAGACCTGCGACGTGCTGGTCGAGAACTTCGCGCCCGGCGCGCTCGACCGCATGGGCATCACCTGGAGCCATATCCAGGACCTCAACCCGCGCATGATCGTGGCCTCGGTCAAGGGCTTCGGGCCCGGCAAGTACGCCGACTGCAAGGTGTACGAGAACGTCGCCCAGTGCGCCGGCGGCGCGGCGTCGACCACCGGTTTCGAGGACGGCCCGCCGGTCGTCACCGGCGCGCAGATCGGCGACAGCGGAACCGGCCTGCACCTGGCGCTCGGCATCATGGCAGCGCTCTACCAGCGCAACACCACCGGGCGCGGCCAGAAGGTGCTGGCGCCGATGCAGGACGCCGTGCTCAACCTCTGCCGCGTGAAGATGCGCGACCAGCAGCGGCTGGAGCGCACCGGCACCCTGCACGAATACCCGCAGTACCCCGACGGCAAGTTCGGCGACGCGGTGCCGCGCGCCGGCAACGCCTCGGGCGGCGGCCAGCCGGGTTCGATCCTGCGCTGCAAGGGCTGGGAGACCGATCCCAACGCCTACATCTACTTCATCACCCAGGGGGCGGTCTGGCCGGCGGTGTGCAAGGTGATCGGCGAGGAGGGCTGGATCACCGACGAGGCCTACGCCACGCCGGCCGCACGCCTGCTGCACCTGAAGCCGATCTTCGCGCGCATCGAGCAATGGACCATGACCAAGGACAAGTTCGAGGCCATGGAGATCCTCAACCAGTACGACATTCCCTGCGGGCCGATCCTCTCGATGAAGGAGATCGCCGCCGACGAATCGCTGCGCGAGAGCGGCACCATCGTCGAGGTCGAGCACCCGACCCGAGGCAAGTACCTGACGGTGGGCAATCCCATCAAGCTGTCGGACAGCCCGACCGAGGTGACGCGCTCGCCGCTCTTGGGCGAGCACACCGAGGAAGTGCTGCGCCAGCTGGGCTATGGCGCTGACGACGTGGCGATGCTGCGCCAGGAAGGCGTGATCTGAGGCGCGGGCCCTGAGCTCGGGGCTGGGCCGGACTGCGGTGCTACGCGCCCAATCCATAACTTATAGCGAATGCATTTAATAAAATAGTTTCACTGTTATTTATTGATCGATCCTCCTACATTTGACCATGCCGAGCGAATTCAATCGACCTGACCGCGGCATTCAATTTGAAGGAGAAAGCCATGATCAATGATTTGCCAATTCAATACCGAAACGACGAAATGGAGCGCAATGCCTACAACGCGGCGTTTTATGAATTGGGCTTCCGGTGGCATTGGGACAGCCGCACCTACGAAGAATTAATGGGCGCGAGCCAGGACCCGGCCGCGCGCATCTGCCATTACCTTCAGACCTGCCAGCCGCACCTGCTGAAGTCTTACGACGCGGCCTTCCTCGCCGCGGTCATCCAGCAGAAAAAGGCACAACACATCCAGCGTTGCAGCGCGCCCCCGTCCAGGTATTTCGACTGGGCGCAGGCGGGTGGCAGCGAGCTCGGCATCTGAAATTCGCCTGGACCCCCGAATAGCCGCACACCGCCATGCATATCCACGAATACCAGGGCAAGGAGTTGTTGCGGAAATTCGGCGTGGCCACGCCGCGCGGATTTCCCTGCCGCTCGGCCGACGAGGCGGCGGAGGCGGCAATGCAACTCGGTGGCGAGACCTGGGTGCTCAAAGCCCAGATCCACGCCGGCGGCCGCGGCCAGGGTGGCGGCGTGAAAGTGGCCCGATCGATCGCAGAGGTCCGGCAGCACGCCACCAACCTCCTGGGCATGCGCTTGCGGACGCCTCAGACCGGTGCCGAAGGACGGGTCGTCAAGTGCCTGCTGGTCGAGGAGGGCGCCGACATCGGCCACGAGTTCTACCTCGGCCTCGTGGTGGACCGCGAGGCGCAGCGCGTCGCCTTGATGGCCTCGGGCGAGGGCGGCATGGACATCGAGGAGGTGGCGGCCCGTTCGCCGGAACGGATCCACAAGCTCTGCATCGATCCGGGCACCGGCCTGAGACCCGCCGAGGCCGACGCCATCGCACGCGGGATCGGCCTGCCGGAAAAGGCGATCCCGCAGGCGCGCGCCCTGATGCAGAACCTCTACCGCGCCTTCGACGAATGCGATGCCTCGCTGGCCGAGATCAACCCGATGGCCCTGACCGGCGATGGCCGCGTGCTGGCGCTCGACGCCAAGTTCGACTTCGATGCGAATGCGCTGTTTCGCCATCCGGAGATCGCCGCGCTGCGCGACCTCGACGAAGAGGATCCGGCCGAGGTCGAGGCCGCGAAGTTCGAGCTCTCCTACGTCTCGCTGCCCGGCAATATCGGCTGCCTGGTCAATGGCGCCGGCCTGGCGATGGCGACCATGGACGCGATCCGGCTCTACGGCGGCGCGCCCGCCAACTTCCTCGACGTGGGCGGCAGCGCAACCGCCGAGAAGGTGGCCGAGGCCTTCAAGCTGATGCTGCGCAACCCCCGGCTCGCGGCCGTCCTGGTCAACATCTTCGGCGGCATCATGAAATGCGACCTGATCGCGCAGGGCGTGATCGCCGCCGCGCGCGAGGTCGGGCTCAAGGTGCCGATGGTCGTGCGCATGAAGGGCACCCGCGAGAAGGAGGGCCGGGCCCTGCTCGCGCAGTCGGGCCTGCCGATCGTCAGCGCCCAAGACATGGCCGATGCGGCCGAGCTGGCGGTCGCCGCCGCAAGGAGCCGATGACATGTCGATCCTCGTCAACAAGAACACCCGCGTGATCACGCAAGGCATCACCGGCAAGACCGCGCGCTTCCACACCGCCGCGTGTCGCGAGTACGGCAACGGCAGGAAGTGCTTCGTCGCCGGCGTGAACCCTCACAAGGCGGGCGAATCGCTCGACGGCATCCCGGTCTTCGGCACCGTCCGGGAGGCGAAGGAGCGGACCGGCGCGACGGTCTCGGTGATCTACGTGCCGCCGCCCTTCGCGGCCGCCGCCATCGACGAGGCGGTCGATGCGGGGCTCGACCTGGTCATCTGCATCACCGAGGGCATCCCGGTGCGCGACATGATCCGCACGCGGCATCGCATGCTTGGCGGCAAGACCCTGCTGCTGGGCCCGAACTGCCCGGGCCTGATCACGCCCGACGAGATCAAGATCGGCATCATGCCGGCCCACATCCACCAGCGCGGCCGCATCGGCGTGGTGTCGCGCTCCGGCACGCTGACCTACGAGGCCGCCAGCCAGCTCGCCGCCTTCGGCATCGGCCAGTCGACGGTGGTCGGCATCGGCGGCGACCCGGTCGGCGGGCTCGCGCACATCGACGTGCTGAAACTCTTCAATGACGACCCGCACACCGACGCCGTGATCATGGTCGGCGAGATCGGCGGCGATGCCGAGGAACGCTGCGCACGCTGGATCAAGGACCACATGCGCAAGCCCGTGGTCGGCTTCATCGCGGGCGCCAGCGCGCCGCCGGGCAAGCGCATGGGCCACGCGGGCGCCATCGTGTCCGGCGGACTGGGCACGGCGGAAGCCAAGCTGGCGGTGATGAAGGACTGCGGCATCCACGTCACGCGCAATCCCGCCGACATCGGGAAGCTGCTCGCCTCGCTGGTCATCCCCGACTACCTTCCCTTCGATTGAGAGAGACATGCAGCAACCGCAACAACGATGGGTCCGCTTCGAACGCAGCGGCAAGACCGGCTTCGGCACGCTGGACGGCAAGCACGTGCGCGAGCACCGCGGCGACATGTTCGCCGCGCCCGAGCCGACCGGCAGCGTGTTCGCGCTCGACGAGCTCAGGCTGCTCACGCCCACCCAGCCCAGCAAGGTCATCGCGCTGTGGAACAACTTCCATGCGCTCGGCGAGAAGCTCCAGCTGCCCGTGCCGGCCGAGCCCCTGTACCTGCTGAAGGCCCCCAACTCCTTCCTCGCGGCCGGGGAGCCGATCCGCAAGCCCTTGTGCGAGGGCAAGGTGGTGTTCGAGGGCGAGCTCGGCATCGTCATCGGCAAGACCTGCACCGCGGTGCCCGAAGCGCAGGCGCTGGAGCACGTGTTCGGCTACACCTGCGCCAACGACGTGACCGTGGCCGACATCCTCCACCGCGACGCTTCCTTCGCCCAATGGGCGCGCGCCAAGGGCTTCGACACCTTCTGCCCGATGGGGCCTGCAGTCGCCACCGGCCTGGACCCCACGTCGCTCACCGTCACCACGCTGCTCGACGGCGCGGCGCGGCAGCACTACCCCATCAGCGACATGCGCTTTTCCGTTGCGCAGCTGGTCAGCCTGATCTCATGCGACATGACCTTGCATCCCGGCGACGTGATCCTGTGCGGCACCTCGGTCGGCGTCGGCTCGATGAAGCCGGGCAGCCTGGTCGAGGTCGAGATCAACGGCATCGGCAGGCTGAGCAATCGATTCGGCGAGGGAGAGAAGGTATGAACGAACCCGCCATGCCCGCTCATCCTGCCCAGGCGCACCCACTCTGCGTTGCAAATGCTCGCCGTAGCTCAGGCTACGGCTGCGCTTTGCGCCTTGATTGGGTACGCCTGGACAGGCAGCTCGGGCCCGCCGGATTCATTCATACCTTCTGACGCCGCAAAAGATTCAACACTTCAAGGATCGACATGAAGATAGCAGTGATAGGCGCCGGCGCGATCGGCGGCCTGGTCGGAGCGAAGCTCGCGCTGGCCGGCGAAGACGTCACGTTCATCGTGCGGGGAGCCAACCTCGATGCCATCGCGACGAACGGCATCCGGCTGATCTCGGCCGAGGGCGAGGAGCAGGTCGCGCGCAAGGTCAAGGCGACCGACCGCTACGAGCAGGCCGGCGCACAGGACATCGTCATCCTCGCGATGAAGGCCCACCAGGTCGAAGCGGTGGCCAGTGAGGTGCCGAAGCTGTTCGGCCCGCAGACGGTCGTGGTGACGATGCAGAACGGCATCCCCTACTGGTACTTCCAGAAGCACGGAGGACCGCTCGAAGGCACGACGGTGAAGAGCGTCGATCCGCGCGGCGTGGTGGCCTCCAGCATCCCGGCGGAGCGGGTCATCGGCTGCGTGGTCTACCCCGCCTCGGAGCTGGTGGCGCCGGGCGTGGTGAAGCACATCGAGGGCGACCGCTTTCCCGTCGGCGAGCTGGACGGCACCGCAAGCGAACGCGTGAACCGGGTCTCCGCCTGCTTCAGCGAGGCGGGCTTCAAGGCGCCCGTGCTCGACAACATCCGTGCCGAGATCTGGCTCAAGCTGTGGGGCAACCTGACCTTCAACCCCATCAGCAGCCTGTCGCATTCAACGCTGGTCGACATCTGCCAGTACCCGCCTTCCCGCGAGCTGGCCACGGCGATGATGCGCGAGGCCCAGGCCGTCGCCCACAAGCTGGGCATCGAGTTCCGCGTGTCGCTGGAAAAGCGCATTGCCGGCGCCGAGAAGGTGGGCAAGCACAAGACCTCGATGCTGCAGGACGTGGAGGCCGGGCGCGCGCCGGAGATCGATGCGCTGGTGGGCGCGGTGGTGGAGCTGGCCCGCCTCACCGACACCTCGACGCCGCACATCGACACGGTGTATTCGCTCGTCAAGTTGCTGGCGCGCACGATGGAAGACCAGCGCGGGCGAGTACGTCTCCACGAGATGGCCTGAAGGCGACGCCATGAGACGCACCCGCCGCGCCCGAATCGGGCTGCGCGCCCTCGACCCGACGCGCTTACTTGGAGGACCGCATTTTTGACGGGACTGCAATCGACGCGTTCTCAGGACCGAATTGGCTGCAACCGAGTTTTTCAGTGGTAGTCGTCTTCGAGCTGATGTCGAACGGCCAGGATGTTGATGGTCGTTCCATCTTCAATCTCGTAGAGGACGACGTATCCAGCGCTGCGGAATGGAATGACCAGTTCTCGCAGGAAAGGGCTTTGGCCAGCCTTCCGAAAGATGAAGGGAGCGCGGCACAGGTGGCTTTCGACGTCTGTGGTGATGGTGTCGATCGCGATTTGCGCAGCGTCGAAATCTTCGGCGGTCTGAGCACGGTGAAGCAAGAAATCAAAGAGACGGAGCAGATCGTCGCGGGCTGTGTCGGTGTAGCGAACCTCGAAGTCACCCTTCATCCAAGCACCTGCTTGCGCCGGGCCTCCAGCCTGCGCTGAAGCTCGCCGTGCACAGCCGCCGCGGAGTGGTACTTGCCGGTGCGCTTGGCGTCCTCGCTCGACGTCAAGCCGCGAGCAAGGAACTCGGCCTGCACCCGACGGCGGTGAATGGTTTCGCGCATCGCCGTTTCGATAAGGCTCGTCAGCGTCTCGCCGTCACGAAGTACGCTCTCGGCCGCCTCGCGCAGTTCGGGCTCGACACGAAGGGATGGGAAGGTTGCGGTCTTCATGATGATGGTGCGTTGCAAATGCGATTCGATGAGTGTACCTCTGCATTGAGGCGCGCTGGCGCGCTTACATTTCCCGGATGAAGCACGCGACCCTGCGCCAGCTGAAGGTCTTCGAGGCGGTCGCGCGGCTGCTGAGCTTCTCGCGCGCCGCGGAGGAGCTCCACCTCACGCAGCCGGCCGTCTCCACCCAGATCCGCAAGCTCGAGGAGCATGCCGGCAACGTGCTGTTCGAGCAGTTCGGCAAGAAGATCTACCTGACGCCGGCCGGCACCGAGCTGCTCGCCATCAGCCGCGCCATCATCCAGCAGTTCGAGGCGGCCGAGCACGCGATGACGCAGTTCCGCGGCGTCTCGGGCGGCCGGCTCAACGTGGGCGTGATCAGCGCCGGCGACTACTTCTTTCCGCGGCTGCTGGTGGAGTTTGCCGGGCGCCACCGCGGCGTAACGCTGAACTTCACGGTCCACAACCGCGAGGACCTGCTGACCCGCATCGCCGAGAACCTCACCGACCTGGCGATCATGGTGCGCCCGCCCACCGGCATGGACACCGTCCACCAGCCCTTCGCGCCGCATCCCTACGTGATCGTCGCGGCGCCGAACCATCCGCTGGTCGGCACGAAGAACATTCCATTGACCAGGCTGATGCGCGAGCCCTTCGTCGTGCGCGAGAAAGGCTCCGACACCTGGCACTCGATGGAGGACGGCTTCGGCGGCGACCTGCGCGGCCTCAACATCGCGATGGAGATCCGCAGCACCGAGACCATCAAGCAGGCGGTGATCGCCGGCATGGGCGTGAGCTTCCTGTCGGCGCACACCATCAGCCAGGAGCTGAAGGCCGGCAGCCTGCGCGTGCTCGACGTGCAGGGCTTTCCGCTGATGCTGAACTGGTACGTGGTGCACCTGCGCACCAAGCGCCTGCCGCCCGTGGCGCAGGCCTTCAAGGACTTCCTGGTGAGCGACGGCGCCGCGCTGATCGCGCAGATCGTGCCGCTCGACGCGGCGCACTAGCGGTTTCGCTCAGCGCAGCCCGGTGCGCGAGGCGCGCGAGCGCAACCAGGCGGCGCGCGCCGCATTGCTGGACTCGACGCGTTCGGCCGCGAGCTGCAGGGCTCGCATCTGCTGGACCTCTTCGACCAGCGCGTTCGGGCCGAGCAAGGCCTTGAGGAGTTCACGAGCCTCCGCGGCCAATGCCCCGAGGAAGCGGGTCCGGGCACCGGTGGCGCGACTCGAGCTCAAGGTTCGTTGAAGGATGGACATGGCGGTTTCCTTGGAAGACGGGAGATGCATTGATCTTCGGCTCGGCTTTCCAATAAGTACAACGAGATTTATTGCCAGTTGAATGCAAAAATCATGCATTCAACCAAACAGGTGCCGCCGTGGACATCAATCTGGCCCGGACCTTCCTGGAGATCGTGGAGACGCGCAGCTTCCAGCGCGCGGCAGAGCGCCTGCACGTCACGCAGACCTCGGTCAGCGCGCGCGTGCGCACACTCGAGCAGCTGCTCGGCCGCAGGCTCTTCGTGCGCAACAAGGCGGGCGCCGTGCTCACTCCGGCCGGCGAGCAGTTCCTGCCGCACGCGACCACCTTGGTGCAGGTCTGGGCGCGTGCGCGCCACCAGGTGGCGGTGCCGACCGGCAGCCGTGCCGTCGTCGCGATGGGCTGCGAGATCAGCCTGTGGGATCCGCTGCTGCTGCGATGGCTGCTGTGGATGCGCGCCGCCGAGCCCAAGCTGGCGCTTCGCACCGAGGTGGGCGAGCCCCCGGACCTGCTCGACAAGGTGGCAGCGGGCGTGCTCGACATCGCCGTCGCCTATGCGCCCCAGCAGCGGCCCGGCCTGCGCGTGGAGCTGCTGATCGAGGAGAAGCTCGTCATGGTCACGACCGCGAAGCGGCCGCGCGTGCCGGAGCCGGCCGACTATGTGTATGTCGACTGGGGACCGGAGTTCGCGGCGCAGCACGGGCTCGCCTTTCCCGAGCTGTCGAGCGCCGCGGTGATGGCCGGGCTGGGGCCCCTCGGCCGCGAGTACCTGCTCGCGGCCGGCGGCACCGGCTACTTCCGGCTCGACGTGGTGCGCGGGCATCTCGAATCGGGCCAGCTGAGACGCGTGCCCCGCACGCCGGAGTTCCTGTATCCGGCCTACGCGGTCTACGCAGTGGGGGCCGATGCGCGCATCGTCGAGCCTGCGCTCGAAGGCCTGCGGCGGGTTGCGAGCGCCAGCCCTGGTCCGTGAGGACGACGTACCGCGCAGGCGGCAGCGACGCCCGGTGGACCGAGAAGGCCTGCGGCTCTAGTGCGCGCCCGGCATTGCCGGACTTTGCCGCTGCGACTGCAGCAGCGATTCGTAGTACAGGCACAGCGGCATGGCAATGAACACCATGCCCGCGACATAGATCACCAGGCTCGTCACGGGGAAGTCCGCCCCGCCCCAATACGGGATCGATGCGAGCGCCGCGCCGAGGGCGATGATCGCAATCACCCCCTCCAGCGCGTAGCGCATGCAGGTGGTCCAGTGCTCGCGCGTGTCAGCACGCGCAAAGCCGTCGCCCAGGTCGCCCTTGTCTCCAACTTTGTCCATGGTTTTCCTTGGTTGAGGCGCTGGCGATTCTTATCATGCGGGTCGGCCGAGGACAAGAGCAGTTGCTAGCATGCGCCTCTGGAGACAAGGGCCGAGCCTTTGTTCGACACTCTCTTTGGAACCCTCCATGAAAAAAGCAGGACTCGTCGGCCTGGGCGCCATGGGCGCTGGCATTGCGGCCACGCTGCGCAGCAAGGGCTATGAAATGCACGTGTGCGATGCGCGTCCAGGCGTCGCCGCCGCCTTTGCCGAGCAGGGCGGCGTCGCCTGGGCCACGCCGGCGCAGGTGGCGGCCCAATGCGAACTGCTCGTGTCGGTCGTGGTCAACGCCGAGCAGACCGAGGCCGTGCTGTTCGGGGAGCAGGGCGCGGCTGCCGCGATGAAGCCCGGCAGCGTGTTCGTGATGTGCTCCACCGTAGACCCGAACTGGTCGATGGCGCTCGAGGAGCGCCTCGGAACGGCCGGCATCCACTACGTTGATGCGCCGATCTCGGGCGGGGCCGCCAAGGCCGCGAGCGGCCAGATGACGGTGATGAGCTCGGCGAAGCCGCAGGCCTATGCCGGGGCCGATGCGCTGCTCGACGCCATGGCCGGCAAGGTGTACCGCCTGGGGGACCGCGCCGGCGCCGGCAGCAAGGTGAAGATCATCAACCAGCTGCTGGCCGGCGTGCACATCGCCGCCGCGGCCGAGGCCATGGCCCTGGGCCTGCGCGAGGGCGTGGCGGCCGAGGCGCTGTACGAGGTCATCACGCACAGCGCGGGCAACAGCTGGATGTTCGAGAACCGCATGGCCCATGTGCTGGCGGGCGACTACACGCCGCTGTCGGCGGTCGACATCTTCGTCAAGGACCTCGGCCTGGTGCTCGACACGGCGCGGGCCAGCAAGTTTCCGCTGCCGCTGGCCTCCACCGCGCACCAGATGTTCATGCAGGCCTCCAGCGCGGGCTTCGCCCGGGAGGACGACAGCGCCGTGATCAAGATCTTCCCGGGCATCGAGCTGCCCTCGCCTTCCAACGCCGACAAGAACGAACCATGACCTTGCTGCTGGGCTGCATCGCCGACGATTTCACCGGCGCGACCGATCTCGCCAACAACCTGGTGCGCGCCGGCATGCGCGTGGTCCAGGCCATCGGGGTGCCGAGCGCGCCGCTTGCCACCGATGTGGATGCGGTGGTGGTGGCGCTCAAGTCGCGCACCATCGCGCCGGCCGAGGCGGTGGCGCAGTCGCTCGCCGCGCTGCGCTGGCTGCAGGCGCAGGGCGCGCGGCAGGTCTACTTCAAGTACTGCTCCACCTTCGACAGCACGCCGCAGGGCAACATCGGCCCGGTGACCGAGGCGCTGATGGAGGCGCTCGGCACCGACTTCACCATCGCGACCCCCGCCTTTCCCGACAACAAGCGAACCGTGTTCAAGGGCTACCTGTTCGCGGGCGAGGTGCTGCTCAACGAGAGCGGCATGCAGAACCATCCGCTCACGCCGATGACCGACCCCAACCTCGTCCGTGTGCTGCAGGCGCAGACGCACCGCAAGGTAGGGCTGATCGACCATGCGGTGGTCGCCCGCGGACCGGAGGCGATCCGCGAGCGCATCGGCGCGCTGCGCGCCGATGGCGTGGGCATCGCCATCGTCGACGCGGTCTCGAACGAAGACCTGCTGCGCCTCGGCCCCGCGCTGGCGGACCTGCCGCTGGTGACGGCCGGCTCCGGCGTGGCCATCGGGCTGCCGGCCAACTTCGGCATCACGCCCTCCACCGAGGCCGGCGCGCTGCCGGCAGCGGGCGGCTTGCGCGCCGTGGTTTCCGGCAGCTGCTCGCTGGCCACCAATCGGCAGGTGCGTCACTTCATCGAATCGGGCAGGCCGGCGCTGGCGATCGATCCATTGGACATCGCGAAGGGCGTGGATGTGGCCGCCGAGGCACTGGCCTGGGCCGCGCCCTTGCTCGAGGACGGCCCGGTGCTGGTCTATTCGACGGCGGACTCCGGGGCCGTGCAATCGGTCCAGGGCCGGCTCGGGGTCGAGGAGGCCGGAGCGATGGTGGAGCGCACCATCGCTGCCATCGCCCGCGGCCTCGTCGCGCAGGGCGTGAGGCAGCTGGTGGTGGCGGGTGGCGAGACCTCCGGCGCCTGCGTGCAGGCGCTGGGCATCGGGCAACTGCAGATCGGCGCGCAGATCGATCCCGGCGTGCCCTGGTGCCACGCACGGGCCGAGGGCGGCGTCGGCCTGCACATCGCGCTCAAGTCCGGCAACTTCGGCACCGACGACTTCTTCACGAAAGCATTTACATTGCTCGGATGAGTGAAAGCCAGGCACGCGAAGAGATCTGCCGCATCGGCCGCAGCCTGTTCGAGCGCGGCCATGTGCACGCCACCGCCGGCAACATCAGCATGCGGCTGGACGACGGCTATCTCATCACCCCGACCGATGCCTGCCTGGGTTTCCTCGACCCGGCTAAGCTCGCCCGGCTCGACGCCAGCCTCAACCAGACCGGCGGCGACCGCGCCAGCAAGACCATCGCGCTGCACGCCCGCATCCACGCCGCCGCCACGCGCTTCGACCCCGGCACGCGCTGCGTGATCCACACCCACAGCACGCACTGCGTGGCACTCACGCTGGACGCGCCGGGCGAGGAGCTGCTGCCGGCACTCACGCCCTATTTCGTGATGAAGGTGGGTCATGTGCCGGTGGTCCCCTACCACCGACCCGGCGCGCCCGAAGCGGCCGAGCAGGTGGCGCAGGCCATCGAGCGCTACGGAGAGCGCGGCACGCCGATCCGCGCTGTGATGCTGGAGCGCCTGGGCCCCAATGTCTGGCACGACACGCCCGCCGCCGCCATGGCCGTGCTGGAGGAGCTCGAAGAGACTGCCCGGCTTTGGTTATTGAACAAGCAGTCGGCGCAGCCGCTGGCGCCGGCACGGATCGACGAGCTGCGCCGCCACTTCGGCGCGCGCTGGTAAGAGAACGAAGGACACATCCCATGCCACGGTTCGCCGCCAATCTCTCGATGCTCTATCCCGAGCTCGATTTCCTCGACCGCTTCGAGGCCGCCGCAAAGGATGGCTTCCAGGCGGTCGAGTACCTCTTCCCCTATCCCTACGAGCAGCGCGAGCTGGCGGCCCGGCTCTCGGCGAACGGCCTGCAGCAGGTGCTCTTCAACGGCCCCCCCGGCGACTGGGAGGGCGGCGAGCGCGGCCTGGCCTGTGTTCCCGGGCGCGAGGCCGAGTTCCGCGAGGGCCTGCTGAAGGCCCTGGACTATGCCGAGGCCCTGGGCTGCCCGCGCGTGCACGTGATGGCCGGCCTGGTCCCGGCCGCCGTGGAGCGAGAGGCGGTGCAGCCCACCTACATCGACAACCTGCGCTGGGCCGCGGCCGAGGCGGCCAAGGCCGGGCGCGATCTGCTGATCGAGCCCATCAACACGCGCGACATCCCTCGCTTCTTCCTGAACCGCCAGGACCATGCCCACGAAATCGCCGAAGCGGTGGGTGCGCCCAACCTCAAGGTGCAGATGGACCTGTACCACTGCCAGATCGTCGAGGGCGACGTGGCGATGAAGATCCGCAAGTACCTGCCCACCGGCCGCGTGGGGCATTTCCAGATCGCGGGCGTGCCCGAACGCCACGAGCCCGACGTCGGCGAGCTGAACCACCCCTACCTGTTCCGGGTGATCGACGAGGTGGCGGCGCAATGCGGCTGGGAGGGATGGGTCGGCTGCGAATACCGGCCTGCCCGCGGCGCCGTGGCGCGCGGCACCTCGGACGGATTGGGCTGGCTGCGCGCCCTGCCGCCTGCATGAAGCTCGAGGCGGTACGGATCCCGGCGCGCCTGCGGGGCTTCGAGGCCGGCGAGGCGGAGGTCTTCGACGTGGTGCTCGCCGGCACCCGGGTCGTCTCCGTCGCGCCGAGCTCGCAGCCCGCGCGCGGCATCCTGCTGAGCGCCTTGGTCGATGCACATGCGCACATCGACAAGAACTACACCGTGCGGGAGGTCGGTGCGGCCCAGGGCAACCTCTTCGCGGCGATCGAGCGCATGGCCGCGCACCGCGCCGGCTGGACCGCCGAGGCGCTGCGGGCGCGCATGACACGCGCGCTCGGCGAAGCCTGGCGTTCGGGCACGCGCGCGCTGCGGACGCACCTGGACTGGATCGGCGACGATGCGCCGGCTTCGCTCGCCGTCTTCGAGGCGCTGCGCGCGCAGTGGCAGGGCCGCATCGCGCTGCAGTTCGTCGCGCTGGTGCCGCTCGACGCCTACGCCGACCCGGCCGCCGGCGAGCGCATCGCCCAGGCGGTGCAAGGCGCGGGCGGCGTGCTGGGCGCCTTCGTGTATCGCAACGAAGGCATCGTCTACAAGCTGGGGCGGGTGTTCGACCTGGCGCAGCAATACGGGCTGGCGCTGGACTTCCACGTCGACGAGGGCCTCGATGCCGACGCCACCGGCCTGCGCAGCATCGCCCAACTGGCGATCGCGCGCGGCTGGCACGGGCGCGTGGTGTGCGGCCATGCCTGCTCGCTGTCGGTGCAGCACCAGGACTTCGCCCGCGAGACTCTGGCCTTGTGCGCCCAGGCCGGCCTGCACCTGGTGGGCCTGCCGACGACCAACCTCTACCTGCAGGGCGCGTGGGACCGCACGCCGGTGCCGCGCGGCATCACGCGCATCCGCGAGGCCGCGGCCGCGGGCCTGCGCGCCAGCCTGGCCACCGACAACGTGCAGGACGCCTTCTATCCCTACGGCGGCTACGACCTGGTCGAGACCTTCGGCCTGGGCGTCCAGATGGCGCACCTGGCGCCCGCCGCCGACTGGCTGGATTCGATCACCGTCAGCCCCGCGCGTGCGCTCGGGCTGCCCTGGGACGGCCGCATCGCCCCGGGCTGCCCGGCCGACCTGGTGCTGCTGGCCGCGCGCGACGAATACGAACTGCTGGACGCGGCTGGACGGCGACGCACCGTCATCCGGGCCGGCCAACTGCTGGAGCAAAGCGAATGAGCATGGGCAAACCGATGGCCAACTACGCTGCCGCCAAGCGCGTGGGCGATTTCGTCTTCATGAGCGGCGTGGTTGCGGTCGATCCGACGACCCGGCGCGCGGTCATGGGCTATGAGGACATCCCCGGCGAGGCGCGCGACGCCTTGCGCGGGCTCGGCTATGCCACTGGCCAGATGTCGGTCGACGTATTCGAGGCGCCGGTCGTGGCCCAGAGCTGGTTCGTGCTGGAGCGCATCCGCCAGATCGCGGCCGAGCATGGCGGAACCATGGACGACGTCGTCAAGCTGGTGCAGTACTTCCGCCGCCTGCCCGACTACGCGCTCTACAACCGCGTGCGCGCCCTGTTCTATGCCGGGGAGCCGCCTGTCAGCACGGTGGTGGAGGTGTCGCGTTTCCTTCCGTCGGACGACGTGCTGGTGGAGGTGGAGGCGACGATGTATCTGCCGCAGCACTGACTGGCGCCGGTCGGAACGCAAGGCGCCCGGCGACGCGCCCGGGGCTTGTGTCCGCGCGTCCCTGTGTCGAAAAGGTCTCGCGCAAATCTCGCAAATCGTGGCATTTCGCACAACGGGCGCTCGCCTTTTTGCGTAATCCCCTGAGCCGCTGAGCGGCGTGGATCGTTATCCGAGCTGAGCCCGGCACGATTGATGCAAGGCAATCGGAGAGCGGGGTCCCGCACCAGCTTTTTTTTTGATCCAGGCACCAAGACTTTTGGCCGCCCGCAGGAGACGATCATGTCGCACAGTTCTTCTTCGATGCAGACTGCAGCCGCGTTCGAGATCCGGTTTCAGTCTCTGTTCAACCAGGGCCGCGCGCTGGCCTTTCCGTGCGACAGCACGGGCATGGTCAATCTCGACGCGATGAGCGAGAAGGCCCGCAACAACTACCTCTTCGCGCGCGGCATGATCGGCCGCGAGTACGCGACCCCCTTCGTGCAGCCTCTCGAGCCTCATTGAACAGCGAGTGACGAAGTGGTCAGTCGCTGACGCGATTTGACTGTTCGATGACACCGGGCGCGCGGCGCATTCCGCCTCAGCGGACCCCGGCGCCTTTCAGCAGGAACTCCGTCACCTGCTCGGTCAGATAGCGGCGGTCCTTCTCGTCGCTGGCCGGCGTTTCCCGAAAGAAGGCCACCTGGGCCGCATGATCGGCGTAGAACTGCGTCACGGCCCAGAGATGGAACAGGAAGAGCAGCGGGTCCAACGGGTCCATCAGCCCACGCCCGATCCAGTTCTGGATGACCGCGGCAGCCTGCTGGGTGCGCTGCTTGCTCGTTCCCATCATGTCGCGGATCACCGGCGCCCCGCGCATCATCTCGGCCGCGAAGATGCGCGAGCGCAGCGGATGCTCGAAGGAGAACAGCATCTTGCGGTGGATCAGGTCCGTCAGCACCTTGCGCGGGCCGAAGGCCTCCTCGCTGAATCCGAACACGCCGATCCAGTCGTTGATGATGTCCTGCAGCACCTGGCGGTAGAGCGCCTCCTTGCTCTCGATGTAGTAGTGCAGCTGCGCCTTGGAGAGACCGGCCCGGTCGGCAATGGCCTGGGTCGAGGCGCCTGCCAGGCCGTCCGCCGCGAAGACCTCGATGGCCGCCTGGTAGATCACGCCCAGCATCTGCGTGTACTTGCGCGCCCGGCCGCGGGTGGCTGGCGCATCGGGCTCCTCGGCCATGGCGATGGCGGGGTCCTTGGCGGTGGCGCTGGGTCGGCGGGTCATGGGGACTGCATGGTGCCAGAGCACCGGTGCACGCGGTTCATCGTGGCTCAAAGGTCGAGGACCAGCTCCTCTGCGCGGGCGCGCGAGCAGCACAGCGCCACCTTGGTTGCGCGCTCGCCGCGGGTCAGGCAGAAGTCGCGGTGCTCGGCGCCCGAGCCCTCGGCACCGACCACGCAGGTGCCGCAGAGGCCCTGTTCGCAGGACACCGGGATGTCGATGCCGAAGGCGCGCAGTGCATCGACCGCGCTCTGGTCGGCGCTCACCGGCAGGGTGATGCCGCGCCGGGCGAGCCGCAGCTGAAAGGGCTTGCCGCCGCCGGCGACCGCCTCCGCCGGCGCGGCGAAGTACTCGGCGTGCAGGCCCTCCTCGGGCCAGTGGGCCGCCGCCGCCCGCACCGCCTGCATGAACCCGCCGGGGCCGCAGACGTAGAGATGGCTACCCTCGCGGTACTCTGCCAAAAGCGGGCGCAGGTCGATCTTCTGCGCCGCGCCTGCGGCATCGAAGTGCAGCCGCACATGCCGCGCCAGCAGGGGTGCACGCAGCGCCTCGGCGAAGGCCAGGTGGTCCTCGCTGCGCACGAACAGGCACAGCTCGAAGTCGGCACCGCGGCGCGCCAGCGCCTGCGCCATGGCCAGCAGCGGGGTCATGCCGATGCCGCCGGCCAGCAGCAGGTGGCGTCGGGCCTCGGCGTGGACCGGGAAGGTGTTGCGCGGCACGCTGACCGGCAGCAGATCGCCTTCCCGCACCCTGGCATGCATCGAGGCGGAGCCGCCGCGGCTTTCGGCCTCGCGCTTGACGCCGATCAGGTACGTGGAGGGCGCGGCCTCTTCATGGGCGCGCGCCAGCGAGTACTGGCGCATGAAGCCGCCCGGCATGTGCACGTCGATGTGCGCGCCGGCCTGGTAGGGCGGCAGTGCGCGGCCTGCGGGATGCGCCAGTTCGAAGGACAGGATCTCCGGCGTCTGGCGCGCGATGCGCGCCACGCGCACGGTGAGGGTGCGCTCGGGCATCACTATTTCGCCGCAGCCTTGCGCAACTCCAGCCCGATGCCCTTGTTGACGAACTGCGTGGTGTACGCCTCGGCGTAGTTGAAGTCGCTGGGCTTGTAGAGGCCGGCTGCGACGGTCTTGTCGTAGAAGTCCTTCATCCGCGCGTCGCTGATCGCGCCGATGCCTTGGGCCGCCGCGTCGCCGACGTCGATGTGGGCGCGCAGGATGGGCATGGATTTCTCGATGTAGTCGTCGCCGATGTCGGGATTGATCTTCTTGATCAGCGCGTCCGCCGCCTTGCGATCGCCGTAGAGGTAGTTGTAGTAGCCGATGTTCGAGGCCTCGACGAAGCGGCGCACCAGGTCGGGCTTGTTCTTCACCAGCTCCTGCCGCGTCTCGATCACCATGCCGTAGGTCGACCAGCCCGCATCGGCCAGCGACAGCACCACCGGCTTGAAGCCGGCCTGCTTCTCGACCGCCAGTGGCTCCGAGGTCGCATAGGCCTGCTGCACCGACTGCTTGTCGGCCAGGAACTGGGACAGGCTGTAGTTGTAGGGACGAACCTGCTCGTCGCGCATGCCGTAGGCCTTCTTCATCCATTGCCAGTAGCTGATCTGGCCGTCCTTGGCGAGCAGCACCGTCTTGGCCTTGGTGAGATCCGAAAACTTCTCGATGCCCTGGCCCGGGTGGGCGATGATCGCCTGCGGGTCCTTCTGGAAGTAGGCCGCCACCACCACCGTCGGCACCTTCTGCTTGATGTTGTCGAAGGCCATCAGCATGTTGCCGGTCATCAGGAAGTCGACCTTGCCGGCGGGCAGCATCGGCCGGTTGTTGACCTGCGGACCGCCCTGCTGGATCTCCACGTCGAGCCCATACTTCTTGTAGGTGCCGTCGGCCAGTGCCTGGTAGAAGCCGCCGTGGCCCGGCTGGGCGCGCCAGTTGGTGGCGAGCACCACCTTGTCCTGGGCGGCGGCAGCGAAGGCGCTGCCCGCGAGGAGGGCGGCGAGCAGGGGGCGGGCGAAGAAGGGGGCTTGCAGTCGCATGGTCGGTTCCTTTCGTGGGTGTGTTGTCAGGCCTCGCGGGCCATGGCGGCGGTCCAGCCGCGCGTCTTGCCGGGGTTCATGAGGCCCATCGGATCGCTGCGCTTCTTGAATTCGATCTGCTGGGTGTCGATGGTCTTCATGCCGCCGTCCTCGATGGTCACCACGTGCGGATTGAAGATGACGCAGCCGCCCTGGGACTCGATCTCGCGCATGACTTCGTACTGGTGCGCTTCGCCCTTCCAGCGCACGAGCAGGATCGAGAAGGTGCCGTACTCGCCGCCGGCGCGCGCGAACTCGTGGTGCTGCAGCACGTCGTCGCCGAAGACGGCGATGTGGCGGTCCACCACGGCCGGGTCGAAGGGCTGGGCATAGGCCACCTGGAGGTAGGTCCAGCTGCGGTCCACCTTCAGCGCCTGCAGGGTGGTGTGGTTGTAGGCGCACTCGTAAGCGGGCGGCAGGCCGGCCGCATGCAAGGCGGCCTCGGTGCCCTCGAGCGAGATGCAGCCGCCGTGGCGGGCAGTGAGTGCGCGGAAAGCCGGTATCGAGTCGGGGGCCACCATGGCGAACATGGCATGACGGTCGGTCGGGAAGCGGTCGCCCAGGCTGGCGTAATAGGGCGAGAAGCGCGCATCCACCGCCGAGAGCAGGAACAGGTCGATGGCCGGCGTGCTGGCAGCCACGCCGAACTCCAGGACCTGGCGGTAAGTAGGAAAGAGGGCGATGCAATGCACCCAGTCGACCGCGGGACTCAACGCCACCTCGACATCGAGGATGACGCCATTGGTGCCGTAGGCATGGTGCACCTGCTGGATCTCGTCGCCATGAAGCTCGATCACGCGCGGCTCGCGCTCCACCGACATCACCCGCGCGCGCAGCAGGTTGCCCGGGTCGCGCAGGATGCCGTGGCGGATCGAGCCGATGCCGCCGAAGCCGCCGGCGATAAAGCCGCCGATCGAGGCCACCTGCCAGGTAGACGGCCACATGCGCAACGCCTGGCCGGTCTCGGCGACCGCCTGTTCGATGTCGTGCATGCGCGCGCCGGCCTGCACGCGCACCCGGCCCTCGCCGATCTCCAGCACCCTGCACATCGGCGTGACGTCGAGCACCAGCCCGCCCGCGAGCGGCACGCACTGGCCGTAGTTGCCGGTGCCGCCGGCGCGCACGGTCAGGGGCAGCTTCCAACGGGCGGCGACCGCAGCGGCTTGCCGAACGTCGTCCTCGGTGCTCACTTTGACCACGAGATCGGCCACGCAGCCGGCGAGCTGCTCGGTCAGGATCGGGCTGTACCAATAGAAGTCCTTGGACAGCTGCTTGCGCTGGGCCGGCGAGGCGATGACGTTGAGGCCTCGCAGCTCGCGGGCGACGGCATCCCAGTCCACCCTGGGCGCTCTCATCGCTCCCTCCGCATCTCGCTCTCGTGCCAGTGGCCGAGCACCATGCGAGACAGGGTCGCGAAGACGACGAAGATCGCGATGCCCAGCAGCGACACGAGGAACAGCGCCGCGAACATCATCGGGATCTCGGTGCGAAAGCTCGACTCCAGGATGCGCGAAGCCAGACCGGTCTCTCGCCCGGCGGTGCCGGCGGTGAACTCGGCCACGACGGCGCCGATCAGGCTCAGGCCGCCGGCGATCTTGAGCCCGGCCATGAAGTAAGGCAGCGCGCTGGGCACCAGCAGGTAGCGGAACAGCTGCCACGGCGACGCCTTGTAGAGCTGGAACAGGTCGCGCAGATTGCTGTCGGCGCTTTTCAGGCCGATCACCGTGTTCGACAGGATCGGGAAGAAGGCCACGATCCAGGCACACAGCAGCAGGGCGGCGGTGGTGCTCGAGACATAGATCAGGATCAGCGGCGCGATGGCGATGATGGGCGTCACCTGCAGGATCACCGCGATCGGGAACAAGCCGATCTCCACCCACTTGAACAGCGCAAAGCAGATCGCCAGCAGCACTCCCCCGGCGATCGCGGCCGCCAGCGCCAACAGCGTGAGCTTGACGGTGAACCAGAGTGCGGACGAGAGGGTTCCCCAGTTGTCCACGAGCGTCGTGAAGATCAGGGAGGGGGCGGGGATGATGTAGTGCGGCACGTCGTTCACGCGCACCAGCACTTCCCAAAGCAGCAGCAGGCCGCTCACCAAGGCGGTGGGCACCGCCAGTCGCAGCAGCGATTCGCGCCGCTGCAGCCGCGCCTCGCGCGCCTGCAGCTCGGCGGCGCTGGGCGCGGCCTGCTGCATCTCGGCCAGCGCCCGGTTCTCAGTGATCGATGTCGATGCCATGGAGAGCTCCGTGCAGGGACTGCGACACCGCGGTGCAGTGCGCGTTGTAGCGGGGAGAGGTGCGGAAGGCTTCTCCGCGCGGATAGGGCTCGTCGATGCGGATCTCCTCGACCACGCGGCCGGGGCGCGGCGCCATCACGACGATGCGGTTGGACAGGTAGACCGACTCGTAGACGCTGTGCGTCACGAAGATGATCGAGAAGCGATGCTCGCGCCAGATCGCCAGCAGGTCGTTGTTGAGCCTGATGCGGGTCATCTCGTCGAGCGCGGCGAAGGGCTCGTCCATCAGCAGCAGGCGCGGCTGCGTGACCAGCGCCCGCGCGATCGATACGCGCATCTTCATGCCGCCGGACAACTCGCGCGGATAGACCTCGGCGAAGCGCGACAGGCCCACCCGCTCCAGCGCCTCCTTCACCACCGGCGCCGCGGCGTCACGCGAGACGCCGGCCAGCTTGAGCGGTAGCCAGACGTTGTCGAAGACCCGCGCCCAGGGCATCAGCGTCGGTTCCTGAAACACGAAGCCGAGCTCGCGGTCGCGGTTCGAGGGGCGCGGCTGCGCGGCCGGCCAGCGCAGTTCGCCCGAACTGGCGCGCGTGAGGCCGGCGATCAGCCGCAGGGCCGTGCTCTTGCCGCAGCCGGAGGGGCCGAGAAAGCTGATGAAGTCGTGTTCGCCGCAGTCGAGCGTCATGCCCTGCAGCGCCAGCGTGCCGTTGGCGAAGCGCTTGCCCACATTGCGCAGGCTGACCAGCGGGGCTGCAGTGGTGGAAGGGGTGGCTTGCTGCATGCTTATTGCCATGCCGGCTGGTTGGCCAGGCGCTCCAGCGGGAAGCGGTCGACTTCCTGCAGCAGCTGGACGAAGCGCCGGCCTACGTGGTCGAGCACCGCGGCGCCCTTCTCGGCAGTCGCGCGCGTGGCGTCGCCGGCGGCGCCCTGCGGGTTGATGTCGTGCATCTGCCAGCCCAGCTTGCCGCTCGGGGTGATCGAGAGGAACCTGCTTTCCTCGGCCAGGTCCTCGGTCATCGAGCGGAAGTGGCGGAACTGGGCGGTCTGCACATGATCGGGTGCCAGATGCAGCATGACCGAGCTCTCGAGGTCGCCGGCATGGACGCCGTGCCGCCCTTCGTGCGCGGTGAACAGGCCCTCGGGCAGGCCCAGCGTGTACCAGTTGGCGGCCACCACCATCATGTCGTGCTGCTCGCGCAGGTCGCGCGCCACGATGTCCATCACCGACATCTGGCCGCCGTGGCTGTTGAAGAGCACCAGCTTGCGCACGCCCGCCCGCGCGACGCAGGCACCGATCTCCATCCACATCGCGATCAGCGTGGTTGCCGAGACGGTGAGCGTGCCCGGATAGCGCGAATGCTCGTTGCTCTTGCCGTAGGCCACGGTGGGGAGGAACAGCACGGGCAAATCGCCCGGCAGATGCGGGATCGTCGCGCGAACCATGCCGTCGATGGTGGCGGTGTCGGTCGACATCGGCAGGTGCGGCCCATGCTGCTCGGTGGCGCCCACCGGGAGCACCGCGATCAGGCGCGATCGATCCAGGTGCGAGAAGGCTTCGCTGGTCAGGTCGGACCAGTACCTGCTGAGGGGACGTGTGGTGTTCATGAGACAGGCCGGTCCGCGTGGTGTGTATAGAAAAATTATCCATATGGACAAAAAAACCGACGCCATGGTTTTCCCGAACTTAAGACAGTCATGAGTAAATTTGATCACTTGGTCTACCGAACGCAGGCAACTGTTTTTGTCTGTTCAAGTACCTGAACTGACGATGACGGGCGCATCAGGCGTTGTCCGACAAGCGCGGGGGGGCCCGGGGTCAACAACGAGAACTTCCGCTTTCGAAGGCTTTCGGGCTGCCCAGATCGACGACACAGACGCCCCGGGGCTTTGCTGACGCAAGGAGTCCGACATGAACGTTCCCATGCCCGTGCAGGCGACTGCTGCGTGTGCCGCCATCAACGCGACCCGGCTGCGAGTCGCAGCGCAGATGCAGATCGTGCGGTCCTTCGGCGCGCACCTGGGCGGCGGCCCCGAGCCGTCGGACGACGAGCTGATCCTTTTCGCGCGGCTCGCGGTGTCGGAGATGCGGCTCCAGCGCCGCCTGATGGCGATCTCGCCAGAGCACGACGGCCTGACCGCCGTTCGTTGGGAGCGCTGAAATGAGCGCCGCGGCCCTCGTCTTTCCCGAGCGGCAGAGGCCGGTCCCTGCCGTTGCCTTCGGAAGCCTGCTGGACCTGATGCGCCTGCGCAGCGAACCCGCGCAAGCCGAAGTCTGCGAAGCCTGCCAGACCATCAATGCACGCCACGCGCGCTTCTGCAAAGCCTGCGACGGCAAGCTGCCGGCCTACTTCGCGACGGCGGATGGTGAAACCCATTCCTCGCCGCTGGTCACGGGAGACGATGTCCCGGCGCGCGGCTCCCGCTACCCCGTCTTCGCGCTGATCGGGCTGTGGGGCACGGTGACCGCGGTCGCGTTGTTCCTGGCACATGGCCCGCGCGACGTGGGTGCTCCTTCGCGGCCGCTGGAGCATGCGGCGCTGCCGGCGCCCATCGAGCGCGTGGTGGCGTTGGTCGATCCTCCGGCTGCTGCCGAGACCGCGCGGCTTGCGCAGGGCCTCGCGCCGGTGGCCGCAACCCAAGCCGACGCGACGCCGCCGCTGCCGGCACCGGAGGCCGCCGCCACGAACCCGGTGCGGGAGTCGCCCGCCACGGCTCGGGCGGCGCGCACGTCCTCTCCACCGGCTGCGAAGCCGGGTCCGGTGCGGAGTGCCCGCGTCGGGACTCCCGTCGCCCGCTGCGGGGGGTTGAACTTCGTGGCCCGGGCCGTCTGCATGAACCAGCAATGCGCCCGTCCCGAGATGCGCCGCAGCGCCCAGTGCGTCGAGACGGTGCGCCAGCAAAGGCTGGACGAAGCGCGGCGCAATCCGACCTTGATGGGCTGATGCGGTGGTCGGAGGGGGCTGACGGGTCAGCCCACTGCGGCGTGCCCTGCCGCCTGGGCCAGCACGCGCGCCGTTGCCTGGGCCGCGACCTCGAGGCGCCGCACATCGCGCTCGGACAGGTCGACGGTGCGTTCGACCGCGAAGCCGCACAGCGTCCCGTAGATGCTGCCGTCCGGCATCACCACCGGCACGCTGATGTGGGTGCCGATGGGCTTCGTCACCTCGGGCAGGGGTTGGCGGGTGCGCAGCACCCGCAGGTCGTGCGCGAGATTGGGCACGCGGCCGTCGAGCACCTGCTGGCAGATGCTGTCTTCCATGGCGTGGGATCCGCCCACGTGGATGATGCCCATCGCCGGGGCCGTCGCGACGTGCCGGAACACGCGCCGCCCGTCGACGAACTCGGAGACGAAGAACACGTCCATGCCGAGCTGCTCGCGGATCAGCTCCAGCATCGAGGCCAGGGCCTGGACCACGAGCGGGCCGTCGCAGTCCAGCGTGCCGAAGGCCGGCACGCCATTGTCCGACGGGCTGCCGCCGAACCCGACGCTCTCCTCGCTCCTGTTGCGCATGTTGGCCCCTCCTGGCTGGGGTCGATCCTAATGCGTCGAAGCGGACGCGGGCAGAACGCGTGGGGTCCGCGCAACTGCACTGTTCACGCCGCCCGCCTTACCATGAGCACTCTTCGCTGGGCAAGCGCACCATCGCCTTGCCGCATTCATGGGGGAGCACCATGGCCATCCAGTTGAATCACACGATCGTCCCGGCGCGCGATCCGAAGGCCTCCGCCGTCTTCCTGGCGGAGCTGCTCGGGCGCAACGAGCCCACCACCTTCGGACCTTTTTACTGCGTGCAGCTCGACAACGGCGTCACGCTCGACTACATCCGCAGCGAGGAGCAGATCCCGATCGAGCACTACGCCTTCCTGGTGGGCGAGGAAGAGTTCGACGAAATCTTCGGGCGCATCCGTGCCCGCGGACTGAGCTACTGGGCCGATCCCGGCCACCAGCAGCCGGGGCGGATCAACCACCACGACGGCGGCCGCGGCGTCTACTGGGACGACCCCGACGGCCACCGGCTCGAGATCATCACCCGCCCGTACGGCAGTGGCGCATGAGTCGCACGGCCGCTCCGAAGGCGAATAGCCCCGCAGCCGAAGGCGAAGGTACTCCAAGTGAGCCCGCCGATTGCGAGGTGCTGGTGGTCGGCGCCGGCCCGGCCGGCGGGGCTTGCGCGCAGGTGCTGGCGCGCGCGGGCCTCGATGTGCTGCTGGTCGACCGGCAGGACTTCCCCCGCGAGAAGGTCTGCGGCGACGGGCTGATCCCCGATGCCCAGGGCGCGCTCGCCCGGCTGGGCGTTCTGGATGCCGTGCTGGCGCGCGCTGCCACGGCCAGCCACGTGGCCTGCGTCGCGCCGCGCGGCCGGCGGGTGGAAGTGCCCGCCAGCCTGGCGGTGCTGCCGCGCCGTGAGCTCGACGAGATCGTGCGCGGCGCGGCCGTGGGGGCCGGAGCGCGCTGGTTCGCGCCTGCCCGCTTCGAGGCGCCCGTGACCGATGCAGCCGGGCGCGTCGAGGGCGCGCGCCTGCGCCTCGCCGACGGCACCGTGCGCACGCTGCGCGCGCGCTGGACCGTCCTGGCCACCGGCGCGGCGGCGCCGCCGCTGCTAGCGGCCGACATGTGCAGCCGGCGCGCGCCCAGCGGGATCGCCCTGCGCGGCTACGTGAGGAACGAGGCCGTGGCCGGCCGCATTCGCCAGCTCGAAGTGGTCTGGCATCGCGCGCTGCGGCGCGGCTATGGCTGGATCTTTCCCTGCGGCGCAGGGGTGTTCAACGTCGGCGTCGGCTTGCTGGACGGCACGGCCGGCATCGAGCCGGATCTCAACCTGCGCGAGCTGTTCGCGACCTTCACGCGCGTGCACGCGCCGGCGCGCGAGCTGATGCAGGGCGGTTGCCTCCAAGGCGAGCTGAAGGGGGCGCCGCTGCGCTGCTCGCTGGAAGGGGCGCGCTGGTCGCGGCCCGGCCTGCTGGTCGCGGGCGAGGCGGCGGGCAGCACCTATTCGTTCACTGGCGAGGGCATCGGCAAGGCGTTGGAGACCGGCATGCTGGCGGCTGACGCCATCGCCGGGGCCGGCACCGCCGGCGATGTCGCCGTGGGGGCGCGCTACGAGGCGGCCCTGAAGGCACTGAAGCCGCGCTTCGCGGCCTACGAGCACGCCAATCGCGTCAACCACCAGCCCTGGATCGCCGACTTCGTGATCTGGCGCGCCCAACGCAGCCAAGGCATCGTGCGCAGGCTCAGCGGGGTGCTCGACGAAAGCTACAACCCTCACCAGCTGGTGACGGCGCGCGGGCTGTTGCGCCTGCTCCTGCCGGTGAGCTGAAGCGCAGGGGAAGGGCTCAGCGCTTGGCGGCGAGCGCGCGGCCCAACGCGAACACCGAGTTGGGCGCGTTCACCCGCGGGCGCTTGGGGGCTGGCGCCGCGGCGGACACGCGCTTGACGGCCGGGCCGTCCTCGATTTTCACGCCCTTGGCCAGCTGCTCCATCACCAGGCTTTGCAGCGTGACGGAGTCGAGGAATTCCACCGTGCGGCGGTTCAGCGAGGCCCAGAGTTCCTCGGTGCTGCATTGGCTGTCGCTGCCGGCCTCGGGCTCGCTCTTGTGGGAGGGCTCGTCCTCGATGGAGAAGATGATGTCCGCCACGGTGATGTCGGCCGCCTTGCGGCCCAGCGAATAGCCGCCGCCCGGGCCCCGCGTGGACTCGACCAGCTTGTGGCGGCGCAGCTTGCCGAACAGCTGTTCCAGGTACGACAGGGAGATGCGCTGGCGCTGGCTGATGGCTGCCAGCGTTACCGGTCCCGCGCGCTCACGCAGCGCCAGGTCGATCATGGCAGTGACTGCGAAACGGCCTTTGGTGGTGAGTCGCATGAAAGGCTTTCCTGATTGTTGTGCGGTGCGGGCTGCTGTTGTCGTGGTGGACGCCGGGTCCTTGTATGCAGCCGATCATGCCTTGGGAGTCTGAGCCCCGGATTAGGTTCCCAGCCCCGGCAGGCACCTGATGCTACCCCGGCCGGCGGCGCAGCCTCCGGCTCCCCCGACAGGCGCTGGTCGTCCTCAGTCGGGCTTGATGTTGGCCCGGGCGATCACCTTCTTCCAGCGGGCCTGCTCGCCGGCGATGAACTTCGCGAACTGCTCGGGCGTGTCGCCCACCGACTCGGCGGCGTCGCCCTTGAGCCGCTCCGTCACGGCAGGCGACTTGACCGCCTTCATGGTCTCGGCCGAGAGCTTGGCCAGGTTCGCACTCGAGAAATTCGCCGGCACCAGCATGCCGTACCACTGGGTCATCTCGAAGCCCGGGAAGCCCTGCTCGGCCACGGTCGGCACCTCCGGCAGCTGCGGCAGGCGCGCCGCCGATCCGGTGGCGATGCAGCGCAGCTTGCCCGCCTTGATGAAGGGGATGACCGCCGCCGCCCCGATCGCGGAGGCGTCGAGCCGCCCGGCCATGAGGTCGGTCAGCATCGGGCCGGTGCCGCGGTAGGGCACGTGCAGCATGAAGATGTTGGCCGTCATCTTGAGGTACTCGAAGGCAAGGTGGCCGGCGCTGCCGTTGCCGGCGGAGCCGTAGCTGAGCTTGCCGGGCCTGCCCTGCACGTAGGCGATGAGTTCGCGCAGGTTCTTCGCCGGCACGTCGGGGTGCACCACGTACAGGCTGGGCACCTTGGCCAGCAGGCTGACCGGCTTGAAGTCCTTGTTGGCGTCGTAGGGCAGCTTCTCGAAGATGTACGGGTTGACTGCGAGCGTGCCGATGTGCCCGAGGATCAGCGTGTGCTGGTCGTCGCTGCGCGCCACCTCGGCCATCGCGATGTTGCCGGCGGCGCCGGGCTTGTTCTCGACGAACACGCTCTGGCCCAGCGTGCGCGAGAGCTCGGCGGCCACCGAGCGGGCCACGATCTCCGAGCTGCCGCCCGGCGCGAAGGGGACGACGAAGCGCAGCGGCTTGCTCGGCCAGGCCGCCTGGGCTCGGGCCGGGTGGGGCCAGAGCGTGGCAAGGCCGAGGGCGCCCGTGAGCCCCAGCAGGTGGCGGCGCGTGGCCAAGGATGGGGGCAGGGGCCCGGCGGGCTCTGGATTGTTCAAGTTTGTCTCCGTCGGATTTTCGAAAGGGTGATGCAGCGGGGCCCGGAGCTCAGGAATCAGTAGAGCGCTTCGCCGTGACCGCGGGCAGCAGCTTAGCGCCGCACCACGTAGCGCGTCACCACCGGCAGCGTCTCGCCCTGGTGGAAGGCCAGGCGCCGCTCGCGCAGCGCCATGTCGGCGGCGGTGGCGCGGTGGAAACGGCGCAGGTGCTCGGTCCACGATTCGTCGACGACCTCCTCGACATAGCGCCCCGGCTCGGCGATGTCGTGCAGCAGCTCCCAGCCGATCGCGCCCTGGCCCAGTCGGGCGCGGCGGGTCTGCTGCATTACCACGTGGAAGGCGGCGGCGCGAGCCGGATCGATGATGTATTCGATGGTGACCACGACGCGCCCCTCCTCGCCGGGTGCCTCGGCCGGCGGGCCCTTGGCCCAGCCCTTGCGGGCGGGTGTGGTGTCGTCCTCCTCGCCGACGCCGTCGGTCACGTAGCGGATCGCCGCCAGCATGAAGACGGTGCCGCTTGCCGCCGCGATGCCCAGGCTGATGTAGAGCGACGAGAGTTCCGCCACCTGGCCCCACAGCGCTGCGCCGAAGGCGCTGGCCCCCATGATGGCCATCTGGTAGGTGGCCATGCCGCGCGCGCGCACCCAGTCGGGCAGCGCCAGCTGGGCCGAGACCGAGAGTGAATTCGCGACCGTGATCCACGCCATGCCGGCGAGGAACATCGCGGGCACCGCCACCCAGGCGTTAGGCGCCACTGCCATCACCGCGGTGGCGGCGGACTGCAGCATCGTGCCGCGGATCACCAACTGGTCGCGCGCCAGCGCCTGGCGCAGCCGCGGCAGGAACATCACCGCCAGGATCGCGCCCGCACCCATGGCAGCCAGGAGCAGCGTGAAGGTGCCGGCCCCGCCGCCGCGCAGGTTGCGCGCCAGGAGCGGCAGCAGTGCCAGCAGCGCGGTCGAGTGCAGGAAGAAGATCGAGATGCGCGTGAGCACCGCGCGCATGCGCTGCGACTGGCGAACGAACTGCACGCCCACGCGCATCGCGCTGATCAGCCGCTCGCGGCCCAGCGGGCTCGGCGTATGCTCGCGCCGCCAGCGCAGCACGATGAAGCCCGAGGCCACGCACAGCACCGCATTGAGGCCGAACACCCAGACCGTGCCCGCACTCGCGATCAGCGTGCCGGCGAGCAGCGGTCCGACGATGCGCGACGCATTCATCGCCAGCCCGTTGAGGCCGAGCGCGGCGGGCAGGTGGGTGCGCGGCACCAGCTCCGGCACGATGGCCGAGAACACCGGCCAGCGCAGCGCCAGCCCGATGCCGTTGGCGAAGGTCAGGGCCAGCAGCAGCGGGGCGTTGATCAGGTCCATCACCACCGCGCCGCACAGCACGATCGCAGTGCCGGCCAGCCAGAACTGGGTGGCGACCAGCCAGCGCCGCCGGTCCAGGATGTCGGCCAGCGCGCCGCTCGGCAATCCGAGCAGGAAGACCGGCAGGGTGGAAGCCGACTGCACCAGCGCGACCCACATCGGCGAGGTGGTCAGCGAGGTCATCATCCAGGCCGCCGCCACGTCGTTCATCCACATGCAGATGTTGGCGACCAGCCAGGTGCTCCAGAGCATGCGGAACACCGCCAGCTTGAGCGGCTCGAAGGGGCCGATGCGCGGCGGCTGCACGCGTTTCGGGGCGACGGGGGTTTCCTCGGTCGAGATCGGTGGCATGTGCCGCTATTGTCCGGTCCCGGGCCGACCGGGCTTGCCGGTCTTGCGCGCAAGATGGCCCAGCGGCAGTGCGCGGCTGGCCTTGACCTCGCCGAGCGAGAAGCTGGTGTGCAGGTCCTTCACGTTGGGCAGGTGCATGAGGCTGTTGAGTGCGAAGCGCGAGAAGCCGTCCAGGTCCTCGGCCACCACCTGCAGCTCGAACATGCCGGTGCCGCTGATGTAGTGGCAGGCCACCACCTCGGGCAGCTTGCGGATCGCCTCCTCGATCTTGCGCGTGACCTCTCCGGTGGCGCGGTCGGTGTCCAGGCGCACGAAGGCCAGTACGCCCAGGCCGATCTTGTGGCGGTCGATCTCGGCGTGGTAGCCGCGGATGTAGCCGGCGGCCTCCAGCGCACGCACCCGGCGCCAGCACGGTGCGGCCGACAGGCCCACGCGCTGGGCCAGCTCGGCGTTGGTGAGCCGGGCATCTGCCTGCAGTTCTTGCAGGATCGCGAGATCGAACTTGTCAATGCTTTCCATAGGAGGGCATCTTAAGCAAGATCCTTTCAAACAGGGGCCTTGAACGGGCAAAGAACGCAAACACCTATCACGGCCCCAGGCATACACTTTGCGAGCATGATGGCCCGGGGAGTGTTCCTACCCGAACGCCTCGCCCAAAAACCCAAACCGCCACGCCCACGAGGCAGAGCCACGGAGACAACGACCATGAACGCACCGCTGCCGGAGCACATCCGCAAGGCACTCGAAACGGTCACGCTCGACGACAAATACAGCCTGGATTACGGCCGCGCCTTCATGAGCGGCGTGCAGGCCCTGGTAAAGCTGCCCATGCTGCAGCGCCTGCGCGACCAGCAGGCCGGCAAGAACACTGCCGGCTTCATCAGCGGCTACCGCGGCTCGCCGCTCGGCGGCTACGACCAGGCGCTGTGGAAGGCCAGCAAGTACCTGAAGGAGCGCCACATCGTGTTCCAGCCGGGCGTGAACGAGGAGCTCGCCGCCACCGCGCTCTGGGGCACGCAGCAGCTGGGCTTCGCGCCGCCGGGCACCAACAAGTACGACGGCGTGTTCGGCATCTGGTATGGCAAGGGCCCCGGCGTGGACCGCTGCTCCGATGTCTTCAAGCACGCCAACATGGCCGGCACCACGCCGTGGGGCGGCGTGATCGCCGTGGCCGGTGACGACCACATCTCCAAGAGCTCGACCGCGGCGCACCAGAGCGACCACATCTTCAAGGCCTGCGGCACGCCGGTCTTCTTTCCGACCAACGTGCAGGAGATCCTGGACCTCGGCATCCACGCCTTCGCAATGAGCCGCTTCGCTGGCATCTGGTCGGGCATGAAGACGATCCAGGAGATCGTCGAGTCGAGCGCCACCGCGATGATCGACCCCGAACGCGTCGAGATCGTGATGCCCACCGACTTCCAGATGCCGCCCGGCGGCCTGCACATCCGCTGGCCGGACCACGCGCTCGAGCAGGAAGCGCGGCTGATGCACTACAAGTGGTACGCCGCGCTGGCCTACATCCGCGCCAACCGTCTCAATCACAACGTGATCGAGGGCCCGAACGACCGCTTCGGCATCATGGCCAGCGGCAAGGCCTACAACGACACCCGCCAGGCACTGATCGACCTCGGACTCGACGACGCCGCATGCCGCCAGCTGGGCATCCGGCTGCACAAGGTGGGGGTGGTGTGGCCGCTCGAAGCCCAGCTCACGCGCGACTTCGCCACCGGCCTGCAGGAGATCCTGGTGGTGGAGGAAAAGCGCCAGGTCATCGAGTACCAGCTCAAGGAAGAGCTCTACAACTGGCGTGCCGACGTGCGGCCCAACGTGGTGGGCAAGTTCGACGAGGGCGAAGTGCACGAGGCCGAGGGCTATTCGGGTGGCGAATGGTCGATGCCCAATCCGACCGCACACACGCTGCTGCGCGCCAACGCCGACCTGAACCCCGCGCTGATCGCCAAGGCCATTGCGACGCGCCTCAAGAAGACCGGCATCCTGGCTGCTGCCGGGGCGGACATGGCGGCGCGCATCGATGCCCAGCTCGCCATCCTCGAGGCGAAGGAGCGCGCGATGGCGGCACCGCAGACCGTCGGCGTGGCCGACGCCGCGCGCCAGCCCTGGTTCTGCTCGGGCTGCCCGCACAACACCAGCACCGTGGTGCCCGAGGGCTCGCGCGCCATGGCCGGCATCGGTTGCCACTTCATGGCGACCTGGATGGACCGGTCCACCCTCGGCTTCACGCAGATGGGGGGCGAGGGCGTGCCGTGGGTCGGCCAGCAGCCGTTCACCACCGACCGGCACATCTTCGCCAACCTGGGCGACGGCACCTACTTCCACAGCGGCCTGCTGGCGATCCGCCAGAGCATCGCGGCCGGCGTCAACATCACCTACAAGATCCTCTACAACGACGCCGTCGCCATGACCGGCGGCCAGCAGGTCGGCGAGCGGCCCGAAGGCCATTCGGTGCTGCAGATCGCGGAGAGCCTGCATGCCGAAGGCGCGACCAAGGTGGTGGTGGTGACCGACGAGCCCGAGAAGTACGAGGGCGTCAACATTCCAGGCCAGGACGTGAAGGTGCGCCACCGCGACGAACTGGACGAGATCCAGCGCGAATTCCGGGAGATCAACGGCACCACCGCCATCATCTACGACCAGACCTGCGCCACCGAGAAGCGCCGCCGCCGCAAGCGCGGCACCGCCGTCGACCCGGCCAAGCGCGTGGTGATCAACGATCTGGTCTGCGAAGGCTGCGGCGACTGCAGCGTGCAGAGCAACTGCCTGTCGGTGGAGCCGCTGGAGACCGAGTTCGGCCGCAAGCGCACCATCAACCAGAGCACCTGCAACAAGGACATGAGCTGCCTCAAGGGCTTCTGCCCCAGCTTCGTGACCGTCGAGGGGGGGCAGCTCAAGAAGAAGGCGAAGAACAAGGCGTCCATGCCGGCCGAACTCGGCGCGCTGGCCGAGCCGGCGCTGCCTTCGCTCGCCGGTGGCAAGGTCTGGGGCATCGTGGTTGCCGGCGTCGGCGGCACCGGCGTGATCACCATCGGCCAGCTGCTGGGCATGGCGGCCCACATCGAGGGCAAGGGCATCGTCACGCAGGACGCCGCAGGCCTCGCGCAGAAGGGCGGCGCCACCTGGAGCCATGTGCTGATCGGCGACACGCAGGACGACATCCGCACCACCCGCGTGGGCACCGCCGCCGCCGACCTGGTGCTGGCCTGCGACCCGCTGGTCAGCGTCAACGCAGAGACCCTGGCACGCATGCGCGAGGGCCGCACCCATGTGGCGCTCAACAGCCACAGCACGCCGACCGCGGCCTTCGTGCGCAACGCCAACTGGCAGAACCCGCAGGACGCCTGCGCCGCCGAGATCGCGCGCGCGGTCGGCGCCGAGGGGCTCGGCGCCTTCGATGCCGATGCCGCCGCGACCTCGCTGATGGGCGACAGCATCTACGTCAACCCGATGATCCTGGGCTATGCCTGGCAGAAGGGCTGGGTCCCGCTCGAGCACGCGTCGCTCATGCGCGCCATCGAGCTCAACGCGGTGGCGGTCGAGAACAACAAGGCCGCCTTCGAATGGGGCCGCCAGGCGGCCCAGCGCCCCGAGGAATTGCGCAAGCGGATCTCGCCCGGGCAGATCGTCGAGTTCAAGAAGCGCGACACGGTCGAGAACCTGGTGGCGCGCCGCGTCGAGTTCCTCACGGCCTACCAGAACGCGGCCTACGCCGGGCAGTACAAGGCCTTCGTCGCCAAGGTGCAGCAGGCCGAGGCGGCACTGGGCAAGACCAGCCTCGCCGAGACCGTGGCGCGCTACCTGTTCAAGCTGATGGCCTACAAGGACGAGTACGAGGTCGCCCGCCTGCACAGCGACCGCAGCTTCCTGGAGCGCGTCGATGGCATGTTCGAGGGCGACTACAAGCTCAACTACCACCTCGCCCCGCCGATCATTGCCCAGCGCAATGCCAAGGGCGAGCTGCAGAAGCAGAAGTTCGGCCCCGCGATGTTGACCGGCTTCCGCCTGCTCGCGAAGCTCAAGGGCCTGCGCGGCACCGCGCTGGACCCCTTCGGCCGCACCGACGAACGCAAGACCGAGCGGGCGCTGATCGGCGAGTACCGCGCGAGCATCGAGGAGCTGCTGGCTGGGCTCAATGCGGGCAATCATGGGCTGGCCCTCGAGATCGCGAGCCTGCCCGAGCAGATCCGCGGCTACGGCCATGTGAAGGAGCGCAACCTCAAGGCGGCGCGCATCCGCTGGGCCGAGCTGATGGCCAAGTGGCGCAATCCGCAAGCGGCCCGCGTGGCGGCCTGAGCCTCGCGGGAGGCTACCGGCGAGGCCGTCCTGAAAGCCCTGCCCGCCCTGCCGGCTTAGCTCCGGCGGGGCGAGCGCCGCCGAATACAATGCGCGATGCTCTGCGGGGCCCGGCCCCGCCTTAGCGCGCCTGTTCCATGGCTCCTGCCATGCACTGCGCAGAACCGCGAACCCCCCAGGGGGCCGCGCTCATACCTTCCCTCTCTGCTGGAGACTTTCCTTGTTCATTTCCTCTGCTTTCGCCCAGACCGCGCCCGCTGCCGCGGGTGGCGGCGACATGATGTCCTCCCTCGGCAGCATGCTGCCGCTGGTGCTGATGTTCGTGGTGCTGTATTTCGTGATGATCCGCCCGCAGATGAAGCGCCAGAAGGAAGCCCGGGCCATGATCGAAGCCCTGGCCAAGGGCGACGAGGTCGCCACCGCGGGCGGCCTGCTCGGCAAGATCACGCAGCTGGGCGAGCAGTACCTGACGATCGAGATCGCCAAGGGCGTCGAAGTGCAACTGCAGCGCAGCGCGGTTGTCCAGGTCCTGCCCAAAGGTGCGATTAAGTAAGGAGAAAGCGTGGGTGCTTCGCACCCCCGTCCTTCGAGGTTGACTAGATGAACCGTTACCCGGTCTGGAAGTACGCGATCATCGTCGTCGTGCTGCTCGTGGGGCTGATCTATGCCCTGCCCAATTTCTTCGGCGAGGCGCCTGCGGTGCAGGTGTCGTCAGCCAAGTCGACCGTCAAGATCGACGCCGGGACCCAGGCCCGCGTGGCCGAGGCGCTCAAGGCGGCCGGCCTCACGCCGGACCTGATGACGCTCGATGCGAATTCGGTGCGGGCGCGCTTCGCCACCACCGACGACCAGCTCAAGGCCCGCGACGTGCTGCAGCGCACTCTGGTGCCGGACCCGAGCGATCCGCCCTATGTCGTGGCCCTCAACCTGGTGTCGCGCTCGCCCGCCTGGCTGGCCGCGCTGCATGCCTATCCCATGTACCTGGGCCTGGACCTGCGCGGCGGCGTGGACTTCCTGTTGCAGGTCGACATGAAGGGCGCCATCGACAAGAAGGCCGAGTCCTTCGCCAATGACCTGCGCTCGAGCCTGCGCGACAAGAACGTTCGAGGCGCCGCGGTCACGCGCAACGGCCAGACCATCGAGGTGCGCTTTCGCGATGCCGCTGCGCTGGAGACGACCAAGGCGCTGATCCAGGACCAGTTCCCCGACCTCGCAACCACCGAGAGCCAGGAAGGCAGCGAGTGGCGGCTCACGGCCACCATCAAGCCCGAGGCGGCGCGCCGGCTGCAGGACGCGGCCCTCAAGCAGAACATCACCACGCTGCACAACCGGATCAACGAGCTCGGCGTGGCCGAACCCGTAATCCAGCAGCAGGGACTGGACCGCATCGTGGTGCAGCTGCCGGGCGTGCAGGACGTGGCCAAGGCCAAGGACATCCTGGGCCGGACCGCCACGCTCGAGATGCGCCTGGTTGACGAGTCCGCCGAGGGCCGCGCAGCCGAGACCGGCAGCGGCCCGGTGCCCTTCGGCTCCGAGAAATTCCTCGACCGCGAGGGCCGCCCGGTCATCGTCAAGAAGCAGGTGCTGGTGACCGGCGAGAACCTCACCGACGCCCAGCCGGGCTTCGACTCCCAGACCCAGCAGCCCAAGGTCGACCTGACCATGGACGCCAAGGGTGGCCGCATCATGCGCGACGTCAGCCGCGAGAACTTCCGCAAGCGCATGGCGATACTGATCTTCGAGAAGGGCAAGGGCGAGGTGCTCACGGCCCCCTCGATCAATGGCGAGCTGGGCAACCGCTTCCAGATCTCGGGCTCGATGAACGTGGTGGAAGCCAACGACTTGGCGCTGCTGCTGCGCGCCGGCTCGCTGGCCGCGCCGATGGAGATCATCCAGGAGCGCACCATCGGCCCCAGCCTGGGCGCCGACAACATCCAGAAGGGTTTCGACAGCGTGATGTACGGCTTCGCCGCGATCATGGCGTTCATGTGCGTCTACTACATGCTGTTCGGCCTGTTCTCGTCGATCGCGCTGGCAGTCAACCTGCTGCTGCTGGTGGCCATCCTGTCCATGCTGCAGGCCACGCTCACGCTGCCCGGCATCGCGGCCATGGCACTGGCGATCGGCGTGGCGATCGACTCCAACGTGCTGATCAACGAGCGCGTTCGCGAGGAGCTGCGCAACGGCGCATCGCCGCAGGCCGCCATCCACGCAGGCTACGACCGAGCCTGGGGCACCATCCTCGACTCCAACGTCACCACCCTGATCGCCGGCATTGCGCTGCTGGCCTTCGGTTCCGGGCCGGTCCGCGGCTTCGCGGTGGTGCACTGCATCGGCATCGTCACCTCCATGTTCTCGGCCGTGTTCTTCTCGCGCGGCCTCGTGAATCTCTGGTACGGCCGCAAGAAGAAGCTCAAGAGCCTGTCCATCGGCACGGTCTGGAAGCCGGACGCCGACAAGGCCGCGGCCGCCGCCAAGTAAGGGAGCACTGAAACCATGGAGTTCTTCCGAATCCACCGCACGATCCCGTTCATGCGCTATGCGCTGGTGCTGAACGCGATTTCCATCCTGACCTTCCTGCTGGCGGTCTTCTTCCTGTTCCACCGCGGGCTGCACCTGTCGGTGGAGTTCACCGGCGGCACCGTCATGGAGGTCGCCTACCAGCAGTCGGTGGACGTGGGCAAGGTGCGCGAGACCGTCGCCAAGCTCGGCTATCCCGACGTGCAGGTCCAGAACTACGGCACTTCGCGCGACATCCAGATCCGCCTGCCGGTGCAGAAGGGCCAGACCTCGGCCCAGCAGAGCGAGCAGGTGATGGCCGCGCTGAAGGCGGTCGACGCCTCTGCCACCCTGCGCGGCAACGAATTCGTCGGCCCTCAGGTGGGCGAGGAGCTCACCACCAACGGCCTCAAGGCATTGGGCATGGTGGTGGTCGGGATCATGATCTACCTGGCCTTCCGCTTCGAATGGAAGTTCGCGCTTGCCACCGTGCTGGCCAACCTGCACGACGTGATCATCATCCTGGGCTTCTTCGCCTTCTTCCAGTGGGAGTTCTCGCTGGCGGTGCTGGCGGCGGTGCTGGCGGTGCTGGGCTACTCGGTCAACGAGTCGGTGGTGATCTTCGACCGGGTGCGCGAGAACTTCCGGCGCTACCGCAAGATGACCACCCGCGAGGTGATCGACAACGCCATCACCTCCACCATCAGCCGGACCATCATCACCCACGGCTCTACGCAGCTGGTGGTGCTGTCGATGTTCTTCTTCGGTGGTCCGACGCTGCACTATTTCGCCCTGGCACTGACCATCGGCATCCTGTTCGGCATCTACTCTTCTGCCTTCGTGGCGGCGGCGATCGCGATGTGGCTGGGCGTGAAGCGCGAGGACCTGGTCAAGACGGCCCCCAAGCAAGGCGATCCGGACGACCCGAACGCCGGCGCCACGGTGTGACCGGCACGGCCCCAGGTCGGCAAAATGCGGATTCGGGTTGCCGAGAGATGCAGCCGGCGGCCTTGTGCGGTTACGCTTCACGATGCAAGCTCGGACTTGTTGAATCGCTTTAATTGCCGTCCTCGCCCCTCACATGATCTCGCGGTCACCCGCCTCCTCCCAGCAGCTCGCCCGCGAGACCCGTGAGCGTTTCGTGGCCGCCACGGAGGGGGCGATCGCACCGATCGCTCTCGCGGTCCGCGAACGGCTGGCAGCATTGGCCGGCATGACCGCCAGCGTGCGCGAGATGCAGCAGCATCGCGACGACTATCTGGCCTTCCAGGCCCAGGGCTCCAGCTGGGTGCCGATGTCGCTGGCGGCATGGCGCAAGGCGCTGGGCGGCGGCAGCCAGAGCGGATCCACCGGCGGCCTGCGCCTTGAACTGATCGGCGACGAGGTAGTGGAGACCAACATCCTGTCCTCGCGCCTGGCACAGTCGATCCAGGACAAGGCCCAGTTCGAACTCAACGACCTGCGCCTGCGCATCCAATATCTGGAGGGAACAGGCGAGCTGGACGCGAAGGACGTGCTCAAGCCCGAGGCGCTGGCCCGCACCCTGGTCGACCAGTGGCTTGCCTCCGGATTGAGCCGGGAGACCTGGGCGCGCGTGCAGGATGTGGTGCAGCAGCGCCTGGTCGACGTGGTCGTGGCGGCTTACAAGGACGCCAACGCCTTCCTGATCGAACGCGGCGTGATGCCCGAGATCGATCTCAAGAGCTTCGTCAAGCGAACCGGCAGCGTGAGTTCCAACAGCGCGCCGCTGGGCGGCTCCTTTGCCCGCTCATCCCAGCCGGGCAGCGCTTCCTTCGGCATGGGCGGCGGTCAACATGCCGGGCCGGGCGGGTTCGGCGCGCCCCCGGGCAGCTTCGCCCCGGCGGCGATCGGCGTGGGCGCGGGGCGGGGGCCGGGCAGCGCGGGCGGCGACACCCTGGCCGCCACCGGCGGCTCCCCGCTGGTGCTGGCGCGCCAGCGCGCGCAAGGCGTGCTGCTCAATCTCAAGCGCTTCGTGACCGCTCGCATCGGCGGCGACCTGGGCCAGATGCGCATGCCGGGGGCCCAGGGTCCCGGTGCCGCCGGCTCCGTCGGAGGCACGGGTAGCCGTGGCGGTGGCGTCGGGCTGGCCGCGCCGGCCTTCGCGGCTGCAATCGCCGACGCCGAAGCCGCCTACCAGGCGATGGCGTCGCAGTACGTGGTCGGTGACGAGGCCACGGCCATGCACCAGACGGCGGCCGAGCTGCGCCGGCGCACCAGCGAGCTCAAGAAGAAGGCGCCGACCACCGCCGACAAGGCCACGGTCGAGATCGTCGCGCTGATGTTCCAGGCCATCCTGGCCGAGGAGCGCATCCCGTTTTCGGCGCGCGTCTGGTTCGCGCGCCTGCAGATGCCGGTGCTGCGGGTGGCGATCGCCGAGCCGGAGTTCTTCGGCACGCTGCAGCATCCGGCGCGCATGCTGATCGACCGCATGGGCTCCTGCGTGATGGGCTTCGACGCCGCCGCCATCTCGGGCAGCGCGCTGGAGGGCGAGATCCGGCGCGTGGTGCAGGTGATCGAGCAGTACCCCGAGACCGGCCAGCGCGTGTTCAAGCTGGTGTTCGACGAGTTCGTCGCCTTCCTCAACAAGTACCTGACGCAGAGCGACGCCACCCAGCGCGTGATGAGCGTGGCGCAACAGGTCGAGCAGAAGGAGACGATGGCGATCCAGTACACCATCGAGTTGCGCAAGATGCTCAACGACATGCCGGTGCGAGAGGAAATACGCGAGTTCCTGTTCAAGATCTGGGCCGAGGTGCTGGCGATCGCGGCGCTGCGTTATGGCGCCCAGGACGAGCAGACCGTTACCCTCAAGCGCGCCGCCTCCGATCTGGTGTGGGCCGCCAGCGCCAAGCCCAACCGCAACGACCGCGCCCGCGTGATCCAGGACCTGCCCCAATTGCTGCAGCGCCTGCGCCAGGGCATGGGCCTGCTGGGCATCGAGGGCGAGCCGCAGGAGGCGCAGATCAAGATCATCGGCTCGACGCTTTCCGATGCCTTCCTGTCCAAGACCGAGGCCATTCCGCCGGCCAAGATCGAGGCCATGGCCAAGCGCCTGGCCAACCTCGAGGATTTCGTCACCGACGCGGGCGACGCCACCGACCTGCCGCTGGATGCGGCCAGCATCGAGCTGCTGCTGGGCGTGGACGCCGCCTCGCTCGAGGTCGTGCCCGATACCGGCACCAAGGTCGGCGACGACATGCTCCAGTGGGCACACGAGCTGCAGGTCGGCACCTGGTTCATGCTCGACCACAACGACCGGGTGAGCCAGGTCCAGTTCGTCTGGCGCAGCGAGCGCAAGCAATTGCACCTTTTCGCCTCCAGCGACGGGCGCAGCTTCCTGATCCAGGTGGGGCGCCTGGCTTCCTACCTGCAGGCCGGGCTGCTGGTGCCGGCCGAGGAAGAGACGCTCACCGTGCGGGCCACGCGCGAAGCGCTGGCCAAGCTCGACGCCAATCCGGAACGCCTCTTGAATTGAGTTTGGCGCTCAATGCGCGACGCGGTTCACCGTGTCGTCGCAGAGCTCATCCAGCACCAGGGCGTCGGGTTCGACGCCGGTGCTCCAGTGCACCATCAGCACGATGATCTTGAGCTCGCCGAGTTCCAGCGGATCGCCTGTCGTGGCCATGGCGCGATCGATCACGATCTCGCGCAAGCCCGCCGGCAGCACGCCCGAGGACTCGAGGAAGCTGATGAAGCCCAGGCACTCGGCGCCCAGGTGTTCCTGCTCGGCCATCGAGTAGATGCGCATCGAGCCCGGCGATTGGGGCAGCGCAGCCGGGCCTTCCAGGCTCACGGTGGCGCTGGTGCCCTCGGCATGAAGGGTGAGCTGGATGCCCTGGGTGGCGAGGCTCAGGCCGTCTAGCCAGTGCAGGGCGTCGCGGATCTCCTGGGGGTCGAAGCCCTGGGCGCTCAGCTTTCGGCCCAGTTGCTCGGCTTCGGGACAGGCATCGCCGCGCCAGTAGTTTTCGTACACGTACACGAGCACTTCGAACATGGGGCCAATATAGCCCAGGTCGGCGTCGGCGCGGCTGCGTTGCCCGTACGCGACGCCGGAAGCGCTCAGCCCTGAGCGACCCGCTGGAACAACCCGCCGGGCATCCGGGCCACCTGGCCGGCGAGCTCCAGCTCCAGCAGCTGCGCCTGCAGCACGGCGACCGAGTGGCCGGTGCGCGCGCAGAGCGCATCCAGGCTTGCCGGGTCGTAGCCGATGGCCTGGAGCAGGCCCCCGGCGGGCGAGGCGGTCGCTTCTTTTTCCCGCGGCGGCACG
This sequence comes from Variovorax stachyos, assembly GCF_051400855.1. Lineage (NCBI taxonomy): Bacteria > Pseudomonadati > Pseudomonadota > Betaproteobacteria > Burkholderiales > Comamonadaceae > Variovorax > Variovorax stachyos. The sequence continues at coordinate 74,815 of NZ_JBLFFN010000006.1, read as the reverse complement.
CCCGGCGCTGGCGACACGTCGAAGCGCAGCTCCTCCAGCACGTCGCCGACCGTCTCGACCAGCTTGGCTCCCTGCCGTATCAGGGCATGGCAGCCGCGCGACTGCGGCGAATGGATGGAACCCGGGATGGCGAACACCTCCTTGCCCTGCTCGCTCGCGAGCCGCGCGGTGATCAGCGAGCCCGACTGCAGCGCCGCCTCTACCACCAGCGTGCCGCGCGAGAGGCCGGCGATGATGCGGTTGCGCTTCGGAAAGTTCTGGTTGAGCGGCGGGGTGCCCAGGGGGAACTCGCTCACGATGAGTCCCCGCTCGGCAATGCGCTGCGCCAGCGCGTGGTGCTTCGCGGGGTAGACCCGGTCGAGCCCGGTGCCGACCACCGCCACAGTCGCTGGCCAGCGCGGATCGATCGCGGCGTCCAGTGCACCCTCGTGCGCGGCGCCGTCGATGCCGAGCGCCAACCCTGACACCACCGGGATTCCGGCCTCGCCGAAAGCGCGAGCGAAGGCCCGCGCATTCGAGGCGCCCTGCGCCGTGGGATTGCGGCTGCCCACCATCGCGATGCTGCCCGCCAGCTGCGTGAGCTCGAGCGGCGCCGGCCCGATCACGTAAAGGGCCAGAGGAGGATCGGCCATCTCGAGCAGCGAGGCCGGGTAGGCAGGGTCGCCCAGGGTGAGGATGCGGTGTGTCGCGCCCTGCGGCCCGACGCTCCCGAGCCACTCGAAGGTGCGGTCGATCAGCGCGCCGAGCTCGGCCGGCGGCTCGAGTAGCGCACTCGCCTGGGCCTCGGTCACGACCTGTCCGAGCGCCGTGGCGGGTTGGGCAAAGACCTCCGCGGGCAGCCCGAAGGCGGCGAGCAGCTTGCGAGCGGCCGTGTTGCCGATGCCCGGCGTCAGCGTGAGCCGCAGCCAGCCCGCGAGTTCGTCACGTTCCACGCGAGGGTGTGGGCCGGGTCAGGGGTTGATCAGCAGGTCGCCGATGCGCGGCGCGTCGTTGATCTCGAGCACCAGTGCATACGAGACCCGCTCGAAGGGGCGGAACACCATCAGCAGGCCGATGCGCTCGTTCGGCAGCTTCAGCGTTTCCTTGGCGGCGCCGGTCTTGTCGACGATGGTGTCGCCGTTCTTGAGGATGGCCAGCACATGGCCGTTCTCGATGCCGTCGATGGTGCCCTTGTTGATGGCCACCACCTGGTTCTGGGCCGCGAACTGCACCGCGTTGCCGTAGACCGAGACGATGCGGCCGTCGGCGATGGTGTGTCCAGGGGCGCGAGGCACATAGCTCAGCAGCTGGCGCGGCGGCTCGGGCAGCAGGCGGTCGCCGGCGCGGATCTCCTCGCGAGTGGCGACGATGTCGAGGCTGGCGGGTACCGGGTACACGACCTCCTTGCCGTCCACTTCTTCCTTGGTGCTCGATTCGCCGCGCTGCAACTGGGCCTTGCCCACGTATTGCGCTTCGTAGCCGAGGATCTCGCCCGTGCCCGGGTCCTTGAGCGGGGTCGCGTTGCGGAATACGCGGTAGGTCCGGATCGGCCCGGGCGCTTCCATCAGCGGCGCGTTGGACTCACCGCGTGCATAGACCCGGTCGCCGCGCGCCAGCACCACGCGGCTGTCGTTGCCTGCCACGATGCGCGGCGCAGTCGCCAGCGTCTCGGCGTCGACCACCACCGGCTCGGCGAGGAAGGGCTCGATCACGCTGGGATTCAGCGTGGGCAACGCCATGTCCGACAGCGACTCGTAGCGCGTGCGCGGCGAGAGCTTGATGGTGCCGCCTTCGGGCATGCCACTGCCGCTGCCTCCGCGGCGCAACGCGAGTCGCGCGCGGCCGCCGCTCTTGTCGAGATAGAGCACCTGGCCGGGGTAGATGCGGTGCGGGTTCTGGATCTCGCCCATGTTCATGCCCCACAGCTCGGGCCAGCGCCAGGGGCTGCGCAGGTAAAGGCGGGAGATGCCCCACAGCGTGTCGCGGGGCTTGACCGTGTACTCGTCGGGCGCGTTCGGTGCCAGTTCGGACAGTGGCACGCCGGCTTGCGCCGCCTGCTGCGCCGTCGCCCGCTGCTGTGGGGTGACGGGGTAGCTCTGCGCCTGGGCCGTGGAGCCCAGGCCCGCCATGGTGATCGCCGCCAGCGTGGCGATGAGTTTCGGACGCAGGCTGTGGTTCATGCGGTGTTTCTTCATGGTCGGATGGTGCGCGCGCACGGAGCCGGGGAGGGCGTACGAATGCTCACAATTTGAAACCAATTTTGCGCTGAAGCCCTAGATCGGGCAACGTTTATCAAGTCGCGAAGGCTCTGGCCGTCGCGGAAATGGCGAAAATAACGACAATTTTTCCTCCCGTTCATGGCCAAAAGAAACATCCTGAGCTATCCCGACCCGCGGCTGCACAAGGTCGCCAAGCCGGTGCAGGGCGTCGATGCACGCATCAAGACCCTGGTCGCCGACATGCTCGAAACCATGTACGACGCCAATGGCATCGGCCTCGCCGCCACCCAGGTCGATGTGCACGAGCGTCTGGTGGTGATCGACGTGTCCGAGGAGCGTAACCAGCCGCTGGTCTTGATCAACCCCGAGATCGTCTGGGCCAGTGATGAAAAAGTCCTCAATGAGGAGGGTTGCCTCTCGGTGCCCGGCATCTACGACGGCGTGGAGCGTTCCACCGCTGTGCGCGTCACGGCGCTCGATGCCGAGGGCGAACCACGCACCATCGAGGCCGAGGGACTGCTGGCGGTCTGCATCCAGCACGAGCTCGATCACCTGCTGGGCAAGGTGTTCGTCGAATATCTTTCGCCCCTGAAGCGCAACCGCATCAAGAGCAAGCTGCTCAAGCAGCAGCGCGAGGACCAGCGCCTCGACCAGCGGGAAGGCCGGCGTTGATCCTGTCCCTGCGCACCGCATCGGCTGCGCTCCTTTCGGCGGCGCTGCTGGCCGGCTGCGCCGCCGAGCCGACGCGCCTGGCCCTGGGCAGCTCGCGCGAGCAGACCTTGCGGGAGCTCGGTGCGCCGACGGCGGCCTATGCCCTCCCCGGAGGCGGCGAGCGGCTGCAGTATTCGCGGGCACCGGCCGGCTTCGAGGTCAACAACGTCGATCTCGATGCGAGCGGGCGCGTGGTCTCGGTGCGGCAGGAGCTCGACGAGCGCCTGTTCGACCGCACCATCCAGCCGAATGTCGGCCGTTGGCGCGAGGCCGACGTGCTGCGCACCTACGGCCGCCCCTTCGAGATCACGCAGGTGAGCTCCTTCGACGGCACCATCTGGACTTGGCGCTACAAGTGGCAGAACTCGCCGCGGCTGCTCTACATCTACATCGATCCGACCGGCGTGGTGCAGCGCTACCACACGGGTGACGACCTGATGCTCGAGCTTCTGGCGCCGCTGTGAGGGCCGCATGAGGATCGCATTCGCGGGCACGCCCGAGTTCGCCCGCGTCGCGCTGGAGGCGATCGCCGCCGCCGGCTTCGAGATCGTCCTGGTGCTGACGCAGCCCGACCGTCCCGCGGGCCGAGGCATGAAGCTGCAGGCCTCGCCGGTCAAGCAGTTCGCGGTGGCACGCGGCTGGCCCGTGGTGCAGCCGCGCAGTCTCCGGCTGGACGGCAAGTACCCGGAAGACGCGGCCGCGGCGCGCGCCGCCATCCTCGAGGCCAGGCTCGATGCGATGGTGGTCGCGGCCTACGGCCTGATCCTGCCGCAATGGGTGCTCGACGCGCCCCGGCTGGGCTGCCTCAACATCCATGCCAGCCTGTTGCCGCGCTGGCGCGGGGCCGCGCCGATCCACCGCGCGATCGAGGCCGGCGATGCGCAGACCGGCGTCACCATCATGCAGATGGACGCCGGGCTCGATACCGGCGACATGCTGCTGCGCGAATCGCTCCCGATCGGCGAGGACAGCACCGCGCGACTGCACGATCGGCTCGCCGCGCTCGGCGGCCGATTGGTCGTGGACACGCTGAAGCAGGCCGACGCCGGAACGCTGCACCCGCAGGCTCAGCCTGCCGAAGGCGTGAGTTACGCGCACAAGGTCGAGAAGCACGAGGCGCAGATCGATTGGACGCAGGATGCAGCCGCCATCGTGCGCCGCATCCGCGCCTTCGACCCTTTTCCCGGGGCCAGCAGCACGCTGGATGGCGAGACCCTCAAGCTCTGGGCCGCGCAGGTCCGGCTGGACCCGCCAGCGCAGCCGCCTGGAACAGTGCTGGCCGTCGGCCACGATGGCGTCGAGGTGGCGGCGCGGGATGCCGTCGTGGCCCTCACCGAACTGCAGCGCCCGGGCGGCAAGCGCCTGCCGGCGGCCGACTTCCTGCGCGGCTTCGACCTGAAGCCCGGGCAGGTCTTCGGCTGATGTTCTTTCTCGCTTCCATCCGCCGCCTCCCCGAGTTCCGCCAGGGCGCGCTCGACATGTCCTCGGTCGCCCTCGGCACCGGCGCCTGGGGCCTGATGACCGGCGTCGCGATGGTCAAGGCGGGCATGAGCGTCTTCGAGTCGATCGCGATGACGCTGCTGGTCTATGCCGGCAGCTCGCAGCTGGCCGCCATTCCGCTGCTGATCGCCGGCGCCCCCGCGTGGGTCGTCCTGGCCACCGGCTTCTGCGTCAACCTGCGCTTCGTGGTGTTCAGCCTGCACTTGCGGCCCTACCTCATGCACATGCCGCGCTGGCGCCGCATGACGCATGGCTATCTCACGGCCGACATGACCTATGCCTTCTTCACCCGCCAGTACGCGCGACCGCCTGCCAATGCGGTCGAAGAGCGTGCGCAGGAGGCCTATCTGACGGGCAACTACTGCATAGTCTGGTGTTCGTGGATGGGCATGAGCGTCATCGGCGTCCTGCTCGCGAACCTGATCCCGCAGAGCTGGGGGCTGGGCTTCGCCGGCGTGCTCTGCCTCGTCGCCGTGGTCTGCTCGATGGCGACCACGCGACTGCGCATCATGGCGGCCCTGATCGCCGGCGCCACCGCAGTCGCCGCCTATGCGTTGCCGCTCAAGCTCAACATCGTCGCGGGCATCGGCGTGGCGGTGCTGCTGTGCTTCTGGCTGGAAAAGCAGTTCGGGCTCGACCCCGATGCGGAGGACGACAAATGAGCTTGGGCGCCGGCGGCACCACCGACCCCTGGACCCTGGCCGTGATCGTCGGCCTGGCCTGCGTGACCGTGCTCACGCGCTGCTTCTTCTTCATTCTCGACCGTCCCTGGGGCCTGCCCGACTGGGCGCACCGCGCGCTGCACTACGCGCCGATCGCGGCGCTCGCGGCGGTGATCATTCCCGAGATCGTCATGACGCAGGGCCACCTGATCTCGACCTGGTGGGACGCGCGGCTGTACGGCGCGGCGGCCGGCGCCGCCTACTTCTTCTGGCGGGGCGGTGTGCTGGGTACGATGCTGGCCGGCATGGCGGTCTACCTCCCGCTGCACCTCATGCTGGGCTGGTAGCCCCGCCGGCGAGCGCCAGAGTTCGCGGTCGCGTTCGGCCGTCCACGCGACGGGGTTGGCCGCGGAGGCGAACGAGACCTGCTCGCTCATTGGATGACCTCCGCCCTGTGGCCGGCGGTGCTATTCGCCTTCGAAGCGGCCCGTGCGGCTCATGCTGCTCTCCCGGCTTCGCGCGCGGCGGCAATGCATTGCAGCAGCACGGCCTGGTCGCCGCACTGATTGGCCAGCAGCAGCACCAGGCGGGCGTTGAGATCCGCACTCTGCTGCTCGGTCAGGCCTTCGTGCGCGGCCAGCCATTCGGCGTAGAAGCCGTCGGGGTCGTGGATGTTGGGTTCGGTGATCATGGATCGTGCGGCGCTTCAGTCGTGCGCCAGGGCGGTGTGGATGGCGGCGGCGAGGGCCGCCGGCGTGGGGTCGCGCAACAGCGCGGCGAGGTAGGCGTCGGGGCGAACCAGGCAGAGGCTTCCCGAGGCGTGCGCACCCAGGTGCTTCGCGAGCGCCTCGGAGGGCTCCAGCGTGGGCAGGCCGCTGTCGCCGCCGATGGCGACGAGCTGCAGCGGCAGCAAGGCCGCCGTCTGCGCCACTGCCCGCGCCTGCTCCGGCGTCGGCGCGAACCACAGCCCTAGGCAGTACGTGCCCTCGGCCAGCAGCTGCATCAGGGTGCAGGGCCGACCGTCGCGCCAGCGCAGCGGCAGGTTCTGCACGCTGCGCCCGCCGTCGGGCAGATGCGGCCCGGCAGGATAGTCGTTGGCCACCGACATGCGCCCGGTATTGACCAGCGCGCGTGCAAACGGATAGCGCGAGGCCAGGGCGACCACGGCGCGGCGCATCGTGTGCTCGGCAGGCGTTCGCGGTGCAAGGAAGCGCGCCGAGCGGCTCGTGACCTGCAGGTTCTGCGCCGCGGCGGGCCGGCGCTCGGCGTCGTAGGTGTCGAGCAGCGCCTCGCCCGCGCGTCCCTGCGCGACCAGGGCCAGCTTCCAGCCGAGGTTGGCCGCGTCCTGGATGCCGCTGTTGCCGCCGCGCGCGCCGAAGGGGCTCACCACGTGCGCCGAATCGCCGATGAAGAACAGGCGCCCATGGCGGAAGCGGTCGAGCAGGTGGTCGCGGTAGCCGTAGGGCCCGATCCAGACGAACTCGAACTCCACGCCGGGCCCGAGCTGCTCGCGCAGCCGCGCGCCCGCGACTTCCGGCTTGCTGATGTAGGCCGTGTCGCAATCCTCGGGCATCTGGTAGTCGATGCGCCAGACACCGTCGGCCATCAGGTGTTGCCACACCGCGCGGCCTTCGTTGAAGGGCGCATCCACCCAGGTCCAGCGCTCCACCGGCAGCGGCTTCTTGAAGCGCACGTCACTGATGCACCAGCGGTCGGTGCTGCGCGACACGTGGGCATCGAGCCCCAGCTGGTTGCGGATCGGGCTGTTGGCGCCGGTCGCGTCGATCAGCCAGCCGGCTTCGATCGCGTAGCTGCCGGCCGGCGTCTCGACCTCGACGCGTACGCCGTCCTGGCCCGGCACGACCTGCGTCACGCGGTTCTTCCAGCGCAGGTCGACGGTGCCGAGCTCCAGGATGCGATCCACCAGGAACCACTCGACATAGAACTGCTGCAGGTTGATGAAGGGCGGCTGCGCCGAGACGCTGCTGGCCTGCAGGTTGAAGTTGTAGACCTCGGTGTTGCCCGAGAAGGTGCGGCCGAAAGACCAGGTGATGCCCTTGTCCGCGATGCGCTGATAGATGCCCAGCCGCTCGAAGATCTCCAGGCTCTTCTGCGCATAGCAGATGCCGCGCGAGGACGCGCCGCGCACGCCGACCGTGTCGTCCTCGTCGAGCAGCAGGGCGCGCACGCCGCGCTTCGCGAGGTCGCAGGCCAGCGTCAGGCCGGCGGGGCCCGCGCCGACGATGACGATCGGGTGGCGCACGACTGCATCGCTGCCCAGCTCGGTCGGCGGGACGAAGGGCCAGCGCGGCAGCTCGTACCCGGGTGCGAAGCGGAACGCTTCCATCACTGTCCTCACAGTGCGCGCGCCCATTGCGCGATCGCATCGGCCGCGCGCGGCACCAGCTCGGGTTGGCCCGCGAGGTAGTGGTTGCCGCCCACGATGTCGACGTTGCGGATGCGGTCGCCGCCCGCCTTCATCCATGCATCGCGCGTGCTCGGGAAGGTGGACTGGTCGGCTGTGTAGGTCAGCAGCAGCTTCGGCACGCGCGTGCGCGCCAGGTTCGAGGGGCCGTCGGCCTGCGAGCGCGAGGACCATTGCGAGAGAAAGGCCGTCAGCGAGGTCGTGCGGCCCATTGCGTTGGCCGAATAGTTGACTTGCCGCGCATCGCCCCAGACGCTGCCGGGGGCGCGGTCGTTGGGGTCGATCGAGAGGTCCACGCAGCGCGGATCGGCATGCGTGCGGTAGACGATGAAGGCCTGGTCGCGCGGCGCGCCGGGCGTGCTGCGCAACAGGCGCAGGCGCTCCAGCGCCCAGGCCTCCAGCCGGTCGAGGCGTGCCTTCTGCGCGGCGCTGAAGCGCGCGAGGAAGTCGGCGTCGTAGGGCACCCGATGGCGGGCGTCGTACATGTCCAGGGCGGGATCGACCGAAAGCGGGTCGTGCTCGTCGGTGACCGACGGATCGATCCAGTCGCGCATCAGCTTCGATCGGCCCTGGTGCGCCGCGCACAGCGCGATGCCGTCGGCCGGCGGCAGGTCGTCCGGGTGCAGGTGCGTGGGGTCGCCATCGGGGAAGTGGTGGGCCGTCAGCTGCTCGGCCTGGGCCTGGTAGAAGCTCGCGAGCGCCGCGCCGCCCGAGTTGCCGATCAGCACCACCTTTTCGTAGCCCAGGCCGCGCAGGAACTGCACGCCCGCGCCGAGGTCCTGGATGGCGCGCTCCATCAGCAGCACCGTGTCGTTGCCCATGTAGCGCGAGTTCAGGCCCATGCAGCAGATCCCGCGCTCGGCCAGCGGGCCGATCAGGTAGTGGCCCATGAAATTGCTGGTGGGGTGCATCACCAGCGCGGCGATCTTCTTCGGGCCGGGCGGCGCGCGGTAGGCGCCGTAGATGCGCGGGCGCAGCATCTGCAGGCCCGACTGGCTTTCCATCGCCGCCCCCGGCTTCACGTCGATGACGGCGAGCTGCAGTTCCGTCATGCCGCCGCCTTTGCGCGCAGTTCGGCCTTGCGCAGCGTCCAGGCGTCGAGCTCGGCGCGGGCGCGCCTTGCATGCGCTTCCATCTCGGCCTGCGGCACGGTGGGCGTGGTCAGCTCCACGCGGATGCCATTGGGGTCGAAGAAGTAGATCGACTCGATGATGTGGTGGTCGGTCACGCCGAGCACCTCGACGCCGGCGGCTTCGAGCCGCGCCTTGGCGGCCAGCAGGTCGGCCACCGAGTCGACGCGCAGCGCGATGTGGTTGACCCAGGCCGGCGTGTTGGGCGAGGGCAGCGCGGCCGTGTCGTCGCCCAGGTCGAAGAAGGCGATGTACGAGCCGTCGCGCATCTGGAAGAAGATGTGGACGTAGGGGCAGTACTCGCCGGTGCTCGGCACATGGTCGCTCTTGATCACGTGCGCCAGCGGCAGGCCCAGCAGGTCCTCGTAGAAGCGGCGGGTCTCCTCGCTGTCGCGGCAGCGCCAGGCGAAGTGGTGCAGGCCGCGCACGGGCACGGGCGCGGTGGCGAGCGGCTGGGTCTCGGCAGGGGGCATGGCTTGTCTCCGTGGGGAACAGACCGAATTGGGCCTTTCTTCCTCTTATGATTCAATCGAAATAAATTCATCGATTGATGAAGTAGGCCAATGAATCTGACCCTGCGCCAGCTGCGCGCCTTCGACGCCGTGGCCGAGACCGGCAGCTTCACCGCCGCGGCCGCGCGCCTGCACCTCACGCAGTCGGCGCTGAGCGTGCTGGTGCGCGAGCTGGAGCGCGAGATGGGCGTGCAGCTCTTCGATCGGCACACGCGGCGCGTGCTGCTGTCGGAGGCCGGGCGCGCCTTCCAGCCCTCGGTGCAGCGCCTCCTGGCCGACCTCGCCGGGGCGGTGGCCGGCGTGACCGAGCTACGCGACCAGAAGCGCGGCCTGCTGCGGCTGGCGGCGCCGCAGCTGATGGCCTGCACGCTGATGCCGCGCGTGATCGCGGCCTACCGCGCGCGCCATCCGGACGTCGAGGTGCGTCTGATCGATACGCTGCCCGAGCACCTGCTGGCCGGGTTGGCCTCGGGCGAGGCGGAGCTCGCGGTGGGCCAGGACGTGGAAGTGGATGCCGCGGTCATCGAGCGCCGCACCCTGTTCCGCGATCGCCACTGGCTGATCTGCCCGCCAGACCACGCGTTTGCGCGCCGGCGCCAGGTGCGCTGGAGCGAGCTCGGGCCCTACACCTTCATCGCGCCCACGCGGGACTTCCGCCAGCGCGTGCTGCCCGAGCTGGAGGCCGACGCGCGTGCCTTCCTGATGCAGGCCTCCACGCAGGAGGTGTCGTACATGACGACCGCGCTGGGCATGGTGGCCGCGGGCCTGGGGCTGACGGTCTGCCCGACCTACTCGGCCTCGCTGGTGGAGGCCCACGGGTTGCGGATGGTCAAGCTCGACCGGCCGGACTTCCATCGCGAGGTCTGCGTCTACGCGGCGGCGCGGCGCTCGCTGTCGCCCGCCGCGGCTGGGTTCGTGCAGATTCTGGAGCGCTTCGTGCACAAGCCCGGGCCGTCGCACTGATACAGGGCGCCCGCCGGCCAAACCTACAATTGCCTTTCGCCTCTTTCGAGGGTGCTTCCCTCGCTCCCCATCCCCTTCCTACCCATGAACGTCCTTCGATTCACCGATCTCGTCGCGCAAGGCAAAGTCGCCGGCCAGCGCGTGTTCATCCGAGCCGACCTCAATGTGCCGCAGGACGATGCCGGCAACATCACCGAGGACACGCGCATCCGTGCCTCGGTCCCCTGCATCCGCCAGGCGCTGGACGCGGGTGCCGCGGTGATGGTCACCTCCCACCTCGGCCGCCCGACCGAAGGCCAGTTCAAGCCGGAGGATTCGTTGGCGCCGGTCGCAAGGCGGCTGGGCGAGTTGCTGGGCCACGAGGTGCCGCTGGTGTCGAACTGGGTCGACGGCGCACAGGTCGCGCCGGGCCAGGTCGTGCTGCTGGAGAACTGCCGGCTCAACAAGGGCGAGAAGAAGAACGACGAAGCGCTGGCCCGCAAGCTGGCCGCGCTAACCGACATCTACGTCAACGATGCCTTCGGCACGGCGCACCGCGCCGAGGCCACCACCTACGGCATCGCCCAGTTCGCGAAGATCGCCTGCGCGGGCCCGCTGCTGGCGGCCGAGATCGACGCCATCACCAAGGCCCTGGCGCAGCCGAAGCGGCCGCTGGTGGCGATCGTCGCGGGCTCGAAGGTCAGCACCAAGCTCACCATCCTCGAGAGCCTGGCCAGCAAGGTCGACCAGCTGATCGTGGGCGGCGGCATCGCCAACACCTTCATGCTGGCCTCCGGCCTTCCCATCGGCAAGTCGCTGGCCGAGCCCGACCTGCAGGGCCAGGCGAGGGCCGTGATCGAGGCCATGCGCGCGCGCGGCGCCGCGGTGCCGATCCCGGTCGACGTGGTCACCGCCAAGACCTTCTCCGCCGATGCGCCCGCCACCGTGAAGGATGCGAACGCGGTGGCCGAGGACGACCTGATCCTGGACATCGGCCCCAAGACCGCCGAGATCCTGGCGGCGCAACTGCGCGAGGCCGGCACCATCGTCTGGAACGGGCCCGTGGGCGTGTTCGAGTTCGACGCCTTCTCCAAGGGCACGGAAGCCATCGCGCGGGCCATTGCCGACAGCAGCGCCTTCTCGATCGCCGGCGGCGGCGACACGCTGGCCGCCATCGCCAAGTACGGCATCGAAAACCAGGTCGGCTACATCTCGACCGGCGGCGGCGCCTTCCTCGAAGTGCTCGAGGGCAAGACCCTGCCGGCTTTCGAGATCCTCGAAAAGCGGGCGGCTGCTTGAGTCCGGCGCGCGGGTGCGGCGGAATCGCAGCCTCGGGGGACTATCGCCGGGGCTGCAAAGTGTATACAGTATGGAATACAAACCGGAGACCCGCAGCATGAGCATGAGCACGACCCGCCTTCCCCGCCACGCCACCAAGATCGTCGCCACGCTCGGCCCGGCCTCGAGCACGCCCGAGCTGCTCGAGCAGATGATCCACCACAAGGTCAGCGTGGTGCGGCTCAACTTCAGCCACGGCACGGCGCAGGACCACATCAGCCGCGCCGCCATGGTGCGCGAGGCGGCACGCAAGGCAGGCCGCGAGGTGGCGATCATGGCCGACCTGCAGGGCCCGAAGATCCGGGTCGGCAAGTTCGCCGAGGGCAAGATCTGGCTGGAGGCCGGTGCGAAGTTCGTCCTGGACGGCGCGCGCACCGAGCCGGGCGACGTCCAAGCCGTGGGCCTGGACTACAAGGACCTGCCGCGCGATGTGAAGCCGGGCGACAGCCTGCTGCTGAACGACGGCCTCATCGTGCTCACCGTCGATGCCGTCAAGGGCGAGGCGGTCCACACCACGGTGCGGCTGGGCGGCGAGCTCTCCAACAACAAGGGCATCAACAAGCAGGGCGGCGGGCTCACGGCGCCGGCGCTGACGGCCAAGGACATGGAGGACATCAAGACCGCCATGAGCTTCCAGGCCGACTACGTGGCCGTGAGCTTTCCCAAGAACGCGACCGACATGGAGATGGCACGCCAGCTGTGCAACGTCGCGGCGGCCGAGTACGGCCACAAGCCGGGGCTGATCGCCAAGATCGAGCGCGCCGAGGCGATCCCGAAGCTGGACGAAATCCTGCGCGCCAGCGACGGCATCATGGTCGCGCGCGGCGACCTCGCGGTCGAGGTGGGCAACGCCGCGGTGCCGGCGCTGCAGAAGAAGATGATCCGCATGGCGCGCGAGATGGACAAGGTGGTCATCACCGCCACCCAGATGATGGAGTCGATGATCAGCAACCCGGTGCCCACCCGCGCCGAGGTCAGCGACGTGGCCAACGCGGTGCTCGACGGCACCGACGCGGTGATGCTCTCGGCCGAGACCGCCTCGGGCCGCTATCCGCTGGAGACCGTGCAGGAGATGAGCCGCATCTGCGAGGCCGCCGAAGCAGCCGAGGACCCGCACCTCGACGCCGACTTCAGCGGCCAGACCTACAGCCGCATCGACCAGTCGATCGCGATGGGCGCGCTCTTCACGGCGCACCACCTGGGCGCCAAGGCGATCGTCGCGCTGACCGAATCGGGCTCCACGCCGCTGTGGATGAGCCGGCACCGCGCCCACATCGCGATGTACGCCCTGACCTCACGCCTGGCCACCCAGCGCAAGATGGCGCTCTACCGCAACGTGCGCCCATTGCTGATGGACGCCGAGAGCGACCGCGACACGGCCCTGCTGCAGGCCGAGGCCCACCTGAAGAAGCGCGGCATCGTGCAGACCGGCGACATCTACGCCATCACCTGCGGCGAGCCCATGGGCGCGCCGGGCGGCACCAACATGCTGAAGATCTGCAGAGTCGGCTGAAGCGCAGCGTCCCGGCCGCGGCGTCGGAGCCGTCCGACAGGGGTGCTCAGTAGAATCGCTGTAGTTTTTCCTTCTTAATTTTCCCGCGAGGTACACCCATGGCACTTGTCTCGATGCGCGAACTGCTCGACCACGCTGCGGCCAACGGCTACGGCATTCCGGCCTATAACGTCAACAACCTGGAACAGGTGCAGGCCGTGATGGAAGCGGCCAAGGAGACCGGCGCACCGGTGATCCTGCAGGCCAGTGCAGGCGCGCGCAAGTACGCGGGCGAACCCTTCATCAAGCACCTGATCCTGGCCGCCGTCGAGGCTTACCCGAACATTCCGCTGGTGATGCACCAGGACCACGGCCAGAGTCCCGAGGTGTGCCAGGGCGCGATCAACCTGGGCTTTTCCTCCGTGATGATGGACGGCTCGCTCGAAGCCGACGGCAAGACCATCGCCAGCTACGACTACAACGTCGAGGTCACCCGCAAGGTGGTCGACATGGCCCACAAGGTCGGCGTGACCGTCGAAGGCGAGCTTGGCTGCCTGGGCTCGCTCGAGACCATGAAGGGCGACAAGGAAGACGGCCACGGCACTGACGCGACCATGACGCGCGAGCAGCTGCTGACCGACCCGGAGCAGGCCGCCGACTTCGTCAAGAAGACCCAGCTCGACGCGCTCGCCATCGCCATCGGCACCAGCCACGGCGCCTACAAGTTCACCCGCAAGCCTACCGGCGACATCCTCGCGATCGACCGCATCAAGGAAATCCACCGCCGCATCCCCAACACCCACCTGGTGATGCACGGCTCGTCTTCCGTGCCGCAGGACCTGTTGGCCATCATCCGCCAGTACGGCGGCAACATGAAGGAAACCTACGGCGTGCCGGTCGAGGAGATCCAGGAAGCCATCAAGTACGGCGTGCGCAAGATCAACATCGACACCGACATCCGCCTGGCGATGACCGGCGCGGTGCGCAAGTTCATGGCCGAGAACCCCGAGAAGTTCGACGCCCGCGAATGGCTCAAGCCCGCGCGCGAGGCCGCCAAGCAGATCTGCAAGCAGCGCTACATCGAATTCGGCTGCGAAGGCCAGGGCGCGAAGATCAAGGGCGAGACGCTGCAGGTCGTGGCCGCCAAGTACGCCAAGGGCGAGCTCGCGCAAGAAGTCGTCTGAGCGCTTCGCTTTTCCTGCCGAAGCCACCCTCGCGGTGGCTTTTTTCATCGCCGGGCCGCCCCAAAGTGAAAAAAACCCCCTCGGGGGGCAGCGATCACACGAAGTGAGGGAGCGTGGGGGCCATTTTTCATCGCCGGGCCGCCCCAAGATGAAAAACCCCCTCGGGGGGCAGCGACCACACGAAGTGAGGGAGCGTGGGGGCCATTTTTCACGCGCACAATCTCGGTCGTCCCGTTTCCGCCGTTCCACCATCCGTCCGCCATGACCACCGTCCACACTTCCTCCATCCAGAGCCTGCCCCTGCTTGCGCGCGGCAAGGTGCGCGACAACTACGCGGTCGGCGAGGACCGCATCCTGATGGTGGCCAGCGACCGCCTCTCGGCCTTCGACGTGATCATGGGCGAGCCGATCCCGGGCAAGGGCGTGATCCTGACGCAGATGGCGCTGTGGTGGTTCGACCGGCTGGGCCACCTGTGCCCCAACCACCTGACCGGCGAGGCGCCCGAGAGCGTGGTGACGGCCGCCGAAGTGCCGCAGGTGCGCGACCGTTCGATGCTGGTCAAGCGCCTCAAGCCCATCCCGGTCGAGGCGGTGGTGCGCGGCTACCTCGCAGGCAGCGGCTGGAAGGAATACCAGGAGAGCCGTTCCGTCTGCGGCGTGCCCCTGCCCGAGGGCCTGGGCAACGCCAGCAAGCTGCCGCAGCCGATCTTCACGCCGGCGGCCAAGGCGGCGGCGGGCGCGCACGACGAGAACATCAGCTACGAGCGCGTGGTCGAGGTGGTCGGCCCCGCGCTCGCGCAGCAGATCCGCGAGACCAGCATCGCCATCTACGAGACGGCTGCGACCATCGCGCTGGCCAAGGGCATGATCATTGCCGACACCAAGTTCGAGTTCGGTCTCGACGAGGCCGGAACGCTGGTGCTGATGGACGAGGTGCTGACCCCCGACAGCTCACGCTACTGGCCGGTCGAGGGCTATCAGGCCGCGCTCGCTGCGGGCGCCAACCCGCCGAGCTACGACAAGCAGTTCGTGCGCGACTGGCTGGAGGGAGTCAAGGTCAACGGCAAGCCCTGGGACAAGACGCCGCCGGCGCCGCGCCTGCCCGCCGAGGTCATCGAGAAGACGGCCGCCAAGTACCGTGAAGCGCTGGACCGGCTGACCGGCTGACCGGCTGACCGGCTGACCGGGTGGAGGGCCGGCCGGCCGCCGAAGGTGAATAAGTCACAAATCCGCGGGCAATAGTCACCGCACGGCGAAGCCACGATTTCACACACTTGTCCTCATTCCAACGGATGAGGAAAAAGTGCCATGAACACGACGATTGCCGAACTGTCCAACCCCCACAACGAAGCCCGCGCCGCAGCCCCGGCGTCCGATGCGCTGCAGGCCGTCCTGCTGGCGCGCGCGCTCGACGAGATCGACCACGGCCTGCTGCTCGTCGACCTGAGCGGGCGCGTCCTGCACGCCAACCAGCCCGCGCGACGCGAGCTGGCGGGCGGCCGCGCGCTGCGGACGGCCGACGGCCTGCTGTGCGCCGCGCTGCCCGCCTCGCAGGCCAAGCTGCGCCAGGCGCTGAAGGATGCGGAGCGCGACTGCCGCAGCATCGTGGAGCTCGACCCGGAGGGCGAGACGCTCTCGCTGGCGTTCGTGCCGCTGGCACATGGCAGCGCGAGGGTCGATGCGGTGCTGATCATCTGCAGCCGGCGCTCCAACTGCGAGACGCTCACCGTGCAGATGTTCGCCCGTGCCAAGCGCCTGACGCCGGCGGAGCAGGCCGTGTTGACGCAGCTGTGCGCCGGCCGCGGCGCGCAGGAGATCGCCTGCGAGCAGGGCATTCGCGTTTCCACCGTGCGCACCCACATCAAGAACGTGCGGCAGAAGACCGGCCGCGGCAGCGTCCGCGAGATCGTCCGCGAGCTGTCGCGCATGCCCCAGATCGTCTCGTCGCTGCGGCTCGCCGGGCAGGGCTGAACGGCGGGCGCGCGGGCGCCTTGCCCGGTCGCGCCGGCGATCGCGTCGCAAGGGGTGCGGGCCGTATAGTCCGCGCATGCCGCCGACGCCCGCTGCTCCCCGCGCCGACCCTCTTGCCGAACTGCCACCGCCGCTCCAGAAGCTCGCCGCACTCGGCGTCCAGCGCCGCTACCGTGCCCACGCCATGCTCATCGAGGAGGGCGATCAGGGCGGCGCCGTCTACATCGTGCTCTCGGGCCAGCTGCGCGCCTTCGTCTCCGATGCGCGCGGGCGCGAGGTGACCCTGGGCCTGCACGGTCCGGGCGAGTACGTGGGCGAGATGTCGCTCGACGGCGGGCCGCGCTCGGCCAGCGTTCAAGCCGTCGGCCCGACGCTGTGCGTGGTGGTGACGCGCGAGACCATGCTGCGGCATCTGGCGCTCGACCCGGAATTCGCGCGCGAGCTCATCATGCGGCTGATCCGGCGCGCGAGACTGGCCACCGAGAGCGCCAGGAGCATGGCCTTGCTCGATGTCTACAGCCGCCTGCGGGCGCTGCTCGAGGACCGATCGCAGCCGCAACCTGACGGCACCCTGCAGATGGAACGGCTGACCCACCAGGCGATGGCCAGCGAAATCGGATGCTCGCGCGAGATGGTGAGCCGGTTGTTGAAGGATCTGGAGAGCGGCGGCTACGTGGCAGTGCTCGGTCGGCGGCTGGTCCTGCTCAAGCCTCTGCCGGCCAAATGGTGAGCCGGGCGGGGCTCAACGCGCTCCGCCGTTGCTCAGGATGGCAACCGTTCGCCCGCTCGCGTCCAGCAGCGACAGCCTCGACATCCCCTGCAACCGGTAGCTGGCCGTGGCCTGCAGCGCGGCGAAGAACTGGGTCTCGTTGATGGTGCTTGCCTCGTTGGGGCAGGCCATGCGGGTCGCGCCCAGTTGCCGCACCCTGAGCGTGCTGCCGCTGCGCTCGTAGGTGCCGGTGACGCGGTTGCAGCCG
Organism: Variovorax stachyos; assembly: GCF_051400855.1. Classification (NCBI taxonomy): domain Bacteria; kingdom Pseudomonadati; phylum Pseudomonadota; class Betaproteobacteria; order Burkholderiales; family Comamonadaceae; genus Variovorax; species Variovorax stachyos. Next base: position 57,773 of record NZ_JBLFFN010000006.1, on the reverse strand, counting down.
CCCGAACCCGTCACCCTTCCGCTGCTCTTGTCGAACTGGATCTGGGCGTTGCGCCGCGGATCACTGCTCGGCTCGATCAGTTCGTTGCCGAGCTGCTCCAGCTGCCAGACCGGCCCTTCGATCGGCTCGTCGAGGTTGATGCCGCTGCCGCAGCCGCTCGCCAGCAGCGATGCAAACAGGGCCGTCGTCAAGAAGAGGGAGCGCATGGCCGGAGTTTCCTTTGCAACATGTCGAAACCCGCCAATCGTATGCGAGCCCGTTCAGTGCGCCAACGTCTCCCGCAGTCGGCGTGCCGGCATCGCCGATCGCGAAGATGAGCCCGCACTCACTTTGCCGGTGGCGTACATGCGTGCGGGTTCGTGCACTAGCTCAGCACCACGCTGCTGAGCCGGCGCCGGTAGGTCGCCACCGTCGGATCGTCCGGCGGGATCTGGCCGTCCGCCACCTTGGGCCTGGGCGGCTCGATGATTTCGAGGATCGCGATGTAGGTCTTGCGCGCCAGCTCCTCGTTCCAGTTCTTGTCGCGCATCAGGATCTCGAGCAGCTCGTCCATTGCCTCGGTCCAGCGCTGTGCGGCCATCAACAGCCGTGCCCGGTCGAAGCGCGCCTGGAAGTCGCGCCTGTTGGCGGCGATGCGCGCCTCGGCATCGGCGATCACCGGCGCAGCGCCCGTGGCCGGCGTCGCAAAGTCGATCGCATCCATCCAGCGCTGCAGGGCGTCGAAGCGGCGCACCGCCGGCGCCTTGGCAATCACCGGCGCGAAGGCCACCTTGGCGTCGTCGATGCGTGCTTCCTGGAGCAGCAGCTTGATGTAGTCGAAGCGCGCGTCGTCGTTGGACGGGTCGGTGGCGACCGCATGTTGCAGCCGTTCGAGCGCGCCCTCGGTGTCGCCCTCGACCAGCGCGTCCTGCGCAGCCTCTTCGTGCTGGGCGGCCTCGAGCTCGTCCTGGTCCGGCACATGCTTGTCGAGAAAGGCGCGGATCTGGTCGGCGGGGATGGCGCCGACGAAGCCGTCGATCGGCTGGCCGTCCTTGAACATCACGCAGAACGGGATGCTGCGCACGCCGAACATCTGGCTGAGCTGCTGGGAAATCTGGGGCACCTTGTCGGCGTCGAGCTTGGCCAGCGTGAAACGCCCGCCATACTCGGCCTCCAGCTTTTCGAGCACCGGCCCGAGCTGCTTGCAGGGGCCGCACCACTCGGCCCAGATGTCGAGCAGCACCGGGGTGGTCATCGAGCTGTCGATCAGCTCGGTCTGGAAGTTTTCGAGGGTGATGTCGATCATCGCGGGAAGCTGGGGGTGAAACGTAAAATTGAAACCATGAAGCAAGCCATACAGGTCGGCGTCGTGATGGGCTCGAACTCCGATTGGGAGACGATGCGCAACGCGGTCGAGATTCTCCAGCAATTCGGCATCGCCCATGAGGCGCGGGTGGTCTCCGCCCACCGAATGCCCGACGAACTCTTCGCCTACGCCGAGAACGCCGCCGCGCGCGGCTTGGCGGCCATCATCGCGGGCGCCGGCGGGGCCGCCCACCTGCCCGGCATGCTGGCGGCCAAGACCACGGTGCCGGTGCTGGGCGTGCCGGTGGCAAGCCGGCACCTGCAGGGCGTGGATTCGCTCTACAGCATCGTGCAGATGCCCAAGGGCGTGCCGGTCGCGACCTTCGCCATCGGCAACGCCGGCGCGGCCAACGCCGCCTTGTTCGCAATCGCAATGCTGGCCGTGGGCGACCCGGGCCTGCGCGAGCGGCTCGATGCGTTCCGGGCAAACCAGACCGAAGCCGCGAGATCGATGACATTGCCGCCGCCCGATGCGCCGGCGGTGTCCCCCTTCTCGCCACAGGGCGGAGGCGCATTGTGACCGCCGTCCTCCCCGGCGCCACGCTCGGCGTGGTGGGCGGCGGCCAGCTCGGCCGCATGTTCGCGCATGCGGCGCAGCGCATGGGCTATCTCACCGCGGTGCTCGACCCCGATGCCGACAGCCCCGCCGGCCGCGTGAGCCACCATCACATCCACACCGATTACGCCGACGTCGACGGCCTCGCGCGGCTCGCCGGCCTGGCCGATGCCATCACCACCGAGTTCGAGAACGTGCCGGCCGCCTCGCTGGAGCACCTCGCGGTGGCCCGCCCGGTGCGGCCCGGCGCCACGGCGGTGGCGATCGCGCAGGACCGCGTGCGCGAGAAGAGCCACTTCGTCGGCTGCGGCGTGGACTGCGCGCCCTACGCCGTCATCGAGTCGGCCGAGCAGGTGGTGCTCGTGCCGCCTAACCTGCTGCCGGGCATCCTCAAGACCGCGCGCTTCGGCTACGACGGCAAGGGCCAGCAGCGTGTGAACACCCGCGACGAACTGGCCGCTGCCTGGGACCGCGCCGGCCAGGTGCCCTGCGTGCTCGAGAAGCTGCTGCCGCTGGATTTCGAGTGCTCGGTCATCGTCGCGCGCGGGCACGACGGCCAGGTCGTGCACTTCCCGCCGCAGCGCAACCTGCACCGCGGCGGCATCCTCGCGGTGACCGAGGTGCACGCGAACAACATTCCCGAGTCGGCCGCGCGGCTGGCGATCGAGTCGGCCGTGGCCATTGCGGAAGGCCTGCAGTACGTGGGCGTGCTGTGCGTCGAATTCTTCGTGCTGACCGACGGAGCCCTGGTGGTCAACGAGATGGCGCCGCGCCCGCACAACAGTGGCCACTGGACCCTGGACGCCTGCGACGTCTCGCAGTTCGAGCTGCAGGTGCGCACCCTGGCTGGCCTGCCGCTCAATCCACCGCGCCAGCACAGCCCCGCGCTGATGCTGAACCTGCTGGGCGACCTCTGGTTCCCGGAGGACGAGCCCAAGCCCGTGCAGCCGCGCTGGGCCGACGTGCTGGCGCTGCCGGGCACGCACCTGCACCTCTACGGCAAGGCCGACGCGCGCCGTGGCCGCAAGATGGGCCATCTCACGATCACCGGCAACGACATCGAGGCGATCCGCAGCACGGCCGATTTCGCCGCCGCGCTGCTGGGCCTGCCGATTCCCCTCTCTGAATAACCAGCCCAACGCGATGACGATTCGCGACGGCCATTCGCCCGAAGCCATCCAGGAAGCCGCTTGCGTGCTGCGCGCCGGCGGCCTGGTCGCCTTCCCGACCGAAACCGTCTACGGCCTGGGCGCCGACGCGACGAGCGACGATGCGGTGGCCGGCATCTTCTCGGCCAAGGGCCGGCCCAGCAACCATCCGCTGATCGTCCATGTGGCGGCCGGCATCAAGGGCACGGAGGCGCTGTCGCGCTTCGCCCAGCCGCTGCCGCCCTTCGCGCAGAAGCTGGTGCAGGCCTTCTGGCCCGGTCCGCTCACGTTGATCGTCACGCGTCAGCCCGGCGTCGCCGCGGCCGCGGCCGGCGGGCAGGACACCATCGGCCTGCGCTGCCCCGACCATCCCGTGGGCCAGGCCCTGCTGGTCGCCTGTGCCGAGCAGGGCGTGCCCGGCGTGGCGGGCCCGAGCGCGAACCGCTTCGGCCGCGTGAGCCCCACCACCGCGCTGCATGTGCAGCAGGAGTTCGGCGACGCGCTGCTGGTGATCGACGGCGGCCCCTGCGACGTCGGCATCGAATCGACCATCGTCGACTGCAGCCGCGGCCAGCCGGTGCTGCTGCGCCCCGGTGCGATCACCCGCGCGCAGATCGAGGCCGCGTGCGGCGAGCCGCTGCGCGACAGGCACGAGCTGGCGGCGCCCGATCCGCGCGCTTCGGGCACGCTGGAAGCCCACTACGCGCCCAGCGCCAAGCTGAGGCTGATGGACGCCAAGGCGCTGCAGACCGGCCTCGACGTGCTGGGCGCGAACGCCGCGCACCTGGCCGTGTGGTCGCGCAGCCCGCTCAAGTGCCGTTCGCAGCGCGTGCTGCTGCGGCGCATGCCCGACGATGCCGCGGCCGCCGCCCAGCAGCTGTTCGCGATGCTGCGCAACTTCGACGCCGAAGGCGCCAAGCTGATCTGGGTGGAGACGCCGCCCGCCGGCCCGGAGTGGGAAGGCGTTCGCGACAGGCTGCAGCGCGCCGCCGCAGCCTGAGCCCCCTCGCGTTACTTCACCGTGTCGAACAGGGCCCGCGCCCGCACGTGGCAGAAGGGCGGCTCGTAGGTGCCGTGGTAGGCGCCGAAGTAGGTCGCGTAAGCCGCCGTGGTCGGGTCGGTCGGCGCCTTGCCGCCCGGGCCGTAGGTCGCCTGGATCTGCGCATCCACGTCCACCGTCGTGACCGTCGTCACCCCGCGCGCATCGAAGTCCGCCTTCGCCGGCACCATGTGCACCGCCGGCGGCACGGTCGGATCGCCGGCGCCACCGCACAGCAGCGTCTTCGCGCGTGGGCTCCAGCCGAGCAGGTCGTTCTTCCTGGCATTGAGGAAAAACGCGTTGCTCGGGTTGGTCTGGACGTCGGTGAGGAAGGCGCTCTGGAACAGCGCGTCGCGGACCTGGTTCGGCGTCTCGCCGTTGGCGCCGGGCAGGCTGCCGCTGGTCACCAGCGTGGTGAAGTTCAGCGTCGGGCTGGGCAGCAGGTTCTCGATGTAGCCGGCGTAAGGCTGCTTGTAGACCGTGTTCACGTCGGCGTAGACGTCGCCGTACACCTTCTGGTAGGAGTTGACGATGAAGGGCACGAAGAACTGGTAGCCCGCGATCGCCTGCGGCAGCTTGAAGGAGCCCGAGAGGTTGTAGGGCCCCGCCAGGTGCGCGCCGGCCACCACGTTGAACTCCAGCGGGTTGTCGCGCTCGGCCGCACGGTGCGCGGCCATCGAGGAATGGCCCCCCTGCGAGTAGCCGGTGAACATCACCTTGCCCGACAGCGAGCCGCCCGCGCTCGGCGCCGCGGCGCGCGCTGCCCGCACGGAGTCGAGCACCGTGCGCGCCTCCGAGTCGGCATGCAGGTAGGGATGGTAGGGAAAGGTGGACTTGGCGTAGCCCAGGTAGTCGGTAGCGACCACCGCATAGCCCTGGGCCGCGTACATCGCGGTCAGCAGGAAGGTCTCCGGGTCTTGCGGATTGGCCAGCGTGCGCGGCTTCTGCACGTCGGTGCCCTTGGCGTAGGCCACGAGCGGCACAGCGTTGGCACAGGGCCCGGCCGGCATCAGCAGCACGCCGGAGGCGTTGGTGACTTCGCCCTTCGGGCCCACGGTGCCATAGTTGAGCGAGACCACGTTGACGTCGCACCTGGCCTTGCCGCTGAGCGGCTGCAGGCCGTTCTGCGCGGTGCCGGCATCGATCTGCGCCGTGCTGAGCGAGGCCACGATGAGGGGTGGTTCCTTCAGCAAGCCGGTGCCGGTCCCGGACCCGATGAAAGCAAAGCCACCGCCGTCGCCGCCGCCGCCGCAGGCAGCCAGCAGGCTGGCCGTCAGGACGGCGCTCAGAAGGTGCAGACGTTTCATGCTTGTCTCCGTGGTGTGTTGTTGGTCAAGAGGGAAAGGGGCGCCCGATCCTAGGCTTGCCCTCTTCCGAGCAAGACAAGGGAAACCCCGATCCGCGGCGACGCTCCGTCACCTGGGCGACGGGCGTGCTCAGTTGTCCTGCGCCGCCCAGTCGACGAGCGCATCGAAGGCCGGCCGCGCGGCGCCCGCGCTGCCATGGTTCGCGATCGCGACCACCACCCAGCGCCTGCCGCTGGCGCCGTGCACGTAGCCGGCGATGCCTGACGAGTCGCGCAGGGTTCCGGTCTTCAGGTGGGCCGCGCCGCCCGAGCGCAGCACGCGCTTGCGCAGCGTGCCGTCCACGCCCATGGCCGGCAACGAGGACACCAGCTCGGGCATCTGGGCCGAGCGCCAGGCCACCTGCAGCATCTTCGCGAGCGCCGCCGCGCTGATGCGCTCCTCGCGCGACAGGCCCGAGCCGTTGTCGAACACGGGCTGGCCTTCGCCCGTGCCGATGCGATCGTTCCACCACTGGCGCAGCGTCGCGCGCGCACCTTCCAGCGTGCCGCGCCGCTTCTGCTGCAGCCCGAGCGTGAGGAACAGCTGTTGCGCCATCACGTTGTTGCTGTACTTGTTGATGTCGCGCACCACCTCGGCCAACGGCGGCGACTCGAACACGAAGGCCGGCTGGAGACCGCGCGGCACGGGGCCCTCGCGCACCTGGCCCTTCAACCGTGCGCCCATCTCGGCCCACATCCCGCCGACCGCGCGCATCGCATAGCTGCGCGGGTCCGCGTAGGCCACCGCCCAGGTCTTCTCGCCGCAGGCCGCGGGGTAGCTGCCCGCGAAGCCCATCCGGGCCGGATCGCCGAAGGCCGGCGCCAGCGCGGCACGCCAGTCGCCGCACTCGCCGGCCGAAAGCGGCACGGTGGAGGGCGTGCTCACGCCGCTCAGGAAGGGTTCGAAGTTGACCTGCGCGGTCTGCCCATCGCGGTTCGGCTGGAAGGTCATGACCACCGACTTGAAGTTGATCAAGAGCGCATCGGGCGCGGCGTTGTACGGCCGCTGGCCTTCGCCGTCGAAAGCGGCCGGATCGGTGTCGGCCACCTCGAAGGCGCTGCGGTCCAGCACGATGTCGCCGGCGATGGTGTGGATGCCCAGCCCCTGCACCCGCCGCAGCAGCAGCCAGAGGCGCTCCAGGACCAGCTTGGGATCGCCCTGGCCCTGGATGTAGAGATTGCCGGTCAGCACGCCGTCCCGTACCGGTCCGTCGACGTACACCGGCGTGCTCCAGGTGAAGGCCGGGCCCAGCAGGTCGAGCGCGGCGTAGGTGGTGACCAGCTTCATGACCGAGGCCGGATTCACCGGCACCTGCGTGCGCCAGGCGAGCCGCGGGGGTCGCACGCCCTCGGCGTCGGCCACCAGCAGCGTGACGGCGTCGCGCGGCACCCGGGCGCGGGCCAGCGCGGCTTCCACCTCGGCCGGGAGCGGCTGGGCCAGGGCGGGCGCCGAAGCCAGTGCGGCCAGCAGGATGAACAGGCGGACGGCGCGCGGCGCCAGGGGTCTCGGGGCGGGAGGCATCGCGCGATTATCCCGAGCCCCGGCCCGCATAGGCCCCCGAAAGCGCGGTGCATGGCCGGCCCGGGATAATCGCGCGATGCCCGCCGCCGCCCGTTTCTCCCCCCGTACCCTCGGCATCGGCGCGGCGATCGTCACCGTCGTGGTCTGGACCGCATTCATCGTCATCGCGCGGGCCTCCGCCGGCGGCTCGCTGACACCTTTCGACATCACCTTCGCCCGCATCTGCGGCGCCAGCCTGGTGCTGGTGCCCTGGGGCGCCTGGCTGGTGGCCCGGACCCGCCGCAGCGATCCGGGGTGCAGCTCGCTCTTCGGCCTGTCGCCGGTCCCGCTGCGCGCCACCGTGGCGACCGGCATCTTCGGCGGCCTCGCCTACGCCCTGCTCGCCTACACCGGCTTCTTTTATGCGCCGGCCACCCATGCTTCGGTGCTGATGCCCGGCAGCCTGCCGCTGTGGACGGCGCTGCTCGCGGCCGTGGTGCTGCGCGACCGCCTGACGCCGGCACGCCTGGTCGGTCTCGGGCTGATCGTGCTGGGCGACCTGCTCGTCGGCGGCGCCAGCCTGCTGCACGCCTTCGAGGGCGGCCAGATCTGGAAGGGCGATCTGCTGTTCATGAGCGCCGCCTTCTGCTGGGCCTGCTACAGCGTGATGGTGCGCCGCCACGCGCTCGAGGCGGTGCGCGCCACGATTGCCATTACCGTGTTCGCCTTCCTCACCTACGTGCCGGCTTATGCGCTGCTGGCCGGGATCGGCGTGGTGGCGAGCCGGCTGGCCAGTGCGCCGGTCGGCGAGATCGCCTTCCAGATGCTGTTCCAGGGCGTGGGCTCGGTGGTCATCTCGGGCATCAGTTTCACCCGGATGATCCAGTACTTCGGGCCGGTGCGCTCGACCATGATCACCGCGCTGGTACCGGGCCTGTCGGCGCTGGGGGCCGTCGTCTTCCTGGGCGAGCCGCTGCACTGGAATCTGGTGGCGGGGCTGCTGCTCGTGACCGCGGGCATCGTGTTCGGCGTGCAGCGCATGCGCACGGGCGGTGTGGCCGCGGCGGCCGCCGCACGAGGGTGATGCAATGGCGGCAGAGACGAAGCTCCTGGCCTTCGACACCAGCACCGAGTGGCTGTCGGTCGCGGTGGGTCGCGGCGAGCGCGTGGTCTCGCGCAACGGCCCTGGCGGCGCCCAGGCCTCCAGCAGCCTGATCCCGCTGATCCAGGAACTGCTCGCCGAAGCCGGCCTGGCCATGGCCGAACTCGACGCGATCGCCTTCGGGCGCGGGCCGGGCTCCTTCACCGGCTTGCGCACCGCCTGCTCGGTCGCGCAAGGCTTGGGCTTCGGCGCCGGCGTCCCGCTGCTGCCCGTCGACACCCTGCATGCTGTGGCGGAAGAGGCGCGCCACCGCTTCGGCGCCACGCGCGTGGTCGCGCTGCTCGATGCGCGCATGGATGAGCTCTATGCGGCGCACTACGATTTCGAGCAACCCGCAGGAAACGATGCCGAACCACGGCTGCTGGCGCCCGAGCAGGTGCAGGTGCCGCCGGGCTGGGCGCTCGCCGGGAACGTCTTCACCGCCTACGGCGGACGCCTGCCGCCCGCCGCGGCGTGCCACGAGGCGCTGCCCGCCGCCGAGGCGATGCTCCGGCTGGCCCCTGAATTGCTCGCTGCCGGGCGGGCCGTCCCGCCAGCGCAGGCGTGGCCGCTGTATGTTCGCGATAAAGTTGCACAAACCACCCAAGAGCGCGCTGCCCTCAAGGCGGCACAAACCAACCAGTCGACATGAGCCGCACGGCCGTTCCTAAGGCGAATAGCACCGCAGCCCGCAGGGCGGAGGTTATCGAATGAGCGCCGTCCTGCAGCCGCGTGAAGCCCGCCTCGAGCCGATCACGATCGAGCGGATACCGGCCGTGTGCGCGATCGAACGCAGCGCCTACACCCACCCCTGGACGCCGGCCAACTTCAGCGATTCGATCATCGCGGGCTATCACTGCCAATGCCTCGTGGCCCCGCCCGCCCTGACCGACGAGGCCGCGCCGGCGCGGCGGCCGCGCGCACTCTGGAGCCGGCTGGCGGGGCAGACCGGCGGCGAGTCGCTGATCGGCTATTTCGTCGCCATGAAGGGCGTCGACGAGGTGCACCTCCTCAACATCACCGTGGCGCCGGCTTTCCAGGGCCAGGGCTGGGCGCCGCTGATGCTGGAGGCGCTGTCGGGCTGGTCGCGGGGCCAGAACGCGCAGTGGCTCTGGCTCGAGGTGCGGGCCAGCAACCTGCGGGCACTGGCCATCTACGAGCGCCACGGCTTCCGGCGCGTGGGCGTGCGCAAGGGCTACTACCCGGCCGAAGGCCATGCACGCGAGGACGCGGTGGTGATGAGCCTGCGCCTCAATGAATCCAGCAGCGCCTGGGGCAGCTTGAAGTAGAAGACAAGACATGGACGGCACGTTGAACCTGGATGCGCGGCAGCGCGCGATGCTCGACGAGATGGGCGTCAAGCTCTGGTGGCCCGCCGCGGCGCCCAGCGACGCGCCGGCGGAAGCGCCTTCGCCGCGCAGCGCGCAAGAGGAATCCGTCGCTGCGCCGGTGGCCGCCCGCGCCGTCGTGCCGCCGCCGGCGCCGGCGCCGATCTCCGCGCCTCCCGTCGCGGCCCGCCCGTTGGCCGCGCCCTCCGGCGCGAGCGTGCTGATCGAGGCCACGCGCCATCTCTATGGCCCCGAAGCGGCCGGCGGCTGGCTGATCGTCGCCGACATGCCGCCCGAGCTCGACGGCCGCCATGGCGAGCCCTTCGCCGGCGATGCCGGCCGCCTGTTGGAGGCCATGCTGCGCGCGCTGCAGTTGCATGGCGGCGCCTCGCCCGTGCGCCTGATGCGCACCCACCGCGGGGTGGCCTCGGGCCAGCCGGGCAGCCCGCGTCCCATCGCGGAGGGATTGGCCGATACGGCGCCGACGCCCCAGGTGGTGCTGGCGATGGGGCCGCTGGCCGCTCAGAGCCTGCTGCAAAGCGGCGAGCCGCTGGGCCGGCTGCGCGGCCAGCCTGCGCGCATCGCCATGCCTGGGTGGGAGGACGTTCCCCTTGTCGTGACCTACCACCCGGCCTACCTGCTGCGCAATCCGGCGGACAAGGCCCGCGCCTGGGCCGACCTGTGCCTTGCCGCGGCACAGTTGCCGCCGCCGAACTGAGCGCTTGCCGGGTCGGCGCCTAGAATTCCGCCCCATGATCTTCCTGGACAAGCTGCGCGCCGCCGAGCGCCGCAACGGCTCGCTGCTGTGCGTCGGCCTCGATCCCGAACCCGCCAAGTTCCCCGCCCGACTGAAAGGCGATGCCAGCAAGATCTACGACTTCTGCGCCGCCATCGTCGATGCCACGGCCGACCTGGCGATCGCCTTCAAGCCGCAGATCGCCTACTTCGCCGCGTACCGCGCCGAAGACCAGCTCGAAAAACTCATGGAGCACCTGCGCCGCAACGCGCCCGAGGTGCCGGTGATCCTCGACGCCAAGCGCGGCGACATCGGCTCCACCGCGGAGCAGTACGCGCGCGAGGCCTTCGAGCGCTATGGCGCCGACGCGGTCACGCTCTCCCCCTTCATGGGCTTCGATTCGGTCGAGCCCTACCTGCGCCACGGAGGCAAGGGCGCCTTCCTGCTGTGCCGCACCAGCAATCCGGGCGGCGACGACCTGCAGGCCCAGCGCCTTGCCGGCGTGGAAGGCCAGCCCTTCCTGTATGAACACATCGCGAAGCTGGTGCAGGGCCCCTGGAACCTGAACGGCCAGCTGGGCCTGGTGGTCGGCGCCACCTACCCGGCCGAGATCGAGCGGGTGCGCGCGCTGGCGCCGACCGTGCCGCTCCTGATTCCCGGCGTCGGCGCCCAGGGCGGCGATGCGGTCGCCACTGTGCGTGCGGGCTGGCGCACCGATGCGCCGATCGTGGTCAGCTCCTCCCGCGCCATTTGTTACGCGTCGGCCGGCGAGGACTTCGCGCAGGCCGCACGGGATGAGGCCATTCGTACTCGCGACCGCCTCGAACAAGCGAAAAACTGAAGCCATCCTCGTCAGCGCCGACAAGCATCAATTGTGTCCGGTGACGAAAAAAGTCACATTTCGGAACAATTGTTGTCGATGTTCCTCGCCTTCATGGCTCCTGCGTGCGGTCAGTGGGCCGGCATGGCAATTGCCTTGAAGGGCCAGGCGTCAAGCGCCGAGGAGCGAGGAATTCATGGTGGAAGATCTAGCGACCGATCGCGTTGGGGCGATCGACGAGCCGCTGCGCGCGCCTGAAGCGCGTGCAGACAGTCCTGCGGCCACGACGGGACCGCGCAACCCCCTGCCGCTGGCCACTGCACTGGCTGCTGCGGCGGCGCTCGCAGCCTGCGGCGGCGGGGGTGGCGGCGGTGGAGGCGGCTTCGCCGCATTTGGCGGCGGCGACAGCGGCAGCAGCGGCGACACGGTCCAGGCCGGCACCCTGACGCCACTGGCCAGCACGCCGAGCGCACAGACCTACGTCTACACCCAGGCCAAGACCGACGACGAGGCCGCGCGCTTCCTGCTGCAGGCGCAGTTCTCCGCCTCCGAAGCCGAGATCGCCGCGGTGCGTACCCAGGGCTACCTGCCCTGGCTCGGCGAGCAGATGGACCGGGCGCCCACGCAGACCGGCTGGGCCTGGATCGCGAGCAAGCCCTATGGCAGCGTCAACACCGACGACATGATCTGGAGCCAGCTCATGACCTCGGCCGACGGCGTGCGCAAGCGCCTGGCGCTGGCGCTGTCGGAGATCTTCGTGGTCTCGGCCAACGACGTCAGCTCCAACTGGACCGCCTATATGTTCGCGCAGTACTGGGACATGCTGGTCGCGGGCGTCACCGGCAATTTCCGCCAGCTGCTGGAGAACGTGACGCTCAACCCGGCGATGGGCTACTACCTCAACACCAAGGGCAACCAGAAGGAGAACGCCCAGGGCCGCCAGCCGGACGAGAACTATGCGCGCGAGGTCATGCAGCTCATGAGCATCGGCCTCTACCAGCTCAATGTCGATGGCTCGGTCAAGACCGGCGCCGACGGTGCACCCCTGGAGTCCTACACCCAGGACGACGTCACCAACCTGGCTCGCGTGTTCACCGGTTACGACCTCGACATCCCCGCCGCCGAGCGCAACGCCTTCGCTCCGCCGGGCGAGAGCTACACCATCGAGAGCAACGCCTGGACCCAGCGGCCCATGGCGCTCACCGCCTCGCGCCATTCGATGCTGGAGGCGAAGTTCCTCGGCGCTACCGTGCCTGCCAACACCGAGGGCAGGGCCGCGCTCAAGATCGCGCTGGACACGCTGTTCAACCATGCCAATGTCGGGCCCTTCATCGGCCGGCAGCTGATCCAGCGCCTGGTCACCAGCAATCCGAGCGCTGCCTACGTGAAGCGCGTGTCCGATGTCTTCGCCGACAACGGCGCCGGCATGCGCGGCGACATGAAGAGCGTGTTCGCCGCGGTGCTGCTCGACAACGAGGCCCGCAGCCCCGCGGGCCTTGCGGACCCGAACTTCGGCCACCTTCGCGAGCCGATGCTGCGGCTGGTGCAGTGGGGGCGCACCTTCGGCGCCGGCTCCACGGCCGGCACCTGGAAGATCGGCAACCGCTCCGATGCGGCCAGTTCGCTGGGCCAGAGCCCGCTGCGCTCGCCCTCGGTCTTCAACTTCTTCCGGCCAGGCTACGTGCCGCCGTCCAGCGCGATGGCGAATGCCAGGCTGGTCGCGCCCGAGTTCCAGCTGGTCAACGAGACCAGCGTGGGCGGCTATCTCAACTTCATGCAGAACGTCGTGCCCAACGGCTTCAACGGCAGGGACGTGATCGCGAGCTATGCGGCCGAGAAGGCGCTGGTGCTCGATCCGGCCGCGCTGGTGCGCCGCCTCAACCTGCTGATGTCGGCCAACCAGCTCGACGCCGGCACCGTCGAGCTGATCACCAACGCCCTGGCCACGCCGGCCGTCACCGCGGCCAGCAGCGACACCCTCAAGAACAACCGGGTGTACGCCGCCGTGCTGATGGTGATGGCCGCGCCGGGCTACCTGGTCCAGAAATAAGGAAAGCGCGATGCACCTCATCGATCCCCAGGCCCATACCCGCCGCGCCTTCCTGCGCCGCTCGGGCCAGCTCGCCATGGCCGGCAGCGCGCTGCCCTTCGCGCTCAACCTCGCCGCCATCGGCGAGGCGGCCGCGCAGGCCGCTCCGGGCGACGACTACAAGGCGCTGGTGTGCGTCTTCCTGTTCGGCGGCAACGACTACGCCAACACCGTCGTCACCTACGACGACCCCAGCTACAACGCCTACAGCGCGATCCGCGGCGGCGCTGCCGGCCAGGCGGCCGGAGGCGTCGCACTGGCCAAGGCAGATCTCGTGCCGACGCTGCTCAGCCCGAGCACGCCGCTGGCGGACGGGCGGCAGTACGCGCTGCACCCGGCCATGAGCGCGCTGGCGGGCCTGTTCAACACCGACGCGAAGATGGCGGTGCAGCTCAACGTCGGCCCGCTGGTGGTGCCGCTCACGCGCGCCCAGTTCAACAACGGCAACAAGAAGCTCTACCCGCAGCCGCCGAAGCTGTTCTCGCACAACGACCAGCAGTCGACCTGGCAGTCCTCCTCGCCCGAGGGCTCGACCGTGGGCTGGGGCGGCAACATCGGCGACCTGATGCTCACGCAGAACAGCAACGCGCTGTTCACCTGCATGTCGGTTGCCGGCAACGCGGTGTTCCTTTCGGGCGACGCGGCCCTGCAGTACCAGGTCAGCACCGGCGGCGCAGTCAGGATCGGCAGCGTGACGGGCGGCAACGTGTACGGCTCGAGCTCGGTCAAGGCCGCGATGGCGCAGCTCGTGCAGCAGGCGCGCGGCCACGCGCTGGAGAACGAATACAACCGGATCACGAAGCGCGCGGTCGATGCCGAAGGCAGCGTCACCTCGGCCATCGGCGCGGCCTACGCGACCGGCACCTTCCCGGACACCGGGCTCGGCCGGCAGCTCGCGATGGTCGCGCGCCTGATCCGCGGCCGCGCCACGCTGGGCACCCGGCGGCAGGTGTTCTTCGTCTCGATGGGCGGCTTCGACCTGCACGACAACCTGATCGCCAACCAGCCCGGCCTGTTGAAGCAGCTGAGCGACGCCATGGCCGCCTTCTACCGCGAGACGGTCGCGCTGGGCCTGGGCGACAAGGTCACGGCGTTCACGGCCTCCGACTTCGGCCGCACGCTGGCTTCCAACGGCGACGGGTCGGACCATGGCTGGGGCGGGCACCACTTCGTGGTCGGCGGTGCGGTCAAGGGCAAGCAGATCTACGGCACGCCGCAGGTCGTCAGCATCAACAACGACTCGAAGCTGCCCGGCTACGAAGGCCACGTGGGGCAGGGCAGGCTGATCCCCTCGACCTCGGTCGACCAGTACGGCGCGACGCTGGCAAGCTGGTTCGGCGTGCCCGCCGGGAGCCTGGAGAACATCCTGCCGAATCTCCGGAACTTCGGCGGGAACGTGAACGGGATCAACTATCCGAAGAACATCGGATTCATGATTTGACGCCTCGACTTCATCGGCCCGAGCGTTGATCAGCCAAGGGGAGTCCGTGGACGGTTGCTAAGATGGCTTTCGGAAGGGGCCAGGCATGCGAGTGACAGCAACGGAAACGAAGAACCGAATCGGCCACAACTTCGGGCAAGCTGAGCGCGAGCCCGTGCACATCATCAAGAACGACCGCGTTGCGGGCGTGCCCAGTTCACGACGGGCACTTGGCGCTGCCAAACTGACGCTCCAAGTTCTTAAAGGAGACAACCGATGAAGTACACAGGCAGCTGCCATTGCGGCCGGATCGCGTTCGAGGTCGGGGGTGAGATCCAGGGTGCGATGGCATGCAACTGCTCGATGTGCCAGCGCAAGGGTTCCCTGCTGTGGTTCGTGCCGCACGAGCAGCTCGTGCTGAAGACCCCGCCCGAGGACATGAGCACCTACCTGTTCAACAAGCACGTCATCTCGCACCGCTTCTGCCCGGTCTGCGGCATCCACCCGTTCGGCGAGGGCACCGATCCAAAGGGCAACAAGATGGCGGCCATCAACATCCGGTGCCTCGAGGGCATCGACCTCGACTCGGTGCCGGTGCAGCATTTCGACGGGCGCTCGAAGTGAACCCCCCCGAGCTCGAGGCCTACCTGCACGCACACATCCCGCTGTCGAAGGCCATGCAGGTGAGCGTGCTGATGGCCGACGAGGCAGCCGTCGTGCTCGCGGCACCACTGGCGCCCAACATCAATCACCGCGAGACGGTGTTCGGCGGCAGCGCTTCGGCAGTGGCCATCCTCGCCGCCTGGTCGCTGCTGCACACCCGGCTTCAGCGCGCCGGCATCGCAAGCCGGCTGGTGATCCAGCGCAACAGCATGGACTATGGGCTGCCCATCACCGGGGACTTCACGGCGCGATCCTCCATACCCGAGGAGGTCGAGACCTGGCCGGCCTTCCTGCGCATGCTGACGCGCAAGGGGCGCGGTCGCATCGCGGTCGAAGCGGTGCTGGAGCAGGACGGCCGCGAGGTCGGCCGCCTCGAAGGCGAATTCGTGGCGCTGGGCGCATTGGCAGCCTGAAACGGCCGTTGCCTTCCGTCGGCCGCCGCGCCACAGTACGCCGACCATGACGACCCCTCCCTTCCCCCTCGAAGGCGGCTGCACCTGCCGCGCCGTGCGCTACCGCGTGACGACGCGGCCGCTCTTCGTCCATTGCTGCCATTGCCGCTGGTGCCAGCGCGAGACCGGCAGCGCCTTTGCCATCAACGCGATGATCGAGGCCGACCGCCTGCAGCGGCTGCAGGGCGAGGTCGAGCTGGTGCTGACGCCTTCGCTGAGCGGCAAGGGCCAGAAGATCGCGCGCTGCCCGCATTGCAGGATCGCGCTGTGGAGCCACTACGCGGGCTCGGGCGATGCGGTGTGCTTCGTGCGCGTGGGCACGCTCGACATGCCGGACCACCTGCTGCCGGACATCCACATCTTCACCTCGTCGAAGCAGCCATGGGTGCAACTGCCGCCCGGCGTGCCCGCCGTGCCCGAGTACTACCGCAGCGCGGAGCATTGGCCGGCCGAGAGCCTGGAACGCGGCAGGGCGCTGAAGGCCGCACGGGCCGCCGCAGCCGACGGCTGAGGCGGGCCGCTCAGCGCGGCGTCGCGCCCAGCCGCTGCGAGATTTCGCCCGCGCAGCGCTTCAGCGCCTGCGCGACCGGACCTTCCCAACTGGCATCGAAGACCGCCGTGGTCCCGATCGCCGTGATCGCCAGCGCGATCGCGCCCGTGTGGTCGAACACCGGCGCCGACATCGCGCTCACCCCCGGCACGATCTCGCCGTCGGAACGGCTCATGCCGTGTTCGCGCACCGCGTGCAGCTGCGCCTCGAAGGCCTTCCAGTCCGGCAGCGGCGGCGCCGGCGGCATGCCGACATGGCGCTCCGGACGGCCGCTGGCCTTTTCGCGCCGGCGCTCCTTCTCCAGCATGCCCCTGACCTCGTCGGCCTCGAGGTAGGCGGCGAAGAGCCGGCCGGAGGCGGTACTGGTCAGCGAGAACACCGTGCCGTGCCGCATGCTCACGTGCAGGGCGGCCGGCGATTCGGCGACCCGCACGATGGTCGCGCCGCGGTCGCCCCACACCGCGATGGCCGTGGTGTGCCCGATCTCCTGCGCCAGCCCCGCCACCAGCGGCGTCGCGACGTGCACCGGATCGGCCTGCTGCAGGCTGATCAACCCCAGTTGCAAGGCGAGCGGACCGAGCAGATAGTGACCACTGGCGCGGTCCTGCTCGATCAGCCCGAGCCGGCTGAAGCTGACCAGGTAGGGGTGCGCCTTGGCGGGCGACATCTCGGCCTCCCTGGCCAGGTCCTTCAGCGCCATCGACCGGCCGTGGTGCACCAGTGCGCGCAGCAGCTGGCCGCCCACCTCGATGCTCTGGATGCCGCGCTGCGCGCGATCGCTGTTGTCAGTGGCCATGACCGTCTCGCGTTTGTTCATGCAGAAGGCATTAGACATGAACGGAAAGCCGGACTACACTCCGCTTCGTTCGTTCCATGCGAATCAGTTCAACTTAGACGAATTCCACAAGGAGACCCCCGATGAGCCAGACCAAGGTTTTCGCCAGCCAGGCCGACCTGGAAGAAAAGAAGATCACCTTCAGCCAGATCTCCGAACACGCCTGGGCCTACACGGCCGAGGGCGACCCCAACACCGGCATCATCATTGGCGACAACGCCGTGCTCGTGGCCGATACCCAGGCCACGCCGGCCATGGCGGCGGATGTGGTGCGCCGCATCCGCGAGGTGACCGACAAGCCCATCAAGTACGTGGTGCTCACCCACTACCACGCGGTCCGCGTGCTGGGCGCGAGCGCCTACGAGCCGCAGGAAATCCTGGCGAGCCAGGACACCTACGACCTGATCGTCGAGCGCGGCGAGGCCGACAAGGCCAGCGAAATCGGCCGCTTCCCGCGCCTGTTCCAGAACGTCGAGACCGTGCCGCCGGGCCTGACCTGGCCCACCATGACCTTCAGCGGCAAGATGACCGTGTGGCTGGGCAAGCTCGAAGTCCAGCTCATCCAGCTCGGGCGCGGACACACCAAGGGCGACACCGTGGTCTGGCTGCCGGGCGAGAAGACCCTGCTGTCGGGCGACCTGGTCGAGTTCGATGCCACGCCCTATGCCGGCGACGCCTATTTCCAGGACTGGCCGAAGACGCTGGACAACATCGCCGCGCTGGGCCCCAAGGCGCTGGTGCCCGGCCGCGGTGCCGCGCTCACCACGCCGGAAGAGGTGGCCAAGGGCCTGGCCGGCACGCGCAGCTTCATCGCCGACGTCTACGAGAGCGTGCAGGCCGGCGTGAAGTCCGGGCGCGACCTCAATGCCGTCTACCAGGAGACCTACGCGAAGCTGAAGCCCAAGTACAGCCAGTGGGTGATCTTCGACCACTGCATGCCCTTCGACGTGAGCCGCGCCTACGACGAGGCCTCCGGCCACCGCGATCCGCGCGTGTGGACGGCGGAGCGGGACGTCGAGATGTGGAAGGCGCTCGAAGGCTGAGGCATCTCTACGGAGGCAAGACCGTGGACGCAACTGCTCCCGTCGATTACCAATCGCTGCGCTTCGACTACCGCCACCATCCCGACCAGGACGCCGCCACGCCCGCGCGCCACCCGGTCGTGGTGGTCGGCGCCGGCCCGGTCGGCCTCGCGCTCGCCATCGACCTCGCCCGGCAGCAGGTGCCCGTGGTCCTGCTCGACAACGACTGCACCCTCTCCACCGGCTCGCGCGCCATCTGCTTCGCCAAGCGCACGCTCGAGATCTTCGATCGCCTGGGCTGCGGCGAGCGCATGGTGGCCAAGGGCGTGTCGTGGAACGTCGGCAAGGTCTTCTTCAGGGACGAGCAGGTCTACCGCTTCGACCTGCTGCCCGAGGCCGGCCACGAGCGGCCCGCCTTCATCAACCTCCAGCAGTACTACGTCGAAGGCTACCTGGCGGAGCGCGCCGCCGAGCTGCCGCTGGTGGACCTGCGCTGGAACAACAAGGTGGTGGGCATCGACAACGGGCCCGATACCGTGCTGCTGGAGATCGAGACGCCCGAGGGCAACTATCGGCTCGCCGCCGACTACGTCGCGGCCTGCGACGGCTCGCGTTCCAACCTGCGCCAGCTGCTGGGCCAGGAGGCGAAGGGCCGCGTGTTCCGCGATCGCTTCCTGATCGCCGACATCAGCATGGATGCCGACCTGCCGACCGAGCGCCGCTTCTGGTTCGACCCGCCCTTCCACCCCCACCAGAGCGTGCTGCTGCACAAGCAGGCCGACGGCATGTGGCGGGTGGACTTCCAGCTGGGCTGGGATGCCGACCCGGTGGAGGAGCGCAAGCACGAGCGCATCATCCCGCGCGTGCGTGCGCTGCTCGACAGCATCGGCTTCGAGCGTGTCCAGTTCAGCATCGGCTGGGCCAGCGTCTACACCTTCGCGTGCCAGCGCATGGAGCGCTTCCGCCACGGCCGCGTGCTGTTCGCCGGCGACTCGGCGCACGGCCTCTCGCCCTTCGGTGCGCGGGGCGCCAACTCCGGCGTGCAGGATGCCGACAACCTCGCCTGGAAGCTGGCGGCCGTCGTGAAGCGCGAGGCCCCCGATGCGCTGCTCGACAGCTATGGCAGCGAGCGCGAGTACGCCGCCGACGAGAACATCCGCAACTCCACCCGCGCCACCGACTTCATCACGCCCAAGAGCGAGGTCAGCCGACTGTTCCGCGATGCGGTGCTCGAGCTGTCGAAGACCCAGCCTTGCGCCCGCGCGCTGGTCAACAGCGGCCGGCTCTCGGTCCCGACCACCCTGCACGGTTCGCCGCTGAACACGCCCGACGTGGACGCTTTCGAAGGGCGGATGGTGCCCGGCGCACCGGCTGCCGACGCACCCATCGTGCGCGCCGACGGCAGCACCGGCTGGCTGCTGCGCGCGCTGCCGGGCCGCTTTACCGCCCTGGTGTTCGGCGAGGGCGAGGCGGCGGAGCGCAGCCTCGCCGCCATCGCCGAGGCCGACCGGCCGCTGCACGTCGTGCGCGTGGCCGCCTGCGGCGCCGGCGATCTCGCCACGCAGCGCTACGACGCGCGGCCGGGCACCGTCTACCTGCTGCGCCCCGACCAGCATGTCTGTGCCCGCTGGCGGGCGCCCGGGGCGCAGGCGCTGCGCGAGGCCTTCGACCGTGCCCTCGCCAAAAGCCCGAGGAGCCCCGCATGAAGAAGGACGAGCTGATCACCGCCCCGAACCTGGACGCCCCCGACGACTTCTACGAAGCCCTGCTGGCCGCCCACGAAGGCCTGAGCACCGAGGAAAGCCACGCCTTCAATGCGCGCCTCGTGCTGGTGCTGGCCAACCACATCGGCTCGCTGGCCGTGCTGAAGGCCGCGCTCGCGGCCGCCGGGCGAAGCGCCCGGAGCGACACACCCCGCAATTGAAGAGGACATTCCATCCATGAGCAACGAATCCGCCGCCGAGCGCCGCTACCAGAGCGGCTTCGGCAACGAGTACGCGAGCGAGGCCTTGGCCGGCGCCCTGCCGCAGGGCCGCAACAGCCCGCAGCGCGCGCCCTTCGACCTGTACCCCGAGCTGATCTCCGGCACTGCCTTCACCGCGCCGCGCCACGAGAACCGGCGCAGCTGGATGTACCGGCGCCAGCCTTCGGTGGTCTCGGGCCGCTACGAGGCCTATGCGCAGCCCACCTGGCAGACCGGGCCCGACCGCAGCATCGCACTGGCGCCGGAGCCGATGCGCTGGCATCCGATTCCCTTCACCGGCGCCGAAGCCGACTTCGTCGACGGCATGCACACCCTCGCCGCCAACGGCGACGTCGAGGCGCAGCAGGGCGTGGCCGCCCACGTCTATCTCGCGAGCAAGTCGATGCAGCGCCGCGCCTTCGTCAATGCCGACGGCGAGCTGCTGGTGGTGCCGCAGCAGGGCCGGCTGGTCATCACCACCGAGATGGGCGTGCTCGAGGTCAAGCCGGGCGAGATCGCCCTGCTGCCGCGCGGCGTGGTCTTCAAGGTCGCGCTGCCGGATTCGGAAGCCGGCGCCGGCCCCTCGCGCGGCTACGTCTGCGAGAACTACGGCGCGCAGTTCCGCCTGCCCGAGCTCGGGCCGATCGGCTCCAACGGCCTGGCCAATGCGCGCGACTTCCAGGCGCCGGTGGCCGCCTTCGAGACCGAGGCCGGCGCCTACGAGCTCGTCAAGAAATCCGCCGGCCGCCTCTGGCGCGCGCCGATGACGCACACGCCCTTCAACGTGGTCGCCTGGCACGGCAACCTCGCGCCGGTGAAGTACGACACGGCCCACTTCATGACCATCGGGTCGATCAGCTTCGACCATCCGGACCCGTCGATCTTCACCGTGCTGACTTCGCCTTCGGACACGCCCGGCACCGCCAACTGCGACTTCGTGATCTTCCCGCCGCGCTGGCTGGTGATGGAAGACACCTTCCGTCCGCCCTGGTACCACCGCAACCTCATGAGCGAGTTCATGGGCCTGGTCTACGGCGAGTACGACGCCAAGCCCGGCGGCTTCAAGCCCGGCGGCGCCAGCCTGCACAACGCGATGGTGCCGCACGGCCCCGACGAGGAAGCCTTCGAGAAGGCGAGCCGCACCGACCTGAAGCCACAGAAGCTGGACAACACGCTCGCCTTCATGTTCGAGAGCCGCTACCGCTTCATCCCCACCGCCTGGGCCCTCCAGAGCCCGGCGCTCGACAACGACTACGCCGACTGCTGGGCCGGCCTGCAGGACCGATTCAAGCCATGACCTCATTGAACGCCACCCACGACCCCCAGCTGCGCAGCTGGGTCGCATCCGCCAACCAGGCTGCTTGCGACTTTCCGATCCAGAACCTGCCCTACGGCCGCTTCCGGCCCGCCGGCAGCGGCGAGGCCTTTCGCATCGGCGTCGCCATCGGCGACCAGGTGCTCGACCTGAAGGCGACCGGGCTCATCCACACCGACGACATGAACGTGCTGATGGCGAAGAGCCCGACCGAGCGCCAGGCCTTGCGTGCCGCCATTTCAGCGGGCCTGGCCGAAGGCAGCGCGCAGGCGGCCGAGTGGGGCAGGGCCTTGCTGGCGCAGTCCGCTGCCGAGATGGCGGTGCCCTGCCGCATCGGCGACTACACCGACTTCTACACCGGCATCCATCACGCCCGCACCGTGGGCAGCCTGTTCCGCCCCGACGCGCCGCTGCTGCCCAATTACCAGTGGGTGCCCATCGGCTACCACGGTCGCGCCTCCTCGATCGGCGTGAGCGGCCAGCGCTTCAAGCGCCCGAAAGGCCAGACCAGGGCGCCCGATGCCACCGCGCCGACGCTGGGCCCCTCCAAGCGGCTCGACTACGAGCTCGAGCTCGGCTTCTTCGTTGCCCACGGCAATGCGCTGGGCGAGCCCATTGCCATCGGCGACGCCGAGGCGCACCTGTTCGGCGTCACCCTGCTCAACGACTGGTCGGCACGCGACATCCAGGCCTGGGAGTACCAGCCGCTGGGCCCCTTCCTGTCCAAGAACTTCGCCACCACCCTGTCGCCCTGGATCGTCACCGTGGAGGCACTCGCCCCCTTCCGTGCCCCTTTCAAGCGCCCGGCGGGCGATCCGCAGCCGCTGCCGTACCTCGATGCGCCCGCCAACCGCGCCACGGGCGCGCTCGACATCGTGCTGGAAACCTGGCTGCAGACCGCCGCCATGCGCGAAGCCGGCGAGGCGCCCGTGCGCCTCACGCGCGGCAACGCCCGCGAGGCCGCCTACTGGACGCCGGCGCAGCTGGTCACGCACCACACCGTGAACGGCTGCAACCTGCAGCCCGGCGACCTGCTGGGTTCGGGCACGCTCTCGGGGCCGAAGCCCGACGAAGCCGGCTCGCTGCTGGAGCTCACCCTCGGCGGCAAGCAGCCCATCGAGCTGCCGAACGGCGAGCGCCGCAGCTTCCTCGAAGACGGCGACACGTTGACCCTGCGCGGATGGTGCGAGCGCGAAGGCGCGGTGGGCATCGGGCTGGGCGAGGTCAGCGCAACGGTCGAGCCGGCGCTGGCTTGAGCGCTCCTGCCCACCTCGGTGGCCGGACGGGGCGCTCTCCTACGCGCATCTCCCCGGCAGCTGCCGATACTGGGGCGCCTTGAATTTGGGGGAACCTTGCCGTGAATGTGCTGATCGTCGACGACAACAAGGCCGCGGCCGATCTGCTGCGCGAGCTGCTGACCCTGCAGGATCACGAGGTGCATTGCAGCTACTGCGCGCAGGATGCCATCGACGCTGCCGCCGCCACGGACTTCGATGCGGCCCTGATCGACCTGGTCCTGCCGGACTTCTCCGGCGCAGAGCTGGCGCGGCGCATGCGCGCCGGCAAGAGCGACAAGCACCTGCTGCTCGTCGCTGTCTCCGGGTATGGCAAGGAGGACGCAGGCGATGCCGCCGCGCCCGGCTTGTTCGACCACCATCTGCAGAAGCCCATCGACTTCGAGGTCCTCGACCGCATCCTGGTGCCTTCCCCGGCCCGGTAGGGCGGGCGAACGCTACGACGCCGCCGCGGAGGCCCGCCGGTTCCCGGCGCCGCCTTGGACACGCTTCCCGGACCACGCCCGGATGCAACCCAGCAAAGCTTCCGGATCTGCCGGCTTGACGAAGTGGTGGTCGAAGCCCGCGCCGATGGCCGCCGCGCGATCTTCGCTCTGCCCGTAGCCCGTCACTGCGATCAGCAGGGCGCCGGCCAGCTCGGGCATGGCGCGCATCCGGCGCGCCACCTCGTAGCCATCGAGCAGCGGCAAGCCGATGTCCAGCACCACCACGGCAGGACTGTGCGTCGCGGCAGCGCCGAGCGCCTCTTCGCCGTCGTGGGCGGTATGGACCGCGTGGCCTTCCAGTTCGAGCATCGTGGCAATGCCGGTGGCCGCGTCGTGGTTGTCGTCGACGACCAGGATGCGCAGGCCCTCGCTGCGGGACGCTGCCGCTGCGTGCAGCGGCGCTGTTGCGTCGGCAGGCGGCACCGCGCCGACGCGCGGCAGCCGCAGCCTGAACTCGGAACCGCAGTCCCGGCCTTCGCTGAATGCCTCGATGCGGCCGCCGTGCATTTCGGTCAGCCGCCGCGCCAGCGTCAGGCCGACGCCCAGCCCGCCCTGGGCGCGGTCGAGGCCGCGCTCGCCCTGCTCGAAGAGATCGAAGATGCGCGGCAGCAGCTCGGGGTCGATGCCGATGCCCTGGTCGCGCACCGAGAGGACGACCTCGTCCTCCTCCAGCCAGGACACCAGCTCGATGCCGGTGCCCTCGGGGCTGTACTTGGCGGCGTTGTGCAGCAGGTTGGCGATCACCTGGGTGAGCCGAGCCATGTCGCCGAGCAGCCACGCCGGCTGCTGCGGCACCACGACCCTCAAGGCCTGGCGGCGGCCGTCGACGAAGGGCTGCACCGTCTCGACGCTCTGGGCGACCACGGTGTTCAGGTCCAGGGTCTCGTGCTTCAGCACGATCTTGCCCTGGCTGATCCGCGCCACGTCCAGCAGCTCCTCGATCAGGCGGGTCAGCTGCTTGAGCTGCCGCTCGGCGATGTCCAGGGCCCAGGCCACCTTGGGGTGCGGCGCCGCGACGCGCCGGATCACCTGCACCGCGGTGTGGATGGGCGCCAGCGGATTGCGCAGCTCGTGCGACATCATCGCGAGGAACTCGTCCTTGCGACGGTTGGTGCGCTGGAGCTCCTCCTGCGCAGCCTGCCGCTCGAGCATCTCCCGCTGCAGCACGAGGTAGAGGCGCGCATTCTCGAAGGCGGTGGCCGCCCGCGCGGCCAGCTCCTCGAGCAGGGCGGCCTCGGCCGCCCCACGTTCGCCAGCGTCGCCGCGGGCGACCAGCACCACGCCCAGCACGCGCTCGCCGAAGACCAGCGGCACCGCTTGCGCCGAGCGCAGCGGCGGGAAGGCATCGCCCGCCGCTAGGCCGAGGGCAGCGGGCGTGAGCGCGGCCAGCGCCGCCTCGTCGAGGTGCACGGCCTGCCGCTCCCGGACCGCGCCGCCCAGCAAGCCCTGCAGGCGCTCGTCCAGGCGCGAACCGAGCCCGGTCGACAACTGCAACTTCGCGCCGGGGGGCTGGGTCGCGGCCACCATCTCGCCGGCGCCGAGGTCGGGGTCGGCCAGCAGCACGAGCGCCAGCGACGCCAGCTCGGGCACCAGCAGCTCGGCCAGTTCGTTCATCGCGACCCGGATCTGCAGCGAGCCGCTGAGCACCCGGCTCGCATTGGCCAGGAAGGCCGAGCGCCGATCGTTTTCCTCGGCGACGCGGCGCGCTGCCTGCGCCGCCATCACCGCGACGCGCGCATCGGCCTGGCGCCGGACCTGGCGCCGCATCTGGTGGAGCGCGACGAAGACCGAGACCTTGCTGCGCAGGATCTCCGGCACTACCGGCGACAGGATGTAGTCCACCGCGCCCAGCGAATAGCCGCGCGCCGTCTGCATCTCGTCGGCGTAGGAGGTGATGAAGATGATCGGCGTGTGCGCGCAGCGCCGGTGCTGGCGGATCAGCGTGGCGGTCTCGAAGCCGTCGATGCCGGGCATGTTGACGTCCAGCAGGATTACCGCGAATTCGCGCTGCAGGATCTCCCGCAGCGCGTCGGCGCCCGAGCGCACCAGCACGAGGTTCTGCCCCAGTTCCTCGAGCACGGTGCGGAACACCAGCAGCTTCTCGGGCAGGTCGTCCACCACCAGGATGTCGGCCTTTTCTTCGCCGGCGACGGGGCCGGGGTTCGCGTCCTCGGGCAGCTCGGCGGCGTCGTCTATTTGCACAGCCATCCCCGCAGGACCATCAGCAGGTAGGCCGTGTCGACCGGCTTCGACAGGTAGTCCCAGGCGCCGGCCTCGATGCACTTCTCGCGGTCGCCCTTCATGGCCTTGGCCGTCAGCGCCACCAGCGGCAGCTGCTTGCCGCGTGGCAGCTTGCGCAGCTCGCGCATGGTCTGCATGCCGTCCATCTCCGGCATCATGATGTCCATCAGCACGATGTCGATGGAGGCGTCCTGCTTCACCAGGCGGATCGCGTCGCGGCCGTTCTCCGCCGACACGACGGCCATGCCCTGTGCGTCCAGCACCGCCGCGAGCGCGAAGATGTTGCGCATGTCGTCGTCGACGATCAGCACCTTGTGGCCTGCCAGCGAACCGGAGGCCTGGTGCGTAGCCTCCACCGCGCGCCGCTCGCGCTCGGACATCCGGGCCATGCCGCGATGCAGACTGAAGGCGGTGGCGTCGATCAGCGCTTCCAGCGAATCGGCGACCCGCATCACGGCGCCGCCGGGACCGCGCTCCCAGCCTGGCACGGGGTCGCCGGGCGGTGGACTGTAGAGAAGCACCGGCAACTGCCGGAGGGCCGCAGGGCGGCCTTCCACGAACTCGGCGATGTCCCGGCGCCCGAGGCCGTCGAGGCGGCCGTCCGTCGCGATGGCGTCGATGTCGTTCAGCTGCAGCGCGCGGCGGGCCGCGTCGGCGCTTTCCGCGATGACGATCTCGATGTCGCCGCGGGGCAGGGCGGCGACATAGCTGTCGCGCAGGGCGCCCGGCTGCATCGCGACCAGCAGCTTGCGGCTCGTGGCCTCGACGAAGCGGTTCAACTGCGTCAGCGCCGCATCCACCACGTCGATCGACTGCAGGGGCTTGGCGAGGAAGCCGACGGCGCCGGACTCCATCGCCCGTTCGCGCGAGTCGTCTGTCGAGACCACGCAGATCGGGATGTGGCGCGTCGCCAGGTCTGCCTTCAGGCGCTCCAGGATGCGCCAGCCCTCCATGTCGGGCAGGTAGATGTCCAGCGTGATGAGCATCGGCCGGTGGTCGCGCGCCAGCGCCAGGGCGCCCGCGCCGCTGGCGCTCACCAGGCCCTTGTAGCCGGCGCGGCGCGCCGCCTGCAGCAGCATCCTGGCGAAGCCGAGGTCGTTCTCCACGACCAGGAGCACCTTCTCGCCCGGCAGGATGTTGTCGCGATCGTCGTCGGCGATGTTGAGCGAGGACAGCAGCTCGGCCGTGGTCTCGGGCTCGACATGCGGCGCAGGCGCCGGCTCATGGGCGGGGAGCGCACGGCGCGCCGGCTTGCGCGCCTCGCTGCGGGCCTCGGCGGGCCGGTCCTGCGCGGATGCCGCCGGACGGCCCAGGCGAGCGCCGCGTGGCGAGCTGTAGCTTTGCGGCAGGTACAGCGTGAAGGTGCTGCCTTGTGCCGGCGCGCTCACCAGCCGGATCTCGCCGCCCAGCAGCCGTGCGAGCTCGCGGCTGATCGCCAGGCCCAGGCCGGTGCCGCCGTACTTGCGGGAGGTCGAACCGTCCGCCTGCTGGAAAGCCTCGAACACGATCTGCTGCTTGTCCGCGGAGATCCCGATGCCGGTGTCGGCCACCGAGAAGGCCATGACCCGGCCCGCGCGGTTGAGGCTTTCGTTGTCGGCGGACCAGCCGCCGTCCACCGCGGACACCGTCATGGCCACCGAGCCCTGGTGCGTGAACTTGAAGGCGTTCGACAGCAGGTTCTTGATGATCTGCTGCAGCCGCTTGACGTCGGTCACGATGGTCTCGGGCAGCGGCCCCACGGCACGGATGTCGAAGTCCACGTGCTTGGCCTCGGCCACGTGGCGGAAGCTGCGCTCCACCGAGCGCTGCAGGTCGTCCAGCCTGAGCTCGCTGAGCTCCACCGCCACCGTGCCCGACTCGATCTTCGACAGGTCGAGGATGTCGTTGATCAGCATCAGCAGGTCGTTGCCCGAGAGGTGGATGGTCTTGGCGAACTCCACCTGCCGGGCCGTCAGATTGCCCTCGCTGTTCTTGCACAGCTGGTCCGACAGGATCAAGAGGCTGTTGAGCGGCGTGCGCAGCTCGTGCGACATGTTGGCCAGGAACTCGGACTTGTACTTGGAGGTGAGCGCGAGCTGCTCGGCCTTTTCCTCCAGCGCCTGGCGGGCCTGCTCCACCTCCTGGTTCTTGCGCTCCACCTCCTGGTTCTGGTGCACCAGCAGCCGCGCTTTTTCCTGCAGCGCCTCGTTGGTCTGCTGCAGCTCCTGCTGGCGGCTCTGCAGCTCCTCGGCCAGCGACTGCGACTGCGTGAGCAGGTCCTCGGTGCGCATGTTGGCCGAGATGGTGTTGATCACGATGCCGATCGACTCGGTCAACTGGTCCAGGAAGGCCTGGTGCGAAGGATTGAAGCGCTCCAGCGAGGCCAGCTCCAGCACCCCGCGCACCTCGCCCTCGAAGATCACCGGCAGCACGATCACGTCCATGGCCGCGCCTTCCGACAGGCCGGTCGCGATGCGGAAGGCCGTGCTCGGCACGTTGGTCAGCAGGATCTTGGTCTTCTCGACCGCGCATTGGCCGACCAGGCCCTGGCCCAGGTCGATTTCCTTGCCGTGCACCGCCTGGCCGCCCGAGGCGTAGCTGGCGAAGAGCTTCAGCCGCGGCGTGGCGGTGTTGGTGGTCAGCATGTAGAACTCCGCCTGCTGTGCCCCCACCACGGGCGCCAGCTCGGAGAGGATCAGCTGCCCCACCGTCAGCAGGTCCTTCTGGCCCTGCAGCATGCGGCTGAACTTGGCCAGGTTGGTCTTGAGCCAGTCCTGCTCGGTGTTCTTCTGCGTTGTGTCCTTCAGGTTGCGGATCATCTCGTTGATCGTGTCCTTCAGGGCCGCGACCTCGCCGCGCGCCTCCACCGTGATGGAGCGCGTCAGGTCGCCCTGCGTCACGGCGGTCGCCACCTCCGCGATGGCGCGCACCTGGGTGGTCAGGTTGGCGGCCAGCTGGTTCACGTTCTCGGTCAGGCCCTTCCAGGTGCCGGCGGCGCCGGGCACCTTGGCCTGGCCGCCGAGCTTGCCCTCGACGCCCACCTCGCGCGCCACCGTCGTCACCTGGTCGGCGAAGGTGGCCAGCGTGTCGGTCATGCTGTTGATGGTCTCGGCCAGGGCCGCGATCTCGCCCTTGGCTTCGACCATCAGCTTCTGCTGCAGGTCGCCGTTGGCCACGGCCGTCACGACCTTGGCGATGCCGCGCACCTGCCCGGTCAGGTTGCCGGCCATGAAGTTGACGTTGTCGGTGAGGTCCTTCCAGGTGCCCGAGACGTCGCGCACCTGGGCCTGGCCGCCCAGGCGGCCCTCGGTGCCGACCTCGCGCGCCACCCGCGTCACCTCGGCGGCGAAGGAGGAGAGCTGATCCACCATGGTGTTGATGGTGGCCTTGAGTTCCAGGATCTCGCCCTTCACGTCCACCGTGATCTTCTTGGAGAGATCGCCCGCGGCCACCGCCTTGGTCACGTCGGCGATGTTGCGCACCTGCGAGGTGAGGTTCGAGGCCATCAGGTTCACCGAGTCGGTGAGATCCTTCCAGGTGCCGGCCACGCCCTGCACGTCGGCCTGCCCGCCCAGCTTGCCTTCGGTGCCCACCTCGCGCGCCACGCGCGTCACTTCCGCGGCGAAGGAGTTGAGCTGGTCCACCATCGTGTTGACGGTGTTCTTCAGCTCCAGGATCTCGCCCTTCACGTCGACCGTGATCTTCTTGGAGAGATCGCCCGCGGCGACGGCGGTGGTCACGTCGGCGATGTTGCGCACCTGGTCGGTCAGGTTGCCGGCCATGAAGTTGACCGACTCGGTGAGGTCCTTCCAGGTGCCGGCCACGCCCTGCACGTCGGCCTGCCCGCCCAGCTTGCCTTCGGTGCCCACCTCGCGCGCCACCCGCGTCACTTCCGCGGCGAAGGAGTTGAGCTGGTCCACCATGGTGTTGACGGTGTTCTTCAGCTCCAGGATCTCGCCCTTCACGTCCACCGTGATCTTCTTGGAGAGATCGCCCGCAGCCACCGCCTTGGTCACGTCGGCGATGTTGCGCACCTGGCTGGTCAGGTTGCCTGCCATGGAGTTCACCGAATCGGTCAGGTCCTTCCAGGTGCCCGAGACGCCCTCGACCCGCGCCTGGCCGCCCAGCGAGCCCTCGGTGCCCACCTCGCGCGCCACCCGCGTCACCTCCGAGGCGAAGGAGCGCAGCTGGTCGACCATGGTGTTGATCGTGTTGCGCAGCGTGAGGAACTCGCCCTTCACGTCCACGTCGATCTTCTTGGAGAGGTCGCCCTTGGCCACCGCAGTGGTCACGTCCGCGATGTTGCGCACCTGGTCGGTCAGGTTGCCCGCCATCGAGTTGACGGAGTCGGTCAGGTCCTTCCAGGTGCCGGCCACGCCCTTCACCTTGGCCTGGCCGCCCAGCTTGCCTTCGGTGCCCACCTCGCGCGCCACCCGCGTCACCTCGGCCGAGAAGTTGCCGAGCTGCTCCACCATCTTGTTGATGGTCTTGGCGGTGCGCAGGAACTCGCCCTCCAGCGGCCGGCCGTCCACCTCCAGCGCCATGCTCTTGGACAGGTCGCCCTGGGCCACGGCGCCGATCACGCGCGCGACCTCGGTGGTGGGGTGGACCAGGTCCTCGATCAGCGCGTTGACGCACTCGATCGACTCGCCCCAGAAGCCGCGTGTCTCGAACAGCGCGGCACGCTGCTTGAGCTGGCCTTCCTTGCCGACCACCTGGCGCAGGCGCACCAGCTCGGCAGCCAGCATCGCGTTCTGCTCGACCACGTCGTTGAAGACATCGGCCACCTTGCCGGACAGGCCGGTCCAGTGCTGGGGCAGGCGGATCTCGGCGTCACCCTTGCGAAAGCGGGTCAGCGCGTCGAGCAGGATGGCCATTTCCTCGAGCGACCCGGTCGCGATCGATTTGTCCAGGACGTTCATCTCTTTCCTCCGCCATGTGTGGGGGCTTCAAACGCAGTTGTGCCGGGCAGTGTATCGAGCGGTGTCCGAAATCCGCGTCAGACAGATCGCACAAAGACCGGGCGCACGGCTGGCCCGTCCGGCGACCCGCTGCGCCTAGCTCTGGCCGGACGCGGCGCGCGAGGCGGTGAGGTGAACGCGCACCCGCTCGGCCAGGACCGCGTCTTCGGGCGTGGCGGGGGTGTAGGCGCTCACCGGCAGCGGCCGGCCGTGCGAGTCGACGGAGACGAAGACGATCAGGCACTCGGCCGTCTTCTGCATCTCGCCGCCCTTCATGTCGCCGCTGCGCACTTCCACCACGATGTTCATGCTGCTGGTGCCGGTGTAGGCCAGCCGGGCGTCGACCTCGACCAGGTCGCCGATCATGATCGGATGGTGGAAGCGGATGCTGCCGATGAACACGGTGACGCAGTAGCGCTTGGACCAGGTCGTCGCGCAGGCATAGCCCGCTTCGTCGATCCACTTCATGACGGTGCCACCGTGGACCTTGCCGCCGAAGTTGACGGTGCTGGGCTCGGCGAGAAAGCGCAGGGTGATGCTGGTCATGGGAACCTCGGCGGTAAAGGAGGGGAGGGCGGGACTGCGGCGATTATGCGAGCGCCGTGGCCTTGTCCGGCCCGAACAGGCGCGCCACGGTGCGCCGCAGCCAGGCATTGCCGGGGTCGGCGTGGAAGCGTTCGTGCCAGTGCTGCTTGACCGCGTAGTGGGGCAGCGCGAAGGGCGGCTCCAGCAGCTTCACCGGCTCCTGCGTGACCAGCACCTCGCCGAGGATGCGCGGCACGATCACGATCAGCTCGGTGTGCGCCACGATGCGCGCCACGCTCAGGAAGCTTGATAGCGCCGCCACCACCTCGCGCTTCACGCCCAGGCGCGCGATGGTCTTGTCCACGATGGCGTGGCCTGTGCCGGAAGAGGAAATCACCGCGTGTGCCTCGGCCTCGAAGCGCTTGCGCGTGAGCCGCTCGCCGATGCGCGGATGGTTGCGCGCCGCCAGGCAGACGAAGTTCTGCATGAAAAGCGTCTGCTGGTAGAAGCCCGCATCCAACTGCGGCATGAAGCCCACCGCCAGGTCCACCTCGCCGTCGGCCAGCCGCCGGCCGCTGTCGGTGGAGATGATCTCGGTTTCGATGTGCACCCCGGGGGCCGTCCGGCGCAGGTGATCCAGCAGGCCAGGCAGGAGCACCACCTCGCTGATGTCGGTCATGCAGATGCGGAAGTTGCGCTGCGCCCGGGCGGGGTCGAAGCTGCTGCGGCTGCCGCGCGCCTGCTCGATCTGCGACAGGGCCTCGCGCACGTGCGGCAGCATGCGCTGCGCATAGGGCGTGGGCTGCATGCCCTGCGCGGTGCGCGCGAACAGCCGGTCGTCGAACTGCGCGCGCAGCTTGTTGAGCATGGTGCTGGCCGCGGCCTGCGCCAGCCCCAGGCGCTCGGCGGCCTTCGAGACGCTGCCGGTCTTGTAGATCTCGTCGAAAACGGCGAGCCATTCGAGATCGAGCTTGGCCATGGGCCTTCCTTCTGGACGGGTGGGGGCCCATTATCTAAAAACATGATCCGAAGTATTGGCCACAGGTCTTGAGGAAATAGTGGTCCGGGCGAACAATCGGCCACAAGGCGCAGGACACGCCTGGAGACACCCCCCATGAACACCGCCCCCCAGGCCGCGCGCGGCGACGCCGGCGAGCGCCGCGCCTACTACGAACGCATCCGCCCGCTGAACCTCACGCCGCTGTGGGAATCGCTGCACGCCCTGGTGCCGCGCGAGCCGCAGACGCCCTGCGTGCCTGCGCTCTGGCGCTACGACGAGATCCGCCCGCTGCTGATGGAGTCGGCTGCACTCATCACCGCCGAGGAAGCGGTGCGCCGCGTGCTGGTGCTGGAAAACCCGGCGATTCCCGGCCGCTCCTCGATCACCCAGTCGCTGTATGCCGGCCTGCAGCTGATCATGCCCGGCGAGGTCGCGCCCTCGCACCGCCATGTGCAGTCGGCGCTGCGCTTCATCGTCGACGGCAAGGGGGCCTATACCACCGTGGGCGGTGAGCGCACCACCATGTTCCCGGGCGACTTCATCATCACGCCCTCCTGGGCCTGGCATGACCACGGCAACGAGGGCATCGAGGGCATGGCCGAGCCGGTGGTCTGGCTGGACGGCCTCGATATTCCGATGCTGCGCTTCTTCGACGCCGGCTTTGCCGAGAACGACGATGCCAAGGTGCAGCACGTGGCCCGGCCCGAAGGCAACAGCCTGGCGCGCTTCGGCCACAACATGGTGCCGGTGCGGCACGACCATGTCGCGCCGACCTCGCCGATCTTCAATTACCCCTATGCGCGCAGCCGCGAGGCGCTGGCCCAGTTGCAGAAGCAGGAGGCGCCCGACGCCTGGCTGGGGCACAAGCTGCGCTACGTCAACCCGCTGACCGGCGGCGCGCCGATGCCCACCATCGGGACGAACCTGCAGCTGCTGCCCAAGGGCTTTGCCGGCAAGACGCATCGCGCCACCGACGGCACGGTCTACAGCGTGGTCGAAGGGCGCGGCACGGCCGAGATCGGCGGCCAGCGCTTCGACTTCGGCCCGCGCGACACCTTCGTCGTGCCTTCGTGGGCGCCGCTGCGCCTGTCGGCCGCCGAGGATGCCGTGCTGTTCAGCTTCTCCGACCGGCCGGTGCAGCAGGCGATGGGCGTGCTGCGCGAGGCCTTCCTGCAGGACGCCTGACACCGAGCCGGCCGCGCGCCGGCACCTCTTTCTTTTTTTTTTCTGAACCACGGGCCGCCTTGCGGCGGGAGCTTCCATGTCCTATGTCGTCACGCCGCCGGCCACCGTCGGCCTCCCCATCGTCGGAACGTCCGACCTGTTCCCGGTGCGCCGCGTCTATTGCGTCGGCCGCAACTACGCAGCGCATGCGCGCGAGATGGGCTTCGACCCCGACCGCGAGCCGCCCTTCTTCTTCTGCAAGCCCAACGACGATGCCTCGGTCGTGCCGGTGCCGGCCGGCGAGACGGTGGGCATCCCCTACCCGGGCCAGACCGCCAACTACCACTACGAGGCCGAGCTGGTGGTGCTGATCGGCCAGGGCGGCCGCGACATCGCGGTGGAAGACGCCGCGAAGCACATCTACGGCTATGCGGTGGGCCTGGACATGACGCGCCGCGACCTGCAGATGAGGATGCGCGAGCAGGGCCGTCCCTGGGAGATCGGCAAGGCCTTCGACTTCTCCGCGCCTGTCGGTCCGGTGCGCAGGCGCGCTGACACCGGCGAGATCGACAGCGGCGCGATCACGCTCGAGGTGAACGGCGAGATCCGCCAGAAGAGCGACATCCGCAACCTGATCTGGTCGGTCAACGAGGTGATCGCCAACCTCTCGACGCTTTTCACGCTGCAGCCCGGCGACCTGATCTTCACCGGCACGCCCGAGGGCGTGGGCCCGGTGCAGCGTGGGCAGACCATGCACGTGCGCATCGACGGCCTCGATCCCATCGCCGTGCGCGTGGATTGAGTTCCTGGTCCATCCGCGGGAGACAAGCACCATGAGCACCCCACGACAAGACAAGCCCTCCGTGCTGCTGGTCGGCGGCGGCATCGGCGGCATGGCGGCGGCGCTGGCGCTGGCGCGGCTGGGCATGACCATCGAGCTGCTGGAGCAGAGCGCCGCCATCGGCGAGATCGGCGCCGGCCTTCAGCTCGGCCCCAACGCCTTTGCCGCGCTCGACGCGCTGGGCGTCGGCGAGGCGGTGCGGCGCGGCTCGGTGTTCACCGACCGGCTGGTGATGATGGACGCGGTCGACTGCAGCGAGGTCGCCTCGGTCCCGGTCGGCGAGGCCTTTCGCGCACGCTTCGGCAACCCCTACGCGGTGAGCCACCGCGCCGACCTGCATGGCGCGATCCACGAGGCGGTGAAGCAGCATCCGCTGATCCGCTTCCATACCTCGGCGCAGGTCGAGCAGCTCGACATCGGCGAGCGCGGCGTGACAGCCGTCACCCGCGACGGACGGCGCTTCCAGGCCGACGCCATCGTCGGCTGCGACGGCGTCAAGTCGGTGGTGCGCAGCAAGCTGATCGGCGACGCGCCGCGCGTGTCGGGCCACGTGGTCTACCGCGCGGTGGTGCCGGCTTCCGACATGCCCGAGGACCTGCGCTGGAATGCGCCGGTGGTCTGGGCCGGCCCCGACTGCCACCTGGTTCACTATCCGCTGCGGCATGGCGAGCAGTACAACCTGGTCGTGACCTTCCACAGCCGCTACGACGAGCAGTGGGGCGTGACCGAAGGCAGCAAGGAGGAGGTGCTCTCCTACTTCGAGGGCGTGCACGCGCGCCCGCGCCAGCTGCTGGACCGGCCGAGCTCCTGGCGCCGCTGGAGCACCGCCGACCGCGAGCCGGTCGCGAACTGGAGCCAGGGCCCGGCCACGCTGCTGGGGGACGCGGCGCATCCGATGATGCAGTACCTGGCACAGGGCGCCTGCATGGCGCTCGAGGACGCGGTGACGCTGGGCGCCGCGGTCGAGGCCTGCGACTTCGACCTGCCTGCGGCGTTCCAGCTCTATTCGGCCGCGCGCGTGGCGCGCACGGCCCGCGTGGTGCTCTCCGTGCGCGAGATGGGCCGGCTTTACCACGCCAAGGGCGTGGAACGCCTGGTGCGCAACAGCCTCTGGGTAGGCCGCACGCCCGAACGCTTCTACGATGCGGTCGAATGGCTCTACGCCTGGAATCCCGCGCAGTGCTTGGAGGCATGACTCACCCCCAGGTTGGCTCACTTCGTGTAGCCGCCCACCCCCTCACCGGGGGCAACACCAGCGGCCCGGCAAAGCCGGTTCCGCGGTGTTCCCCGAACGGGCCAGGCTTCGCCGGCCAGTGATGCTGCGCAGATATTTCATTCAAACTGGAGACGAATCGCCATGAAAACCATCCTCTCGCTGGCTGCGGCCCTGGTTACGACGACTGCGCTCGCGCAGCCCACCGACTACCCGAGCAAGCCCGTCACCCTGGTCACGCCGTTCGCGGCCGGCAGCGGCCCCGACGCGGTGCTGCGCCTGGTGGCCGACAAGCTCGGCCGCCTGTGGAACCAGCGCGTGGTGGTCGACAACAAGCCGGGCGGCGGCGGCTTCATCGCCATCGAGCAGGCCCGGCGCGCGGCCCCGGACGGCTACACGCTGCTGCAGCTCGACAGCGAACACGTCGCGGCCCTGCCGCACCTGTACAAGTCGCGCAACTTCGTGACGCTGCAGCACTTCGACCCGGTGGCCTCGTTGTTCCGCACGCCCTTCTTCGTCGCGGTGCCCACCGACTCGAAGTGGAAGAACATGAGCGACCTGGTCGCCGCCGCCAAGGCCGCCTCGCTGAGCTACGGCTCCTGGGGCGTGGGCAGCCCCGGGCATCTGGGCGCGCAACAGCTGGAGGCGCTGACCGGCGTGCAGATGCAGCACGTGCCCTACCGCGAGGTGTCGCAGCTCTACACCAACGTGGGCTCGGGCGAGGTGCCGTGGGCCTTCGCCAGCATTCCTTCGAGCCAGGGCGTCTACAAGGCAGGCAAGCTGCGCTACATCGCCATCGCCGCGCCCAAGCGCATCCCCCAGATGCCCGACGTGCCCACCATGGCCGAGGCCGGCGGCCCCGCCAGCCTGGAGGTCACGTCCTTCGTCTCGCTGCTCGCGCCGAAGGGTGTGCCGCCGGCCGTCCAGGCGAAGATCAACGCGGACGTCGCCAAGGCCATCGCCGACCCCGAGATCCGTGCCCGCTTCGACACCTTCGCGTTCGAGCCGCTGGCTTGGTCGCCCGAGGAGATCCGGCGCCAGGCCGAGGCCAAGTCCAAGGTGTACGGCGAGCTGGTGCGGCGCGGGAACATCAGCCTCGAGTAAATGTTGCTCGCCCCCAGGTTGGCTCACTTCGTGTAGCCGCCCACCCCCTACCGGGGGCCATACCAGCGGCCCGGCAAAGCCGGTTCCGCGGTATGCCTGGAATGGGGCACGTATCCTCAAAGGTTCCTCATCCATTTCACTTGTCTTCACATGCAAGCTTCAAAACGCGCCCTTCTGATCGCCGCCTGCGTGCTGCCGCTGGTCGCCGCCGCGCAGACCGCTGCCTGGCCCACCAAGCCGATTCGCCTGGTCGTCGGTTTCCCCGGCGGTTCCACGCCCGACATTGCCGCGCGCACCATCGCCGAGCCGTTGGCCAAGGCGCTGGGCCAGCCCATCGTGGTCGATAACAAGCCCGGCGCGTCGGGCAACATCGCGGCCGACCAGGTGGCCAAGGCGACCGACGATCACACCCTCGGCGTGGTGATCAACGGCAACCTGACCTCGTCGAAGATGCTCTACCCGAAGCTGCCCTACGACCCGGCCAAGGACTTCACCTACCTGTCGCTGCTGACCACCGCCCCGCTGGTCCTGGTGGCGCAGAACAGCCTGCCCACGGGCGCCGCCTTCTTCGAGGCCGGCCGCAAGAGCGGCGACCAGTGGAGCTACGGCTCGGTGGGCGTCGGCTCCGTGGGCCATCTCGGCATGGAGCTGCTCAAGAGCCGCGTGCCCGGCCTGAAGGCGGTGCACGTGCCCTACCAGGGCAACCCGCAGGTCATGACCGACCTGATCGGCAACCAGATCCAGATGGCGCTGATCCCGCCCGGCGTGGCCATGCCGCAGGTGAAGGCCGGCAAGGTGAAGGCCATCGGCATCACCAGCGGCCGCAGCGCGCTGGTGCCCGAGCTGCCGCCGCTGGCCGATGCCGGCGTGAAGGACTTCAACCTCGAGGTCTGGACCGCGCTGCTGGCCCCCGCCAATCTCTCGAAGCAGGCGCAGGACCGCATCACGCGCGAGCTGGCCGTGGTGATGAAGTCGCCCGAGGTGCGGCAGAAGCTGTTCGAGCAAGGCTGGCAGGCAGTGGGCACATCGCCCGACGGCATGCGCACGCGCGTGAAGGAAGAAGCGGCGGTGATGACCAGGATCATTTCCACCCAGGGAATCAAGATTCAATAGCTCTCCCCCAGGTTGGCTCACTTCGTGTAGCCGCCCACCCCCTCACCGGGGGCAACACCAGCGGCCCGGCAAAGCCGGTTCCGCGGTGTTCCCCAAAGGACCCGACCCCATCGAGGCATCAGATGAATTCGACTCTTCATGAACCTGCGCGCGAACTGCCGGTCTTCGGCGAGTACGACGTGGTCGTGGTCGGCGGCGGCCCGGCCGGCCTGGCCGCGGCGGTGAGCGCAGCGCGCCACGGCGCGCGCACGCTGCTGGTGGAACGCTACGGCTTCCTCGGCGGCATGGGCACGGCCGGCGGGGTGACCAACTTCGCCGGCCTCTACGGCAAGCGCGGCGGCGAGATGACGCAGCTGGTGCATGGCGTGGTCGACGAGCTGCTGGCGCGCATGGACGCGCTGGGCGGGCTCAACAAGCCGCAGGACGGCATGCAGGGCCGCATCCGCGTGCGCTCCTACGACACCTCGGTCTACAAGTGCGCGGCCGACCAGCTGCTGCTCGGTGCCGGCGTCGAGCTGTTGTTCCACGCGCTGGCGGCAGCAGTGGTGATGGACGGCGCGCGCATTGCCGCGCTGGCGGTCGAGACCAAGTCGGGCCGCGTCGCGATTCGCGCCAACGCCTTCATCGACGCCAGCGGCGACGCCGACGTGGCCGCCTTCGCAGGCGTGCCCTTCGCGGTCGGCGACGGGCACGGCAGCGGCCTCTTTCCCTCCACCATGTTCCGCGTCGGCCACGTGGACGCGCCGCGCGCGCTGGCCGCGGTGGGCGAGTTCAAGGCCATCAACGAGCTGATGGCGAAGGCGCTGGAGCGCAGCCCCGGGGCCTACCGCTTTCCGCGGGAGGGCGCGATCCTGCGGCCGCAGATCGATCCGCGCGAATGGCGCGCCAACGTCACCCAGATCTGCAACGCCAGGGGCGATGCGATGAACGGCGTGGACGCGCGCGAGCTCAGCGAGGGCGAGATCGAGGGCCGGCGCCAGATCGGCGAGTACTTCCGCTTTCTCAAGGCCGAGGTGCCGGGGTTCGAGCAGTCGGCCATCGTCGAGATCGCGCCGCAAGTGGGCATCCGCGAGACGCGGCGCATCGAGGGCCTGTATGCGCTCTCGGGCGAGGACATCCTGTCCTCGGCGCGCTTCGACGACAGCATCGGCATCAACGCCTGGCCGATGGAGATGCATGCCGCGGGCAAGATCGAGTGGGCCTTCCCGCGCGACGAGCAGCGCACCTACAACCAGCTGCCGTGGCGCATGCTGGTGCCGCGCGGCGTGGACAACCTGCTGGTGGCCGGCCGCTGCGCCTCGATGACGCACGAGGGCCAGTCGGCCGCGCGGGCGAGCGGCGGCTGCTTCGTGATGGGGCAGGCGGCGGGCACGGCGGCGGCTTCGCTGGGGACTTCGCGCTTTGCCGATGTCGATGTGCCGGCACTGCAGAAAACGCT
Source organism: Variovorax stachyos (assembly GCF_051400855.1). Taxonomy (NCBI): domain Bacteria; kingdom Pseudomonadati; phylum Pseudomonadota; class Betaproteobacteria; order Burkholderiales; family Comamonadaceae; genus Variovorax; species Variovorax stachyos. The sequence continues at coordinate 19,147 of NZ_JBLFFN010000006.1, read as the reverse complement.
GGCGGCCGACGGCGTCGACCTCGACCGGTGAGCGGCGCGCCCGCTCGAGCCGATCGCCTGGAGGCGGTTTTCGCTTCAGCTGCGAGCGCTGCCGTCCGACACCGCCGGGGTCGCTTCGGTCCTAGCGTGGAGCCTTCGCAAGCGGAGGTATTCCATGAAGCAGCGAGAGGATGACCCGGCAGCCAAGCGCGCGTTCCGCCGCATGGTGATCCTTGCGGTGGCGCTGATACTCGGCGGGATCCTGCTGCTGTTCCTGTGGATGAAAGACCCAGCCGTGAACACGGGACAGATGCCGAAGGACGGGCCCGGCTTGCTGTATGACTTCGCGCAACCGCTGGCCTGAACGTTCCACACCCGGCGAGTGACAGCCGCGGGACAGGCGCGTGGCCAGCTCTTTGCTATCGTCGCTGGATCTCTTGTCCGCGACCTGCCCCCATGACCGATTCCGCCACCGCCGCCCGACTCGTCGGCGAACTCGTAGACCTGATGCGGCTGGAGCCTCTGGGCGCTGACCGCTTCCTCGCCCGGAGCGAGGACATCGGCACCCCGGCGGTGTTCGGCGGCCAGGTGCTGGGCCAGTCGCTGGTGGCTGCCAGCCGAACCGTGGCGGCCGACCGGCTGGTGCATTCGATGCATGCCTACTTCCTGCTGCCCGGCGAGCATTCGCCCATCGAGTACGCGGTGGACCGCGTGCGCGACGGCCGCAGCTTCACCACGCGGCACGTGGTGGCGCGCCAGCGCGATCGCATCATCTTCGAGATGTCGGCCTCCTTCCAGACGATGGACGAGGGCGTCGAGCACCAGTTGCCGATGCCCGCGCAGGCCGGACCGGAGGGCCTGCTCAGCGAGCTGGAGCAGCGCCATGCCCTGGGCGACCGGCTGCCCGAGCGCTGGCGCAACGCGGCCCTCGCGCCGCACGGCATCGAATACCGCCGGGTCGATCCTGACGACCTGCTCACGCCCGCGCCGCGACCGCCGCAGACGGCGCTGTGGATGCGCGCGATCGCGCCGCTGCCCGACGATCCGGTCGTGCACCGCGCACTGCTCGCCTATGCATCCGACCACGGCCTGCTGCGCGCCGCGATGCTGCCCCACGGCCTGAGCTTCATGAGCGGGCGCGTGCGGCCGGCCAGCCTCGATCACGCGATGTGGTTCCACCGCGATTTCCGCATGGACGACTGGCTGCTCTACGTGATCGACTCGCCCAGTGCCGGCGGCGGCCGGGGCCTGTCCCGCGGCAGCCTGTTCACGCGCGACGGCCGGCTGGTCGCTTCGGCCGCGCAGGAAGGAATGATCCGGGTGCTGCCCGAAGGGAGTCCCTGGGCCGTCAGCGGCGGCGCGGCACCGATCTGAGGATCCAGTCCTGCGTCAGTCCGCGCGGGGCGCGCCGGCCGGCCACAGCACCGAGGCGATGGCCACCATCATCAGCACCACCGCGGCCCAGTCCTGCCAGAAGACCGTCTCGCCCAGCCACAGTGCACCGCTGAACACGCCCAGTACCGGGATCAGCATCACGCTGAGGGTCGAAGCGACCGGCGGCAGGCTGCGCGCCAGGTAGAACCACACGGCTTGCGCAAAGCCGAAGATGAGCACCGCGTTGTAGAGGATGGCGCCCCATGCGGCCGTATCGGGCGCGCGCCACTGGGTGCGCTCGAACAGCCACGACAGGGCGCTGATCACCACCGTGGTCAGCGCCGTCATCCAGAACGAGAGCGCGAGCGTGGGCAGATCGAGGCGCGTATGCCGCAGCAGCTGCGTACCCAGCGCCCAGGTGGCCGCCGCCACCAGCGCCAGCGCGACGTAGCCGGGCCGCCCGGCGAGGTGGGTGAGCTCGTGCCACAGCAGCAGCCCCACGCCCAGCGCGCACGCGCTCACGCCTAGCCAGCCGCGGCGCGTCAGCATGGTCGAGAACAGCATGGCGCCGATCACGGCCGAGAACACCGGCATCGTGTAGCCCAGGATGGCCGCGCGCCCGCTCGACAGCGCCTTCACCGCGAGGATCATGCAGGCGTGCCAGACGAACATGTTGGCGGCCGCCAGCGACAGCAGCTCGGGCCAGTGGCGCCGCGGCACGTGAAAGGGCACTTTCATCACCTTCAGCGCCAGGGCCAGCACCGGCAGACCGAGCAAGAGAGTCAGTGCGCGGAAGGTCAGCGGCGGAAAGTCGGCCACGCCCAGCTTCATCACCGGCCAGTTGATGCCCCAGATCAGCGTCAGGGGAACGAGAAGGGCCAGCTGGCGCAGGGTGAAGGCGTGCATGGGCGGGCATTGTGGCCCGCGCGCCTGCGGCGTGCAGGCGCCCTCTCCGATGCGTGCTCAGCGGAACGGATTCGCCGTCGCGAACCACAGGCCGATGCCGGTGGCGATGATGAAGGCGCCGTCGGTCACGCCAGCGATCAGGAAGAAGAGGGTCTGCAGCTGGTCCTTGAGCTCGGGCTGACGTGCCGTGCCTTCGAGCAGCTTCGAGCCGACGATGCCGATGCCGATGCAGGAGCCCACGGCGGCAATGCCGATGAGAAGCGCGACGGCGAGGGGGAGGATGTCGAAGCCTTGGGTCATGTTTGCTCTTTCGTGGCCTTGGAAAGTTCGGCCTGGTGACTGCCGGCACCACCGCGGTTCCGGCTTGCCTCCAATGTCGCGGAGCGGGTGCGTGGCGTCGATGACCTCGGAGGTCATGGCGGCTGACCGCCGCGGTTGCTCAGCGCAGGGCGATGACCTGGAGCGCGAGGCGCAGTCCGCTTTCGTAGGCCTGGTCGGTGGGGAGCGTGGCGGAGGGCCGCGCCGGCGCCGCGGGGCTCGCTGCATCGGGCTGCGGCGGCGGCGCGCCAGCGGCGGCGATGCCGGGAAGGTCCTGCCAGCGCGTGGCGGGCAGCACCACGGCCTCTCGCTCGGGCCCGGGCAGGACGATGCCCGCGAGCCGCCCCTGGCCGTCGAGCACCGGCCCGCCGTGCGGTCCGTCGGCGAGGTCGATGCCCAGGCGCCGGAGCCCGCCGTTGGCCTGGAGCGCGCCGAAGAAGCCCTGCCTCATCCACGGCCACGCGGGCGCGGCGGTGCCCGACTCGGCATATTCCACCGCGAAGCCGGGGCTCCCGGCGAAGGGCTCGCGCAGCACTATGGCCTGCGACGGCGGCGGGCCCAGCGCAGCGTCGAGGCGCAGCACGGCGACGCCGAGCGCCTCGAGCGTCTTGGAGTCCTCGTCGATACGGGCCCGCGTGGTCTGCCCCAGGCCGTTGCGTACCCACAGCAAGCCGGAGGGTGCCGAGCGCGCGGCAGCGCTCGGCACCAGGGCGAGCGTGCCGTCGCGGATCAGCACGCCGCTGGCGACCACGCGCGCCGCATCCGGAATGGCGGCCTGCCCCGGCGCCATCACCGCCTGCGGGGCCAGTCGGTGCGGCGTTTGCAGCAAGCGGTCCGTCGCCTGCGGGCGGGGTTGCGCGAATGCGCGGCGGACCTCGAGCGACACCGGATCCTGCGGCATGCGGGCCAGCGTCTCGTTCAGCACGCGCTCGGCGAACGCGTCCTGGCCGCCGGCGCGCAGCAGCCACGCGTACAAGGCGCCGGCTGAAGGGGACTCGCGGTGCGTGCCGGCGGTGTGCGCGCAGAAGGCGAGGGCGCGCCGGTACTGGCCGGCCTGCATGTAGGTCCGCACCAGCCCCATCTCGGTGTCGGGCGCGTGCAGCATCATCGCGGCGCGGTCGAAGGTCTCGTTGGCTGCCGCGGTGTCGCCTTGGGCGAGTTCGGACTCGGCCCGGCGCAGCACGGCGGCGCGGGCGTCCATCAGCGCGGGATCGTTCACGCGGAAGTCGGTGATGGACGCCGCGGAACGTGGCGCGGCGGGCTGCGCACCGGCATGCGTGGCGCCCAGGGCTAACGCGATGCAGGCGGCTGCGATTCGCTTCAATCTCGACGCGCCGTCAAGGCAGCTGGGTGATGCGCGGGATCGCCATCGCCGGCAGCGCCGGGTCGTAGGCGGGCCTCGGGGCCTTGTAGCCGGCGCTCAGGTAGGCAGTGAGCGCATCGATGTCCTGCGCGCCGCCGAGCACGTTGGTGCCGCCCTGCAGCACCGTGAAGCCGTCGCCGCCGGTGGCCATGAAGTTGTTGACGGTGACCCGGTAGGTCCTGGTCGGGTTCTGCACCACGCCATTGGCCACGAGGGTCTCCGGCGCGCCTGTCGCGACCGGCGGCGTCACGGTGACGTCGGTCGGCGTCAGCACCACGTCGACGATCTTCGAGCAGGGTGCGGCCGAGGCGCTCCACGAATACTTCAGGCCGTTCGACACCTGCATGATGCGCTGCTGGACCTGGCCCTGGCAGCCGACGAACTGCTGCTCCAGCAGGTTCTTGATCTGCAGCGCGGTCAGCGTCATCGTCACCAGGCTGTTGCCGAAGGGCTGCACGGTGAAGGCGTTGCCGTAGGTCACGTTGTACGGATAGCTGGCGCCCGCGATCGCGAAGCCCGGATTGCGCACGCCCCCGGCGTTCATGAAGGCCATCACCGCGCCGCCGAGCGCTGCCGGCTGCGTGGCCTGCAGCTGGGCGTCGGCGATCAGGCTGCCGGCGGGCATCTCGCCGGCGGGGTTCGCGCTGTTGGGTAGCGGCGCGGCGATGGTGCCGATGACGGCATTGGCGAGCGGCGACACCAGCGCGTCGTAGCCCTGGACGATGTTCCTCACGCCGGGATCGGCCGCGATGGCGTCGTTGATCGCCACGTCGGTGCGGTCCACCAGCCGGTTGGTCGCCGACACCGACAGCACCTTGTGCGAGCGGGGGTGGAAGCTCATGTCGATGTCGGTCAGGATGCGGCCGAAGGCGCTCGCGCTGGTGACCGGGATCAGCCGCCCCTCGCTGTTGGGCAGGCCTGTGGGGCGCGGCGTGCCGACGGCCGTGCCATTGACGTTCTTCACATCGACGGTATTGGCCGAGCAGTTGTAGGCGGCGTGCGTGTGGCCGCTGATCACGAGGTCGACGCCGTTGCCCAGGCGCTTGACGATGTTGGCGATCTCGGAGTCGCTGCCGTCGGCGTTCTTCAGGTTGCCGTCGCAGCCGTTGATGTCACCGACGTTCGGGCTGGTCTGGAAGCCGCCCTGGTGCACCAGCACCACGATCGCATCGACACCCTGCCGGCGCAGGCGCGGGATGAGCGCATTGACGGTGTCGGCCTCGTCGCGGAACTCGAGGCCGGCGACGCCGGTCGGCGTGACGATGCCGGGCGTGCCCTTCAGGGTCATGCCGACGAAGGCGACCTTCACGCCGTCGAAGTTCTTGATTCCGTAGGCCGGCAGCAGGGTGCGGCCGGTGGCGGTCTCGAACACGTTGGCCGACAGCCACTTGAACTTGGCGCCGTCGAAGGTGCCCGGCGCATTGGAACCCACGCCCTTGCAGCTGTTCGGGTCGGGAACGCTGTCGGTGAGCTTGCAGCCGCCGTTCTGCAGGCGCTTCAGTTCGGCCGCGCCCCTGTCGAACTCGTGGTTGCCGACGGCATTGAACTCGAGCCCGATCCTGTTCAGCGTCTCCACCGCGGGTTCGTCGAAGAACAGGGCCGAGATCAGCGGCGAGGCGCCGATGAAGTCGCCGGCGCCGACCACCACGTTCAGCGCGTTCTGCGACTTCAGCCTGGCCACATAGGCCGCCAGGTATTCGGCACCGCCCACCGCCGGGCGCTGCGCCGCGGGTACCACGGTGTTGACGCCGAAGGTGCCGGGCGACTGCAGGTTCCCGTGATAGTCGTTGAAGCCGATGATCTTGATCTTGATGGGCGCGCGGGGGTGACCGTGGTGGCCGCGATCACGCGCGTCGGGGTCGCGATCGTCGCGATCGCTCGAGGCGACGATGAACTTCTCCGCCTCGTCCTGGCCGGCGTGGGCGGTGGTCGAACTCAGGCCCATGCCAGCGGCAACGGCGCCCAGTGTGCAGCTCAGCACCAGGTGGCGGATCATCATGGCAAAGCCCTCCAAGTCGGTCTGCTGCGACTATCGATGGACCTGGTGACGGGTCTGTGACGACGCGCGTGTCCTTCAGCCGGGCAGCAGGCGCTTCAGGTAGCGGCCGGTGTGGCTGGCGTCGTTGGCCGCCAGTGCTTCCGGCGTGCCCTCGCCCACCACCGAGCCGCCGCCGGCGCCGCCCTCGGGGCCCATGTCGATGAGCCAGTCGGCGGTCTTGATCACGTCGAGGTTGTGCTCGATCACCACGATGGTGTTGCCCGCGTCGCGCAGCTGGTGCAGCACCTTGAGCAGGAGCTCGATGTCGGCGAAGTGCAGGCCGGTGGTCGGCTCGTCGAGGATGTAGAGGGTGCGGCCGGTGTCGCGCTTGCTGAGCTCCAGCGCCAGCTTCACGCGCTGGGCCTCGCCGCCCGAGAGCGTGGTCGCGGCCTGACCGAGCTTGATGTAGCTCAGGCCCACGTCCAGCAGCGTGCGCAGCTTGCGCTCGATGGTGGGCACGGCCTTCAGGAACTCGTGGGCGGCTTCCACCGTCATGTCGAGGATCTGCGCGATGTTGCGTCCCTTGTACTGGACCTCCAGCGTCTCGCGGTTGTAGCGCTGGCCGTGGCAGACCTCGCAGGGCACGTAGACGTCGGGCAGGAAGTGCATCTCGACCTTCACGACGCCGTCGCCCTGGCAGGCCTCGCAGCGCCCGCCGGCGACGTTGAAGCTGAAGCGGCCGGGCCCGTAGCCGCGTTCGCGCGCGGTGTTGGTCTCGGCCATCAGCTCGCGGATCGGCGTGAACAGCCCAGTGTAGGTGGCGGGGTTGCTGCGCGGCGTGCGACCGATGGGCGACTGGTCGACGTTGATGACCTTGTCGAAGTACTCGATGCCCTCCACCGTCTCGTGCGCGGCCGGCTCGTCGTGCGCGCGATAGAGCGTGCGCGCGACCGCGGCGTAGAGCGTGTCGTTGACCAGCGTGGACTTGCCCGAGCCCGAGACGCCGGTCACGCAGGTGAAGAGGCCGACCGGAAAGGCCACGCTGACGTTCTTGAGGTTGTTCCCGGTGGCGCCGACCACTCGGATCTCCTGCAGGTCGGTCTGGCTGGCGAGGTGCGCGGCCTCGCGCGCCGCGCGCCGCTCGGCCGCCGGGCTCATGGGAAAGCGCGAGGCCTTCTTCGGCTCGGCTGCCGCAGGCTTGGCGACCACCGGCAGCCACGGGGTGCGGCGCTTGGGCACCGCGATCTTCCTGGCACCCGAGAGGTACTGGCCGGTCAGCGAATCGGGATGCGCCGCGACCTGTGCGTAGCTGCCCTGCGCCATCACGCGCCCGCCGTGCACGCCGGCGCCGGGGCCCATGTCGATCACGTGGTCGGCGGCGTGGATCATGTCCTCGTCATGCTCGACCACGATCACGCTGTTGCCGATGTCGCGCAGATGCTTGAGCGTGCCGATCAGCCGATCGTTGTCGCGCTGGTGCAGGCCGATGCTGGGTTCGTCGAGCACGTACATCACGCCGGTGAGGCCGGAGCCGATCTGCGAGGCCAGGCGGATGCGCTGCGCCTCGCCGCCCGAGAGCGTCTCGGCGCTGCGGTCGAGGCTCAGGTAGTTGAGGCCTACGTCGTTGAGGAACTTGAGGCGCAGGCCGATCTCGCGCACCACCTTGTCGGCGATTTCGGCCTTGGCGCCGTGCAGGCGCAGCCGCTGGAAATAGGCCAGGCTCTCGCGCAGCGTGGCGTGGCTGATCTCGTAGATTGCCATGCGCTGCGCGCCACCGCTCGACTCGTCGACCAGGTACACATGGCGCGCCTCGCGCCGCAGCCGCGTGCCGGCGCAGTCGGGGCAGGGCTGCAGGTTGCGAAAGCGCGAGAGCTCCTCGCGCACCATGGCCGAATCAGTCTCGCGGTAGCGCCGCGCCATGTTCGGGATCACGCCTTCGAACGGGTGCTTGCGCACCAGCTTCTTGCCGGCCTGCTGGCCGCTTTCCATCGTGTAGGAGAACTTGATTTCCTCCTCGGCCGAGCCGTGCAGCACCGCCTGCTGCACCGAGGCAGGCAGTTCCTCGAAGGGCGTGTCGACGCTGACCTTGTAGTGCTTGGCCACGCTCTCCAGCATGCTGAAGTAGTAGCCGTTGCGCCGGTCCCAGCCCTTGATGGCGCCGCTGGCCAGGCTCAACGAGGGGAAGGCGACCACGCGCTGCGGATCGAAGAACTCGCGATGGCCCAGGCCGTCGCAGCTCGGGCAGGCGCCCACCGGCGAGTTGAACGAGAACAGGCGCGGCTCCAGTTCGGCCAGCGAGTAGTGGCAGACCGGACAGGCGAACTTGGCGTTGAACAGGTGTTCCTTCGCGCTGCCGTCCTCGTGCGTCTCCAGCGCGATGGCGCGGCCCTCGGCCAGGCGCAGCGCGTTCTCGAAGCTCTCGGCCAGGCGCTGCTGCATGTCGGGGCGTGCGCGCAGGCGGTCGATCACCACGTCGATGTCATGCTTCTCGGTCTTCTTGAGCTTGGGCAGGTCGTTGTATTCGTAGGTCTGCCCGTCGACGCGGAAGCGCACGTAGCCCTGGGCCTGCATCTCGGCGAAAAGCTCGAGGAACTCGCCCTTCTTCTCGCGGGCCACGGGGGCCAGGATCATCAGGCGCGGCTGGTCCGGAATCGCCATGACCGAGTCGACCATCTGCGAGACGGTCTGCGCCTGCAGCGGCAGCTCGTGGTCGGGGCAGTAGGGCGTGCCGGCGCGGGCATACAGCAGGCGCAGGTAGTCGTGGATCTCGGTCACCGTGCCCACCGTGGAGCGCGGGTTGTGGCTGGTGGCCTTCTGCTCGATGCTGATCGCGGGCGACAGGCCCTCGATCATGTCGACATCGGGCTTGTCCATCAGCTGCAGGAACTGGCGCGCATAGGCCGACAGGCTTTCCACATAGCGGCGCTGGCCCTCGGCATAGAGCGTGTCGAAGGCGAGGCTGGACTTGCCCGAGCCCGACAGGCCGGTGATCACCACCAGCTTGTTGCGCGGAATATCGAGGTCGACGTTCTTGAGGTTGTGCGTGCGCGCGCCGCGGATGCTGATGCGCTGCTGCGCGAGCGCGGCGCCAAGGTAGGCGCCGCCGGCGCTATCGCCGAGATAGGCGCCGCTGGCGCTCTCCATGAGGGTGGAATTCACAGGACGGTCGATTTTGGACAACCGAACATGATAAATCCCCCGCAGTTTCGGAGCACAGGGGCAGGCGAGCCGCCAGCCCTTCGCCGGCAAGGCGGAGGCTGGCCTGCATGCGGCACAATGTCGCGTTTCCCGTCTTCCGTCCACTCATCAGGGGCAACACATATGGCATCGGTCAACAAAGTCATCCTCGTCGGCAACCTCGGGCGCGACCCCGAAACCCGCACCTTCCCGAGCGGTGACCAGATCTGCAACGTGACCCTGGCCACCACCGACAAGTGGAAGGACAAGCAGAGCGGCGAGATGCGCGAAGCCACCGAGTGGCACCGCCTGGTGTTCAACGGCCGGCTCGCCGAGATCGCCGCGCAATACCTGCGCAAGGGCTCGCAGATCTACGTCGAGGGCCAGATCCGCACGCGCAAGTACACCGACAAGGACGGCGTCGAGAAGTTCGCCACCGACATCCGCGTCGATCAGATGCAGATGCTGGGCAGCCGCCAGGGGCAGGGCGCGCCCTCGGGCGAGGACGATGGTGGCTATGGCGGTGGTTACTCGCAGGGCGGTGGTGGCGGTGGCGGCGGCTACTCGCGCCCGCCTGCGGCGGCGCCGCGCGCACCGGCCGCATCGCCAGCTGCCCGCCAGGCGCCGGCCAAGTCCTCGTCCGGCTTCGATGACATGGACGACGACATTCCTTTCTGACGAGAACCTTCACACCGCCTCCAAAGGCGCAGGGCTTGACGGCCCTGCGCCTTTTTTGTTGCGCTCATTCGGCCGATCGGGGTCGGGGGGCGCCTTGCGTCGTGTAGCAGTAGCGGAAAAGGCGCCCTCGGGTCGCCTAGATCCTGATGAATTGTCGCGGCAATTGTTTCCAACGGTGACTCTTCAGCACCATACGCACCGCTTGGCAACACCCTCGACGACTTCAGCGATGACTCCGTTTCTCCGATGCGCATTGATCTGCACGGCCGCAGTGCTGAGTGGCTGCGCGGTCGGACCGGGTGTGAACTTCGGTGGGACTGTCGCAGGGCCATCCGCAAGCACCGGTAATCCGTCTGCCGACGCTGCAGATCTGCCGCCGCCCCGGGGCATTGCAAAGCATCACATCCGAACTGATCCGCAGCCAATGCGCGGCTCAAGCCATGGTGGTGGGGTCGGAAGTGAAGCGCCTGTTCGGTGTCGCGCAGCCCTACCAAGTCGGCAGCGGCGACATTCTGAACATCAGGGTGTGGGACCACCCCGACCTGGTACTCGCGCCGGCAGGTTCCATCACCACGGACGCCATCGCCGGCTCTCCTGTCAGCAACGGCTACAACGTGGGCGCGGACGGGACGATTCAGTTCCCCTACGTGGGCAGCTCCAAGGTCGCCGGACTCACCGAAACCGAAGTACGCGACCGCCTGATCACGCGTCTCGCCAAATACTTCAGCGAGCCGAAGATCACAGTCCGCATCCAGTCCTACCGGGCTGGCCGGGTGTATGTGGATGGTGAGGTGCGCGCGCCAGGCCTGCAGGCGGTCAACGACATCCCGATGACCTTGTCGGAGGCGATCCATCGGGCCGGAGGCTTCACGGTCGAGGCCGATCGTTCCTCCGTCAGCGTCTCGCGCAGCGGCACCACCACAGTGATAGACCTGCCGCGGCTGACGGCGCTGGGCGTCAACCCGACCGACATCCTGCTGGCCGCCGGCGACCTGGTGCGGGTGCTCAGCCGCGAGGATGCGAAGGTCTATGGGATGGGCGAGGTCACGCGCCCGGTCGCCGAGCCTTTGCGGGCAGCGGGGAGGATGATATGAAGCGGATCTTCGACCTCTTGTTGGCAGTGCCAGCTGCCGCCGTGCTGGCTTTGCCGTTGTTGTTGTTGGCTTTGCTGGTTGGCTTGACCTCGGAAGAACCGGCCTTGTACTGGTCGGATCGGGTGGGACATCAAAACAGGGGTAACGCCCGTCTTGGCCACGCACATGCTGGTTGACGCGACGAAGCATCTCACGCCGATCGGAAGCTTCTTGCGCTGAAGCAGCATCGACGAGTTGCCTCAGCTATGGAGCATTCTGAAGGGTGACATGAGCTTCGTCGGTCCGCGTCCCGCGTTATTCAACCAGTCGGACCTCATTGAACAACGGGCGCAATACGGCGTGCACGAGCTGACGCCTGGACTCACGGGGTGGGCACAGGTGAATGGTCGGGACGAGCTTCCAATCCCGCGGAAGGCGGCGTTCGATGTCGAATACCTGCAACGACGGTCAATCTGGTTCGACCTTCAAATACTCTGGACTACGGGGCTCAAGGTCCTCAGGCGCGATGGAGTGCGTCACTGATGAAATGCTTCATGACTAGTCAACAGGTGTGGCGCGGTACTTTCTGGGCCTGTGCACTCGCGATCCTCGCGATGTCGCTCCTGCCCCCGGTGCCCCAGATGCCCACCACCGGTTGGGACAAGAGCAACCACATGCTCGGCTTCGCCATACTGATGCTGCTCGGCTGCTGGGCCTACCCTGGCCGCACGGTGTTCCTCGTGTGCGGCCTGTTGGCTTACGGCGCCCTGATCGAGCTGCTGCAATCGCTTACGCCCGCCCGCTTCGCCGAGTGGGGGGATCTGCTGGCAGACGGGTGCGGACTCTTCGCCGGCTGGGCGCTTGGCCAGACGATGGCCTGGCTTCTCGCGAGACGAGCTGCATCGAAGTCGAGCGATGAATGAGCGCCCGAAATCCTGACAAGGCCGCGGCTTCCTTGCTGGCGCTGCCTCGCACCGTCAAGCGTGCGCTGGTACTGGGGATGGACGCCTGCCTCTGCGTGTTCACGGTCTGGCTCGCGCTCTCGCTGCGCTTCGATACCTAGATGGTCTTGTCCAGCCGCAACATGTGGGCGGTGGGGGTGTCGCTGTCGCTGGCTCTGCTGCTGTTCGTGAAGTTCGGCCTGTATCGCGCCATCTTCCGCTACAGCGGCTGGCCGGCCGTGGCAGCCGCCACGAGGCGGTAGCGATCTACGCCACGGCCTACGGGCTGGTGTTCGCGGCGATCGGCGTGCCGGGCGTACCGCGCACATCGGCCTGATCCAGCCGCTGCTGCTGCTGTTGGCAGTGAGCGCATCGCGACTTCTTGCCCGTGGCTGGTTGGGCGGGATCTATCAAGGGCTGCTGACCCGCAGGGAACTCCCCCGCGTGCTGATCTACGGCGCAGGCGATGCCAGCCACAAGCTGGCCCAGGCGCTGTCGGCGAGCAGCGAGCTCCGGCTGCTGGGCTTCTGTCGCCGCAGCTGGAGCGCCTGAAGGCTGCGATCGAGGTCAACGACGCGCCATCGATCAGGCAGCAGCTCCAGCACATGGTGCTCGGCTACCGGCCGCGCGGCGAGGTGGTGGACTGGGTCCACCTCGAGCAGCGCGCCGAGCTCGCGGTCGCGGGTCTTTAAGCCGGGCGCGGGCCGCGCTCAGGCCAGCAACTTGTCCACGATCAGGTGCCAATGCACCGGGTCGACCGGCGTGATCGAGAGGCGATTGCCCCGGCGCAGCACCACCATGTCGGCCAGCTCGGGCGTCGCGCGCATCTCGGGCAAGCCCAGCAGCCGGGTCTTGCGAAGCGCCTGCACGTCCACCAGCAGCCAGCGCGGATGCTCGGGCTTCGATGCCGGGTCGTAGTAGGGCGTCTCGGGGTCGAACTGCGTCGGATCGGGCCGCGTGCCGGAGGCTACGCGCGCAATGCCCACGATGCCCGGCTGCGGGCAGCTCGAGTGGTAGAACAGCACGCCGTCGTCGACCTGCATTTCGTTGCGCATGAGGTTGCGAGCCTGCCAGCCGCGCACGCCGGTCCACGGCACCGTGGCGTTGGGCGCGGCCAGCGCATCGTCGATCGAGCAATCGTCGGGTTCGGACTTCATCAACCAGAACTTGGACATGGCGGCATCGGATTCGGTGATGGCAACAGCACGACGTTTTATCAGAACCCGGAAATGGCCTGCACCAGCACGATCATGGCGATCGCGCCATGATGCGCGACCATGGTGCCCTTCTCCATCCTCGACCTCTCCCCCATCACCGAAGGCGGCGACGCCGCCCAGTCCTTCCGCAATTCGCTCGCTCTGGCGCAGCACGGCGAGAAGGTGGGCTACCGGCGCTATTGGCTGGCCGAGCATCACGGCATGCCGGGCATCGCGAGCGCGGCCACGGCCGTGCTGCTGGCCTACATCGGCGCCGGCACCTCCACCATCCGCATCGGGGCTGGCGGCGTGATGCTGCCCAACCATTCGCCGCTGGTGATTGCCGAGCAATTCGGCACGCTGGAGTCGCTGTACCCGGGCCGCATCGACCTCGGCCTGGGGCGGGCGCCGGGGTCGGACCAGCGCACCGCGCGGGCCTTGCGGCGCGACCTGCAATCCGATGCCGATCAGTTCCCCCAGGATGTGGTCGAGCTGATGGACTTCATGTCCAAGGAGCCGCAGCAGGCGGTGCGCGCCGTCCCGGGCGCGGGGTTGGAGGTGCCGGTGTGGATCCTCGGCTCGAGCACCTTCGGCGCACAGCTCGCGGCGCACCTGGGCCTGCCCTATGCCTTCGCCTCGCATTTCGCGCCGCAGCAGCTGATGCAGGCGATCCGTCTCTACCGCGAGACCTTCAAGCCCTCGAAGCAGCTCGCCAAGCCCTACGTGATGCTGGGGTTCAACGTGTTCGTGGCCGAGACCGACGAAGAGGCGGAATTCCGCGCGAGCTCCTGGCAGCAGGCTTTCGTCAACCTGCGCAGCGGCCGTCCCGGCCGCCTGCCGCCGCCGGTGGAAAACTATCGCGCGCACATCGGGCCGGCAGAAAACGCGTTGCTCGACTCGGTGCTGTCCTGCGCGGCGGTGGGATCGAGGGAGACGGTGCGGGCAGGGGTGAAGGCCTTCATCGAGCGGACGGGAGCGGACGAGTTGATGATCACCTCGCAGGTGTTCGATCATGAAGCGCGGCTGAAGTCCTACGAGATGCTCGCGGCGCTTCGGGATTGACTCGCTCGCCCTTGGGCAGAGGGCGGGGAGAGGGGAGTGGCGCTTGATGATGCGCAGCGCTTGAGCGAAGGCTCGGTGCCCTCACCCCAACCTCCCTCCCAGGGGGAGAGGGAGCAGATCCGAAAGAGCTCAGTTCAGCGCTGCGGCGCGCTTGGACGCGGTGGTCTTGCGTGGCGCATTCGGCGCCGGCGGGCACACCGCCTTTGGCGTGATCTTCTTCTTCGCCACTCCCTTCGTTGCCGCAGGCTTCTTCGCTGGTGCCTTCGGTACAGCGGCACCGGCTGGTGCAGCCACCGGCACGACAGCGGGTGCAGCAACAGCGGCCTGCTCAGCATTCCCCACGATGAGTCCGAACAGTTTCCTGTGCTCCGCCACCACGTAGTCCCCCAGGTCCGCCACGTCCGGCACCGCGCGCCGGCAAGCCGTGAGGCCGAACTCGAGCGCACCGTTGTAGCTCTGCACCGTCATGTTCAGCGCGAGCCCATGTCCCGGAATCGAAACCGGGAAGTAGGCCGCCACCTTGGCCCCCGCGAAATAGAGCGCGAAGGAGGGCCCCGGCACGTTGGAGATCGCCACGTTGGCAACCGGCGGCAGCTTGTCGGCGAGCCCCGAGCGGCCGTAGAGCGACGCCAGGCCCGACATCAGCGAGGGCACGCCCAGCGAGGGGAAGTCGGTCGGAATCGCGGCCTTGACGTTGCCGGTGAGCTTCTTGCCCTCGCTCGACGATTCGTGGATGGCCGCCAACCGCTCCAGCGGGTCGGCGATATCGGTGGCCAGGCTCACCAGCATCACCGAAACCTGGTTGTTGAGGTCGGTGTTGCCTTCGCTGCGCAGCGACACGGGCACGCCCGCGATCAGCGGCTTGGCCGGCGTGCAGCCGTAGTCGGCCAGGTAGCGGCGCAGCGCGCCGGCGCAGATGGCCAGCACGATGTCGTTGAGGCTGGTGCCGGTGGCCTTCGACATCTGCTTGACCTCGGCCAGCGGCACCGAGCGCGCGGCGAAGGAGCGCTGGTTGGTGATCGAGACATTGAGCGGCGTGCGCGGCGCGGTGCGCAGGGTTTTGGGCAGCTCGAACCTGCGCTGGCCTGTCCCGTCCGACATCGGCATCAGCACGTTGCCGACGGCCTTGGCGGTGGCCGGGATCGACTGGATCAGCTTCACATACTGCTGCACCGCGTTGCTCAGCGCGGCCGTAGCCAGCTCGGCCATGCCGAGCTGCGACGAGTCGGGCCGGCGCGTCACGCGCGGAGTCTTCACCGGCGCCGACGTCTCGGAAATGTCGAACAGCGCCTTGGCCACCGCCACCCCGGCCTGGCCGTCGATCGCGGCATGGTGCATCTTGCTGTAGAGCGCCACCTGGCCAGTCTGCAGGCCCTCGATGATGTGCATCTCCCACAGCGGACGGCTGCGGTCCAGCAGCGAGGAATGCAGCCGTCCCACCAGGCGCTCGAGCTGCGCCATGGTGCCGGGCCTCGGCATGATCACGTGGTGGATGTGGTGGTCCAGGTCCAGGTCGTCGTCGTCCACCCAGACCGGGTTGGCCAGGTCGAAGGGCATCATCGCCAGCTTGCGCACGAACACCGAGGCCAGGTGCAGGCGGCCGCTCAGGTACTTCTTGGCGTCCTCTGCGAAGTCACCCTCGTAGCCGGGCGGCAGGTCGATCAGGTGCAGGCTCCCGACGTGCATCGGCGACTCTGGGGTTTCGAGGTGCAGGAACGAGGCGTCCATGCCGCTGAGGTGATCCATGCGTGTCTCCTTGGCGGACGCTTGGTCGCCCGCCCGCGTTGTTGTGCTTCGATCGGCGTTGCAGTGTGAACCTCGGCGCCGCTTCTTTCAACTGGATGAAGACCCGCAGGGGCGGCTTCCTTCGTGATTACCCGCGCACAGGCACCGGCATGGCCGGGCTGGGACAATCGCGGCCCATGGACAAGCAGCGCATCGTGGTGGGCCTGAGCGGCGGGGTGGACTCCGCGGTCACGGCGCACCTGCTCAAGCAGCAGGGCCACGAGGTGGTCGGCATCTTCATGAAGAACTGGGAGGACGACGACGACAGCGAATACTGTTCGTCGAACATCGACTTCATCGACGCCGCCAGCGTGGCTGACGTGCTGGGCATCGAGATCGAGCACGTCAACTTCGCGGCCGACTACAAGGACCGTGTCTTCGCCGAATTCCTGCGCGAGTACCAGGCCGGCCGCACGCCCAACCCGGACGTGCTGTGCAATGCCGAGATCAAGTTCAAGGCCTTCCTCGATCATGCGATGCGGCTCGGGGCGGAAAAGATCGCCACCGGGCACTACGCTCGCGTTCGCTTCAACGCGGCGAGCGGGCGCTACGAGCTGCTCAAGGGCCTCGATCCCGCAAAGGACCAGAGCTATTTCCTGCACCGCCTGAGCCAGCAGCAACTGGCGAAGACGATGTTCCCCGTCGGCGAGCTGCACAAGACCGAGGTGCGGCGCATTGCCGACGAGATCGGCCTTCCCAACGCGAAGAAGAAGGACTCGACCGGCATCTGCTTCATCGGCGAGCGGCCTTTCCGGGAATTCCTCAACCGCTACATCTCGAAGGAGCCGGGCCCGATCCGCGACGAGCGCGGCCGGCGCATCGGCGAGCACCAGGGGCTGAGCTTCTACACCCTCGGCCAGCGCCAGGGCTTGGGCATCGGCGGCCTCAAGCCCAAAGGGGCGCAGCGGGGCGCCGGCGAGCATGCGCCCTGGTTCGTGGCGCGCAAGGACATCGAAAGCAACACCCTCTGGGTGGTGCAGGGCCACGACCATCCCTGGCTGCTGTCGCCGGCCCTGGAAGCGGACGACGCCAGCTGGGTGGCGGGCAAGGCGCCGTCCGCGGGCGCCTACGCTGCGAAGTCGCGCTACCGCCAGGCGGATGCCGATTGCACGCTGGCAGAGGGCGCCAACGGCGCGTTCCGGCTCGTCTTCGGCCAGCCCCAATGGGCGGTGACGCCGGGGCAGTCCGCGGTTCTCTACGACGGCGAGGTCTGCCTGGGCGGCGGAGTGATTTCGCGCGCTGGCTGACGCCCCATCGGCGTACGTTCGCCTTCGACCGGACGGCGAGCAGCTCAGGACGGCCGTGCGGTGCTCAGGCCTCGTCCTTGCCCGTCACCGAGGCGTGGACGTGGATGATGTCCAGCGGATGGCGATGGCCCGCGAGATAGTCGTCCACGCATTGCAACAGCAGCGGGCTGCGATGGCGCTCGCGGCTCGCGCGCAGTTCCTCCGCCGTCATCCACAAGGTGCGCACGATGCCGTGATCCAGCGCGCGGCCCGCCTCGAGAGGCCCAAGCGTGCCGCAGAAAGCGAAGCGCATGTAGGTGGTGTCCTCGCCCCTGGCGCCGCGCTGGCGCGCCATGTAGATGCCCACCAGCGCGGTCGGGGTGAAGCGGTGGGCGGTTTCTTCCAGCGTCTCGCGCGCGCAGCCTTCGGCCGGTGACTCGCCGGGGTCCAGATGACCCGCGGGCGAATTCAGCCGCAGGCCGTCGCTCGTCTGTTCCTCGACCACGAGGAAGCGGCCGGCCTGCTCGATCACCGCGGCGACCGTGACGTTGGGCTTCCAGCGATGCGCCATCAGCGCACCATCAGCGCAATACGTAGCCCGAGAAGCGCCAGACCCGGTCGTCGCCCAGCTGGAAGGTGACCAGCTCGCGCATGGTGGCGTTCGCCTTGTTGGCAAAGCGGGTCTCGTATTCGATGCTCACGTATTGGCCGGCCAGGTCCTGGTTGCCCTCCCCGACCACCTGCCGGTTGATCGCGACCCATGTGCGCTGCTGCGCCGCGCCGAGCGGGGCGCGTGCCTTGGCGACCTGGTTCACGAAGTCGTCGCGGCTCACGCGCTTGCGGGCAGCCGGCGTGGCGCCGTCCCAGAGCTCGCCGGTCTTGTTCTGGTCGATCATCTGGATCGCCTGCAGGCCGCCGCGGACCAGGTCGCTCGGTTCCGCGTCCTGCGCAAACGCGAGTTGCAGCCAGCTGCCGAGCAGAACGACTACCAGAAAGGTTCGGAACATTTGTTTCATCGTGGCATCACTCCTTGGTTGATCATTCTGCTGGCCCTGCCATGGGATACGGCGACTCGGTCCCGTGCTCGGCGATGTACTCCAGCCGGTAGCCGAGGCCATAGACCGAGGCCAGGACCATGCCGTTGGCGGGGCGCAGATCCAGCCGGGTGCGCACCCGCGACACATGCGTGTCGAGCGAACGCGAGCCGGCCTCCAGCTCTTGCCCCCAGGCCGTCAGCATCAGGTACTCGCGCGGCAGCAGTCGGCCGATGTTGCGAAACAGGAGCAGCGCGAGGTCGTACTCGCGCTGCTTCAAGCGCACCGGTTCTCCGTGCAGGCGGATCGTACCGGTGAGCGGGGAGAAGTGATAGGGCCCGTAGACCAGTTCTCTCTCGAAACGCGTCGGATATGCCCGGCGCAACAGGGCGTGCACGCGCGCCTGCAGTTCGGCGCTGCCCAGGGGCTTGACCATGAAGTCGTCCGCGCCAGCCAGCAGGGCGGTGCTCATTCGGGGCTTGTCCTCGGGACCGGCCGTGAGGAGCAGCGGCAGCCGGTTGCCGAAACTCTGGCGCAGCCGCCGGACCATCTCGATTCCTGCGACATCGGGGAAGCCAGTCGAGTACCAGCAGGTCGTAGCGCAGCGCCTGGAGTCCTCGAAGCAAGGACTTGCCGTTGGCATAGCCGTGGCACTCGTGACCGCTGATCGCCATCATGCGCTGGATCGATTCGATCTCGCGCGGCTCGTCGTCGAGCATCGCTACTCGCATAGCATCTCCCTGAAAATTCTTGTTCCACGCTGCCGGCCTTTCTGGGCGCCGGTCGCGCGCGGATCGCACTGTACAGGAAGCGGGCGCCGAATTGGAAGAGGTCTTGTGCGTGCATGCACGGCGCACCGACAGGTCCGCGCACCCTCGGGACAGTGCGGACGCCGTCCGGTTGTCATCTTCATGTAAGCTCGGCGCGAATTCCAACGTTGCCCCGAGGAGATCCCCATGCTGATAGGCGTGCCGGCCGAAACTGTGCCCGGCGAAACCCGAGTGGCCGTCACTTCGGAGACGGCCAAGAAGCTTGTCGCGCAGGGGCACACTGTGCG